>CALDSN010000056.1 GCA_937924555.1 uncultured bacterium | reverse complement strand
CCGTGTTGCAATGTTATGGTTAATAGCTTTATCTATAAGTACTTATTGATTTTCCCTTCCACCAAGCTTTGGATTTCTTTCATCCTCGCCTCGGAGATGGCTTCATAGCGGGTAACCAATACAGGAGTAGTGTTGGAAGCACGGATTAGGCCCCAACCATCCGGGAAGGTGATGCGGGCACCATCAATGTCGTTAACATCATATGATTCTGCTTTGAATTCTTCGCAGACCTTAGCCACAAGCTGGAACTTGCGGTCATCAGCGCAAGGAGTATGGAGCTCCGGAGTGTTGAACATCTTAGGCTGGTCAGCAAGATAACTGCTTACGGGAGCGGAGGTTTTGGAGGCAATCTCTATGAAACGGCAGCTCACATATATGGCATCATCAAAGCCCAGATAGCGGTCGCCTAAGAACACATGACCGCTCATCTCACCCGCAAATTGCACTCCCACTTCCTTCATGTACATCTTGATGTTGGCGTGCCCTGTCTTGTACATAATCGGGATGCCACCATGCTTCTTGATGTCGTCAAACAGGTTCTTGGAGCATTTCACGTCGGCAATAACTTTCTTGCCGGGATTGGCTTTAAGATAGTCACGTGCAAGGATGTTAAGAATCTGGTCGCCAAAGAGCATTTTACCCTTTTCGTCCACCACGCCAATGCGATCGGAATCGCCATCCAAGCCAATACCAAGCTCATATTCAGCAGCCACAACAGCACGGGAGAGATCAACCATATTCTTCTCCACCGTGGGATCAGGGTGATGATTGGGGAAGTCCCCATCGGGCTCGCAATACATCTCAATAACCTCGCAGCCAAGCCTCCGCAATATCTCCGGCAGGTAAGGACCACCCATGCCGTTTCCGCCATCCACGATGACTTTGACGGGACGTTCCATCTTAATGCTGGCAACGATGTAGTCCATATACTCGCTATCCATGGTGCTGTAATGGAAATGCTCGCCATTACCCGTGGCAAAATCACCCTTTTGGATAATCCCCAGCACATCCTGCAGTTCCTGGGCATACACACTCCCCAAACCGAGGTTTAGCTTGCAGCCGTTATACTGCGAGGGATTGTGGCTGGCAGTAACCATAGCGCCGGCATCCTTGGCAAGCTTCCAGATGGCAAAATACAGCACAGGTGTGGCTACAATGCCGATATTATAGATGTCGCAGCCTGTTTCCATAGCTCCGCGGATGAAGGCATCCATGAAGCCGGGTGTACTGTGACGGGCATCTCCGCCAATCACGATGCTTTTTAGATTCTTGGCTCGCAGGAAGGTGCCGAAGCCCTTGCCGATGAGATAATAGGACTCTTCGTTCAGCTCTTCGTTCACTATACCACGGATGTCGTATTGACGAAATACTTCTGCTTTAATCATTATATCGCTCCAAAGTGGTTATTATTGTCTCATAATGAGGTTTTCGATTATGGGGATAAGCTCTTTAACCGCCTCAGCCCGGTGGGAACATTTGTTCTTGGTGGCTTCATCCATCTCGGCATAGGTTACGCCGTTTATCTCAAAGATGCTGTCATATCCAAAGCCGAATTCACCGCGTTCAAACTCGGTGATCTGCCCCTCCACACGCCCTTCCACGATACCAATTATGCCTTCGGGAGCAGCAATAGCCATGGCGGTGCGGAAGCTTGCGCTGCGGTTGGGATTGCCTTGCAGCATATCCAAAGCTTTCCAGCGGTTGTCCTTATAGCTGCAATTCTCCCCGGCAAACCTTGCTGCATACACTCCCGGTTCACCGTTTAAAGCATCGATAAACAAGCCTGTATCGTCGGCAATGGCAATCATCCCGCTTTCACGGGCTGCTTCCAAGGCTTTCTTCATGGCGTTACCCGTGATGGTTGGCTGATCCTCTTCCGTGGGGGGGATATGCGGAAACTCTTGCAAGCTATGCAATACCAACGGGAAAGAAGAAAGCAAAGCTTTCAGCTCCAGCAGTTTGTCCGGGTTGTTGGTGGCTATTAATATCTCGTTCTTCATCTACTTACGGGCAAGCCAGTTCTTGATGCGTTGCAGGATGTTCTTGTCCAGGAAAGCTTCGGCAGTGGCGGTAATCTTCTTCATCTGCTCCAGCACTTCTCCTTCACCGCTCCAATTATCGGCAAGCACCTTGGCATCAATCTCATTCAGGATCATGTTCAAGCCCATAACCACCAGCACCAGGTCGTCCACATGCCCAATCAAGGGAATGAAATCGGGAATAATATCCAGAGGCATGATAACATAAGCAACTATCCCGCCAGCCATCAGCTTTTGCTTGGTGGGTACCCTTTTATCCACCGCCAGACGACAAACAAGAATAAAGAAATCTGGCAACAGAAAGAGGTATTCACCCAGCTTTCCGCCAAAGGCACCGCCCTTTTCCTTGGTCCAACCCTTGGCTTTGCGGCGCAGGTCCTCATAAAACTTCAGCTTATCCTCATCCACATCGATGATTCTTTCCTTCATCTGTTCCTGCTCTTCGGCAGGGATTTCGCGTCCGTTCAGTATATCGTCATTCATAATATACCTCCGTTGCCATAGTTTTACTCGTTTGGCTGCAAGTCAAGCAAATTGTGTAGGATACCTTGGGATAAAGAAAACGCCGGATTGCTCCGGCGTTATATCTATCTACTATTATGCGTTATTCGCTGATGGCGGCAATTGCAGCAGCCAAACGGGCAATCGGCACACGGTAGGGAGAACAGCTTACGTAGTTCATACCCACGCTGTGGCAGAATTCCACGCTACTTGGCTCACCACCATGCTCACCGCAGATACCCACTTTCAGGTTCGGGCGAGTGCTGCGACCGCGCTCTGTTCCCATCTTCACCAACTGACCCACACCCTCTCTGTCCAGAATCTGGAAGGGGTCGTGCTTCAGGAGGTTTTTGTTGATGTATATCGGCAAGAAGGTGCCGGCATCATCGCGGGAGTAACCAAAGGTCATCTGGGTCAGGTCGTTGGTGCCAAAGCTGAAGAACTCGGCACGTTCGGCAATCTTATCTGCGGTTAGGGCTGCGCGGGGAATCTCAATCATGGTACCAACAAGGTATTCCACTCTGTCGTTCTTCTCGGCGAACACTTTCTCTGCCACGGTGCGGATGATTTCTTCCTGCATCTCGAACTCTGCAGCGGTGCCGATGAGCGGTATCATTATCTCAGGAAGTACATTCACCCCGCGGGACTTAACTGCCAATGCAGCTTCGATAATGGCGCGGGCTTGCATCTCGGTGATTTCCGGGTAGGTGTTACCCAAGCGGCAACCACGGTGACCCAGCATGGGGTTGAACTCATGCAGGGAAGCTACGCGTTGTTGCACTTTGGCAAGGCTTAAGCCAAGCTCGTTGGCTATTTCCTGTTGCGCTTCCACCTCGTGAGGAACGAACTCGTGCAAGGGCGGGTCTAAGAGACGCACCGTTACGGGGAAGCCGTTCATGGCGGTGAAGATGCCTTCGAAGTCAGCGCGTTGGATGGGCAGCAGCTTATCTAAAGCCAATCTGCGACCCTTCTCGTCATCCGCCAGAATCATCTCGCGCATGGCTTTGATGCGGTCTCCTTCGAAGAACATATGCTCTGTGCGGCACAAGCCAATACCCTGTGCGCCAAAGCTGCGGGCAACTTGAGCGTCCTTGGGAGTGTCGGCATTGGTACGCACTTTCATGCGGGTATATTTATCGGCGAGTGTCATGATGGCACCAAAATCGCCGCTAAGCTCGGGATCTTGGGTCTCAATCTTGCCTTCCAGTATCTTACCTGTGCTGCCGTTCAGAGAAATCCAATCTCCTTCCTTGTACACGGTTCCGCCCACGGTCATGGTTCTGGCTTTGTAATCTATCACCAAGGCACCGGCACCGGATACGCAGCATTTGCCCATACCACGAGCCACCACGGCAGCGTGGGAGGTCATTCCGCCACGAGCGGTAAGGATACCGCGGGCAACGTTCATGCCACGCAGGTCTTCCGGGGAGGTCTCGATGCGAACAAGTATAACTTTCTTACCTTGAGCAGCCCAAGCTTCGGCATCATCGGCGAAGAACACAATCTGTCCGGTGGCTGCGCCGGGGGATGCGGGGAGTCCGGAGGCGATAATCTTTGCTCCGGCTAAGCCTTCTTTGGTGAACACAGGGTGCAGCAGTTCATCCAGCTTGGCAGGCTCAAGACGCTTCAGAGCAGTCTTTTCATCTATCATGCCTTCACGCAGCATATCCATGGCAATCTTCACCATGGCGGCACCGGTGCGCTTACCGTTACGGGTTTGCAGCATCCACAGCTTGTTATCCTGAATGGTGAACTCCATGTCCTGCATATCTTTGGAGTGTTGCTCCAGCTTTTGTTGAATATCGAACAGCTCTTTATATACGACGGGCATTGCTTCTTCCAGGGAAGGATACTTTGCAGCACGTTCTTCCTCGGAAACCTTGGCAAGAGTTGCCCAACGCTGTGAGCCTATCTTGGTGATCTGTTGCGGGGTACGGATACCGGCAACCACGTCTTCACCCTGGGCATTGATGAGGTATTCGCCATTGAACAGGTTCTCACCGGTGGCGGCATCGCGGGAGAAGGCAACACCTGTGGCACTGGTGATGCCCATGTTACCGAACACCATGGCTTGTACGTTAACAGCTGTGCCCCACTCATCCGGAATGTTGTTCAGTTGACGATAGAATACTGCACGGTCATTGTTCCAGCTATCGAACACAGCAAACACTGCGCCCCAAAGCTGATCCCAGGGGTTATCCGGGAAGTCGTGACCGGTATTGTCTTTCACGGCTTTCTTGAACAGGCTCACCAAAGCTTTCAGGTCTTCTGCGCTAAGGTCCAGATCGTTCTCCACGCCTTTTTCTTTCTTCATGTGGTGGATGATCACTTCAAAGGGATCTTCCTCTTCTTTGCTGGTGGGCTTAAGACCAAGCACCACATCGCCATACATCTGCACGAAGCGACGATAGCTATCCCATGCAAAGCGTTCGTTTCCTGTCTTTTTGATGATGCCCTGCACCGCAGAGTCATTCATACCAAGGTTCAGGATGGTATCCATCATACCGGGCATGGATGCACGGGAACCTGAGCGAACGGAAACCAACAAGGGGTTCTCATTGGAGCCGAATTGCATTCCCATGATGTCTTCCACATACTTAACTGCGGCTTTAACATCTTCCAACAGCAAGTCTTTAAGCTTATCGGCACCAAGCTGGTTATATTCGGTGCAAGCTTCGGTGGTGATGGTGAAACCGGGGGGAACCGGAACACCGATAAGATTCATCTCGGCAAGGTTGGCACCCTTTCCACCGAGAAGGTTCTTCATATCTGCCTTACCTTCGGCTTTTCCGTTACCGAAGAGATAAACACGTTTAATTGCAGTCATTTATCCTCCATGATCATGCATTGTTTTGCTAATTCACTAAATACCACAATCTTGCATCAGCTGTTTTTGTCAACTGCTATATGAGATAGCGAGGGTTTGACAGCTTCATGACTGCATCATCTGGCACTGCTACAGTGCTCAGCTCACCTACCCTCCTGTCGTTTGTCAGTTTACTAAATCAGAGGCGAATCTTGGGTGATTCCCTCGTCCCACCCGGGAATCACGAGGGAGTCACCTAAGAATGACGTGGCATTTTTTGCTTAACTGTTCGGTGGATACCCGATATTCTATAGGCTTGCGGTTTAGTTTCTCAGCAGAACCGTCTTTATTGTTTGGCTCTGCTTATCGCTGCTAAGTCGCAGCAGATATACTCCGGAAGCAGCTTGTTTGCCATTATTGTCGGTTGCGTCCCAGTAAACTTCGTGCTTTCCGGTGTTGAAATAAGCATTGGCGATGCTTTTAACCTTTTGCCCTTTAAGGTTATAAACATCCAGTTGCACCATCCCCGCTTTGGCAAGATCAAAGCTGATGCAAGTTCTTTGGGTAAATGGGTTTGGGGAAGCGGATAGAGTTCCGTTCAACGCGGGGGCGTTGCCATCCTCATTGGAGCTGGGCCAGATATATTCAAACAAATATCTGTCAAGCGGCATCAGTTCATGTGTCTCCTCGCTTGGCTCATAGTAAATGGCTGAGGATTGCATGCCGTGATAATACTCGAAGCAAGTTTGATTCATCAGAATGTGTGTGCCCAAGATAGTGCTGTAGTACTTCTTATCTGTTATCTGCTCCAAGGTGTTGTAAGTATATTCTGTTTGGCTCATACTACTCCAGTTCACCCCCAAGTCCTCAGTGTAGCTATCGCTGGAATACTGCAGCTTGAAGGGTTTGAATCCGGAGATCAATTCCATATTGAGGCTGGTGTAGTTCAGTAGAATTGCCTTGATGTGGTCAGCATAGGTGGATTCATCGAATGCCTCGTAACTATAAGTGCTGCGAACATTAATCTCCCACTCTTGATCCAGCAGATGTTTTTGATACTTCTGCATCAGGATAGGTCTGCCTTGGTCATCCCATTCGTAAACGAATTTGTTCATGGGTGGGTTGGTGTCAGAAAAGGGCCAGAATGTTTCCACACGCAGTGTCATCCTGCCTGAGACACCACTATAAAGAAAATCGTAATAAACACTTGGGATTGGCTCTCCGTTCATATATTGAGTTGCAACAATCTGAACCAATCTGTCATAATCGTATATCAGCTCGCATTCACTACCGATGCCCCATACACCATCCTGTTTCACCTGGATTGTGTAACTAAGCAGGTTACCGCTTTCATCATAGCTGTAATCATTGCGCCATATGGCATCCCAGCCATTGATGTCAAAACTCCATGTAAAGTGGGTGATTGAGGTGCAAAGGTCGTGTTCATTGTAGCTAAGCTCATATCTATCCTCATCGTTCCACGCCCCACCCCAAGTTTGATGGATGATGTTTGATATCAAAGGGGTCTCAGTTCTCGGGGAAGCAAGTGGATTTCCGGCAACGCCGAGGGGAATGCTTGGATATATAGGATTAGCAGTTAGGGGATTTGCCGTGATAGATAAACAAACTATAGATAACAAAATCAACAAGATAAACCGTTGCATATTGACCTCTCTTTGGCGAGCAGGATTAACCGCAGTCTGGCTTTTTTTAGCAGAAACATAGGTTTGGTTTATTTACCCATGTAGATACACATTACACATCCAGACACACTTGACAAACCGCAGCTTGCTCACTTTTCTTTGCTAATAATAAGCATAATTGTGTCAAGAACTATTTTGCGTATCTGCTTGTATTGCATACTTATTCCTTATGCATTTAAGCCTGACGAAGCTCTGCCTCTGCTTGCTCTGTGGCTTTATCGAGATGGCTGCCAACCTGTAGATTGGCAGAGAGCGTAGAAGCTGCATCCTGCAGCTTGTCCCCCCAAACGTCCGGAGGACATTTCTACTCTGGCAAGCAGGATTATCCGCAGAACAGAGATGATTGCACCGGAGTGGGGGAGCAGACCTGTGGATACTTCACAAGTATATGAAGGGAAACAATTGCAGGATTTATGCTTGACAGATTTTTGACCATACTATTTCTATGTAAAACATAGGAGTGTACAAGATATATGTTTTTTAGACGACAGGGATGAAGAGAGTCCTATTGGATTATCTTGGTAGGATAAATGAAGAGTAGAGTTTGCTATTGCATGATGCGGTATAAGCTATATGAACAATTATAAGGGGAGAAAATGATAATAGACGCAATAACCGTTAGCTTCAACAATTACAGATGCTTCATTGAGAAAGTCGAATTTGGACCAATCAGACGTGCAACCGTTATCATAGGGAAAAACAACTCTGGAAAATCTGCGCTTATTGATGTGTTCGAAAAACTATGTGCAAGTGTCAGTACTACGGCAGAAAATGATGATATGGGTTTTGTGATAAACCGTGGATTGACAGTAGAAGAAAAGAAAGCAGTACAAAGGATTGACCCTCGATACATAGATCATCAGATGAGATCTAACAAACATTTCCTTGATGACATTAGCATAAGTTTCGCAAAGGAAGGCAACAAATTCAACTATCATGGTTGCAGTAATGACCAGTTTTATAAAATTATGTTGTCTGCAATCAATCAAAGCAATGATTTCTCAAGATATCATGTACTACGCTTGAATGCCGAAAGAGATATTCTCCCAGAAGCATACAAAACCGACAATTCAGGATGGGATGTACCATCTAAAGGAAACGGGATAACTCGAATGATACAGGCCGTCCTGAACCGAACCAAATTGAATCAGGGTATAGTAGAGGATGAGGTTTTGAGTGCTTTGAACCAAATAACAAAACCAGACATTGAAGTCCAAAGAATTCAAACTAAATGCGATAATACTGGGACAACATGGGAGATTTATTTGACCGAGGAGGGAAAGGGGGTTATACCATTATCGCAATCAGGTTCAGGGTTTAAGACGATTCTGGCGGTATTAGTCTTTATCCATGTATTGCCCAAGGTATTGAGAAACATAGATTTAAATAACATAATTTACGCATTTGAGGAACTGGAAAACAATCTGCATCCATCTATTCAAAGAAAGCTCTATGACTACATCGAAGAGAAATCCAAAGAAATGAGTTTCACCTACTTCATTTCAACACATTCAACTGTTGCATTGGATTATTATTACGGTATCGATGCAGCTAGCATATTTCAGGTTACTAGAGGCGAGCACGGCTCCTTTGTTTCCACTATTTCGAAGGATAAGGAAGTATCACAACTTATCGATGATTTAGGGCAAAAAGCTAGTGACATTCTACAAAGTAATTGTATTGTCTGGGTTGAAGGTCCAAGTGATAGAATCTATATTAATCGTTGGATTGAGCTATTTAGTAAGGGCAAGATTGTGGAAAACAAGCATTATACTATTATGTTCTATGGTGGAAAACTCCTATCTCATTTAGCTTTCGAACCTGATATGGAGGAATTTGAGATAAAACCACATATTTGTATGTTCAAGGTAAACAGGCATTCGATAGTAGTAATTGACAGTGATAAAGAAAGCGAAGATGGCACTATAAGGGAAACTAAATCCAGAATAAAAGCTGAAGTAGAAGGAATTAATGGATTATGTTGGATTACGGATGGAAGAGAAATTGAAAATTACTTATCTCGTGGTGCGCTAGAAAGATCTGGTTTTGATTTCCTAGAAAATTGTGTGTTGCAAAAATTTAGCAAAGTAATGGATGAAGTCTCTGGAAGTGCTCCAAAGAGTTTAAAGAAATACTTTAGTTCAAAAGTCTCACTTGCTAAATTGGTTGCACCAATACTACAAGAATCAGATCTGGATGTGCTAGACCTTAGAGATAGGTTGGAAGAGATCACTGGAATTATTAGAACGTGGAATGATGTTTAGTTGATAATCAATTTGTGGAGTCCACTTTGATTTCTTGACATATTAGCCACCACCAAGCTTACTGTCTCAAGAAGGTTTTACGATGTTATACACGCGCCAAAAAGAACTACTTTACATAATCTCCCGTCTGGGATCAGCGGGTAAAACCCAGCTACAAAAGCTGGAGTTTTTGTCGTGTATGAATTGCGATAAGCCTACTTATGGCTTCTTTCCCTATAAGTTTGGTCCATATTCACTAATTTTACAGAAGGACTTGGATTACCTATCTGCCAATGGCTATCTTGATCATTCGGATGATCATTATACTTGCAGCGTAGCAGAGCATGCTATTGCTGACAAAGCCAGATGCGATGTTATTAACGTTACGCTAAAGCGTTTCCAAGGTTATAGTGCCACCGGACTTATGGCGTATCTCTACCGAGCATATCCCTATTATGCCATTAATAGTGAGAAAGCCGAAGAGCTTTTATCCGCAGAAGAAATGCAACATGTGCAAAGCATGGTACCTGATACAGAAGTTCCCCACTTATTCACCATTGGCTATGAAGGTAGAAGCATAGATGAATATCTAAATATCCTAATCCAAAATGGGGTAAGGATGCTAATTGATGTCCGGGCAAATGGGATTAGTATGAAACCGGAATTCAGCAGTAAACGGCTTGCCGGTTATTGTAACCTAGTCGGTATAGAGTATAAACACCATCCTGCAATCGGCATTGCCTCAGAAAAGAGAAAGGGCTTTTATAACAAGGCTATGCTGTTTAAAGATTATCGCAAAGAACTGCGTGAAGATAAGGCTGATGAGTTGATAAGCCTATATAATGATGTACTTTCGGGGAAGCGAGTTGCCTTCACATGTTTTGAGAGGTTGCCAAGCCAATGTCACAGGCATGTGTTAGTTGATGAATTGGTTTTAAAGTTCGGTATCAAACTTGGGGTAGAGCATTTATGAAGAAACGGGTTCTTATCACGGTAAAGACTTATCCAAATCCGTCAAAGAGCTATCAGGAGACTGTGTGTACAGCGGGCATTGATGAAGACAAGAACTGGATAAGGATATACCCGATCAACTTCCGGGCAATGCCTATTGAACAGCAATATAGAAAGTTTCAATGGATTGAGGTGGATTTAATTAAGACAACTGGTAGGGATTTCCGGCCTGAAAGCTACCACCTTGGAGATTTTAACGAAAAGATTGTAAAGGGTGATTTTATAAAAAGTTGGGACATCAGAAATGAATATATGCTCAATCAAGTGTATGACTCTATCAAGTCACTTTTAGCAGATGCCTCGGAACCAAGTAACATATCTTTGGCAACATATAAACCCGGGGAAATCATCAAAGCACACTATGAAGCAGATGGAAAAGACTGGGATAAAGGGCAAGCAGACTATTTTAGTCAGATGAGTATTTTTGATGGAGAGCACAAACCAGTGCGTAAGCTACCCTATAAGTTCAAATATGAGTTTCTTGATGGGCAGGGCACAAGACATGATATGCAGATATTGGATTGGGAAATTGGCGCTCTATATTGGAACTGCATGAAGAATAGCACCGATGAGCAACAAGCATGCAACAAAGTGATTGAGAAGCTTCATACTATTGCAAATAGTAAAGACCTATACTTCATTCTTGGTACTACCCTCGAACATCACCAGAGACGAATGAACAATCCATTTACGATAGTTGGATTGTATTACCCGCCTCATGATGCGCAGTTAACCATATTCTGATTCGTTGATAATATGCGAAGTGAAACACAAATGTTTTGTCGCCGACCCTGTGGTATTGCTCATGATAGTATCTCAGTTACACAACAGTGCACCAAGTGTGTACCTATAAAGTTGATGTAAGGAGTTCCCTATGCATAGAACCTTGTTTCTTGTTGTTTTCGTGCTCACGAGCGCATTATTTCTTTGCCCCCTCTTTGCTGATGATTCCGGTAACACCCCCACACAGGTTACCGAACCACAAACAATCTCCCAAGAAATGATATTGGTGGAAGGTGGCACTTTCAGCATGGGGAATACTGCCGGAAAAGGCGAAAATGATGAAATCCCCACCCACGCGGTGACGCTGCCGTCTTTTTATATCGGCAAGTATGAAGTTACACAGAAGCTTTGGAATGCAGTGATGGATTATAACCACTCCCATGGGGTGGGAGATGATTTACCTGTGGAGGGGATATCCTCATACGAATGTTTCGAATTTTGCAACAAGCTAAGCCTAAAGGTTGGTCTCACGCCTTGTTATAACATTGATAAGAGCTTCACTACCTGCGACTGGTCTGCCAATGGCTACCGATTGCTTACTGAGGCAGAGTGGGAATATGCAGCCAAGGGCGGAAAACAAAGCCATAATTACGTTTATTCCGGCAGCAATATCTTGGATGATGTTGCTTGGTATAAAGTCAATTCCGGTGGTGAAACTCATCAGGTGGGGCAGAAGCAGCCTAATGAACTGGGTATATATGACATGACCGGCAATGTGAGAGAATGGTGCTGGGACTGGCTGGACCCCAGCTATTACAGCAAGAGTCCTGCCGAACACCCCAAAGGTGCCGAAGTTGGTTATTATCGTGTGTTGCGGGGAGGTGCCTGGAACTATAAAGATAAAGAATGCCGGGTTGCCAACCGGGATTATTACGAACCCTATTTAAGGTACAACCGTCACACGGGTCTAAGGATTGGCAGGAATATGTAAGGGGCTATCCCTAAGTAACACTATTATGCCAGCTCTAACCTACAGGACTTTGTTCCTCCAATAAGTGACTGGATATTAGATGGGATTTGTATGCTTGTATAATGGTTTTACTTTTCTGGTGTACTCATCTTAATAAAGAGCATTAGTTGCTTTGTGGGGAAGCGTTCCCAGAAGCCTACGGCAGGGTAAAAGTTCCAATAATCCCACAAACATCTTGACAGTTTGTCACTAAATCACAGACTAGTATGGTAGCTCTGTGCAAAAGGCATATTGGAAAAATTGACAGAGTGTTTATCTAATACCAAAGGAAGGAATAATTTGATGGACCTGACAGCCAAGATGATGGATAATTGGGATGTGCTGGCTGAATTTAACCCTCCGGAAGCTCTCCAGCAAATGAGCATTTACACTTCTCAGGACTTTAGTACCAGAGACTGGAATCGGATACAATACTTCAAAGGGAAAGCCCTGGCTGCAATGTATAACAATCAAGAAGCCGAAGAGATTGCATTGGAGTGCATCAGGGCATCAATAAATGAAGAAGACTTTTACATACTGGTAAAATGTCACATACTGCAAGCAGTTACCTATTATGGTACTGAGGCTGAAGAGCAGATTAAACCCTTGCTGAATATGGCATTAGAGTATGCGATGGAATCCGGTGACTACACATTGATGATACCTGCTCATTGCGCATATATGTATTATCTGAGCTACAATTCTCTAATTGACCTGGCTCTAAAGCAAGAGGGCAGGATTGTTGATTTGATCAATAGAGTTCCGCCATCATATACTACTGTAAGTGCATTGCAATCTTTGGCGTTACTATATGTGAAGCTTTCAGATTGGGAAATTGCAATTAGATACTTTACTCAGGCTTTGGAGCAAGCGCAACCCCTGGCTTTGGACTTTTCTCAGCTAAATATATTGAACAATTTGGGATCTGCTCTAAGTAGAGTAAGAGATTACATCAGAGCGGAGAAAATACTGAAACAAGGCTTATCACTGGCACAAAATATGGGAATCCGACATAAGGTATTTCTGTTTACTTCCAATCTCGGCAATATAAGGATTGAAGAGGCAAGATATCTGGAAGCAATTGAATACTATGATAAATGCATGAAACTCCTGGAGAATGTCCCTAACAAACCCCCTATGCTGCTCATCGATCTCTATAATAACTATTCTTTGTGTTTCTGGAAGTTAAAAAAATACGAAACATCCCTCGAATACGTGGATAAAGCTATTGATATAGCCAGTAACAGTAATAGTGAAAGCGATCTCGTTCAGATAGAAGTGAATAAAACTAATCTCTTGGAAGAAATGGGAAAATATGAAGAAGCCCTCGTAATAATAAAAAGGGCTGTGAAGTACTACACCAAAACCAAAGATTTGCACCAACTGATGTGGGTTTATAGATCTATGTCCAAAATCTATTTCCGCATGAAGGAATATAAAAAGAGCTATCAAGCTGAACGCAAACGAGATGAGATTATCAATGAGTACATTTCCAGTATTCAAAGAAAGGAAGTTGAGAAGGACATAACCAGCATCAAAGTCTCAAATACTCCGGCAGAAGATATCCATACTTTCGGTTTGAAGAGCGAAAAGAGCGATTCAGCTCATGGCTTCGTTGGCTGCAGCAAAGCATATCATCAAGTAATAAATTCCGCTATGTTAGCTGCCAAGCATCAAAATACCAGCGTCCTTATCTTAGGTGAATCGGGCACCGGAAAAGAGATTATAGCTCAGTTGATTCACAAAAATAGCTTGCGCAGAGATCAAGCTTTTGTGCCTGTAAACGTTGGAGCTCTCACCTCATCGTTAGTGGAAAGTGAGCTTTTTGGTCATACTAAAGGTGCTTTTACCGTGGCAGAATCTCATACCAAGGGATTCTTTCTTCAAGCTGACAAAGGAACGATCTTCTTGGACGAGATTACAGATATGCCGTTTGCCGTTCAAAGCAAACTCCTCCGCGCTCTGGAGACCAGAAAGGTTACTGCTGTTGGAAGCAGCAAGGAGACCCCTTTTAACAGCAGAGTGATTTCTGCCACCAGCCAGGATATTCGTTCACAGCTTTCGGATAGTCAGTTCCGGCTGGATCTGTTTCATCGCCTGAATACTATCGAGATAATAATACCCCCACTTAGAGAACGGCAGGAAGACATTGAACCGATTTGGGCATATTATCTTAAGAAATTTGCCACAGAACTAAATAAAGGTATTCCCTATATCGATAGATCGCTTTTGGATATGCTATACTCTTACGATTTTCCGGGAAATGTGCGAGAGCTGAAGAATATAGTGGAGCGGATGTATATTCTAAGCAAAAAAAACCAATGGGATGCCCAGCTTTTGTGTGAGATAAATCCCTTCAGCTTTGCTTCTGATAACCTGAATCGGCAACAAGATTACGACGAAGAAGATGCCATTGTGAAGGCTCTAATAAAAGCAAAGGGGAAGCAAAAAGAAGCTGCCCTAATCCTGAACATTTCGGAATCAACTCTTTGCCGGAGGATAGTGAAATACAAACTGCAACAACATACCAGAAAGAACGGTTAACCGTATCATATCCTTATAACTCTTTCCCCAAACGTATTAGGGCGAATCTGTGGATTCGCCCTTTTGAACATCAACATATATAAGGGCTGACACAATTAGGTCTGCCCATATATATACGCACTAAACGAAAAGCCCCCGTCCACCAACGAAAGAGGGCTAGATTATTGCATCGCCTGCACCAGCAGACTATTGCATTACTTAATTATCATCATCTTCTTGGTTTGGTTCATTGAGGGTGTGCTGAGATGGTAGAAATAGAGGCCACTACCACAGAAGTTGCCTTTGCTGTCGCAACCATTCCAAGTGAGTTTCTGAGTTCCTGCTGCAACGGGGAAAGACTTAACAGTTTGACCAATAATGTTGTAAACAGTAACAGTTCCGGTTTCGCCTGCTTTCAAGGCTACATCAATACTGGCATTGTTACCCATTCTGAAAGGATTGGGATATACATTGCTCATTACTGAAGTGATAGGAAGTTCTGGAATTGTGTTACCAATTACTGATGCCGTTACAGGTCCGTGCAATTTTGTAGATGTCATATCTACACTTTCTAACCAATAATAATATGTTGTATTTAAAGCTACTTCACGATCTTCATGTCTGTAAGTAATCTGGGTAGAAGTATTAGTGGCATCTATTATAACGGGAGTGATTAATGTCGCACTGGAGGCATCATTTGATACACCACGATATACGCGATAACCTATCATGTTGGATTCAGACTCAGTAACCCATGTAAGTGCTACAAAGCTGGAAGCTGCCGGTACTGCTGTGAAGCTGCTAAGGGTTACCGAAAGCGTAACAACTGGATCTATAACAACAACTGGGATTGAACCTTTTGCTCCAAAGGGAACGTTCAACCATTTCGCAAAACCTGGGTTAAGATCATAAACGCCTTCATGCCAGTCTATGGTAATACCATCGTTATAATATGCAAAGGCACGCTGATTTCCCAGAATTGGGACATCCAAATCGCTTGTTCCGGAGTATGAACATGCAAATATTCCATTTATTGGGTTTGAATAGGCAACTTCCAAATCGGCCAATACTGCCGCGACGATTGGATCACTTATTACGGTTGGCACGATCGAAGGGGTTAGAGGAGCATCAGGAGCTTCAAAACGGAAATTATCCATGTAAGGAACACGGTGAAAACTTATTGCTAAATATGGATATACTTTACCATTCACGTTACCTAAAGTAGTATTGGTGACACTCCTGGTAGCTTCCTTCGTTAATGTATGAAATGATCCCAAAGAGTCAGTACGATATAGCTTATAATTCATAGTATAAACATCGTTGACCCTGGGTGTAATAGTGAGAACAACTTTGTACCAAGATAATGGAATATCCGGACTAAAAGCATATGTGTATTCGGTGTCATTATTATACAGAGATGCCTGACTGCTGTAAAACTGCAATCCCAGCGCAGGAGTATCTGTTACCTTACAATATATGCTGGTTGTATTTGTTGGATTCGATGAAATACCCAGACCAGTATATCCTCCATTTTGCATACTGTAAATATATGCGCTAATGATTATGGGTTGGTCTATCTCGGTAATAGTATATCCCTCGTTGAAGGTAACGGTTCTTGATTCTACCGTATTAAGTAAAGGGAATCGTAATGCCCCGGTATTGTTAATACCTCCGGTGGCTGGGTTTGTAACATCAACATATGAATTATTGAAGTACGTAGATAAATCACTGGTGTTGTCAAAGTTCACTGAGTGGGTGACAGCCGCCAGGCTTACCACTAACAATAGCATAATTAGACATGTAAGTGTTGTTTTCATTTTTTCTCCTTTGTTTTGGGGTTTGTTAAGATATGTCTGCGTTTTTCTATTAAATCTTCATATACTTGGTCATAGTTATCAGCAGAAAAACAACGCATGACGTTAATAAAATCCTGATCACCGAAATAGACCGTAAACCCGAGTACATCCTTTCCATCTTTGTCGATCGTTTGGATGATCTCGCTTACTGTCTGCTGTATTGTCTCTACTTTCTTTGCTTTCATGTCCTGTATATATGCAGTCATCGTTCCTTTTATCAGTCTTACCAGAAAGTGTCGTAACAGATTACATACAAACACTTTGAGCAGATACCAAGAAATTGAAGTTTTTGGTTTATTTCAAAACAGTGATTTCAAGAGCTAATCGTGAAATTTCAGTTGCAATTTCCGATGATGCTGGTTCTGGGCATAAAGGATACGGCACAGGCAATGGCTAAAAGAACTGATAACAATCATCCAGAATCGAATTTGGGTTATCCCGAACAACCACTTGTTTAAATATGAGATTGAAACTATAACATCAAAAC
>CALDSN010000055.1 GCA_937924555.1 uncultured bacterium | reverse complement strand
CTTAGGATCCAGTGAGGTTAAACTCGTAGGGGTTCGAGTCCCCTCTTTCGCACCAATCTAATAATTAGCAAACAGGAGTATATAGTGCAGGTTGAATTCAATCAAATAAACGCCGTAACCAAAGAGATCAACATCACTGTTCCGGCAGATGTTGCGAACAAAGCATTTGAGAAGTATCTTCGCAAAGCGTCAAGAGACATAAGCGTTCCCGGTTTCAGAAAAGGTAAAGCACCGCTTCCTATGGTGGAACGGATGCATGCCGACACCATCAAAGATTACTTTATGAAAGACTATGTGGACGAGGTTTTTGACGAAGTTGCCCGCGAACACGAAATCCATTTCCTGCTTTTCCCCGAAGTTAAAGACCTTAGCTGGGAGAAAGGCGGAGACATGAGCATTAAGGTGGAAGTGGAGCACGAGCCAAGCCTGGAGTTCAAGCAACTGGAAGGTCTTAGCGTCCCTCATCAACCACAATTGTTGGACGACGAAGTTGCCAAGTATCTTGATGGCTTGCTGAAAGAAAACGGGCATATCATTGATGTAGAAGCCGCCATCGAAGATGATCAGGTATTGGCAGAGATTAGCTTTAAGCATGGCAGCGACAGCTTTACCAAAACCGGCACCCTCTTTGCAGGTACCGGGATGCATAACCGCTCACTTCCCGAATTGGTTGGCTGCAAGACTGGTGATGAACTGGAAGTTAAGCTTCCGGGAAAGACCATTATGCTGGTAACCATGGATGCCAGCACCAACCTGGAAAAAGAGTTCATGTATAGCTGTAAGGTCATGGTGAATAGCGTTTCCCGCATGCAGTATCCTGAGCTGGATGACGAGTTTGCCAAAGACATGGAGTTTGATAGCCTCGAACAGATGAAAGCGAAGATAGCCGAGGATATGAAGCTTAAAAATGAGCATATCAACATTAACATAGATAACTATGCCGTTATCACCAAACTGTTTGTGGATAACAACTTTGAGCTTCCCCACAAAACTATCGAGTATCTTGCAGAGCAGGAAGCCGGAAAGATTGAAGTTCCTGAATACAAGAAGTTCTATGTGTACCAATATCGCATGCAGATAGCCCAGGAAATGGTGAGCATGTATATCATGAATAACCTGCGCAAAGCCATTCCTATGGAAGTTAGCCCCGAGATGATGGAAGAATACATCATCCACGAGGCTATTTTGGAAGATAAGAGTGCGGAGGCATTCAAGGAAGCCTACAAAGGCGAGATAGAGAGTGAACAATATATGCAGGCAGCCAAGAACTATTATATCCTTAGACAAATTGCTGCATCCAGCGACTTCTTTATCCCTGAGCCTGAAGCAAGCCCTGAGATCCCCGAGACTGAAGCTCTGGAAACAACGGAGGAATAATGAACTTTATCCCCATGGTTATTGAACAGGTAGGTCGTGGCGAACGTGCCTACGACATATACTCCCGTTTGCTTAAGGACAGAATAGTGTTTCTGGGTGGAGTGATTGAAGATAACCTCGCCAATACCGTGGTGGCTCAGCTACTTCATTTGGAAGGTGAGGATGCAGAGCGGGATATATATATGTATATCAACAGCCCCGGTGGTGTGATATCATCTGGCTTGGCGATATATGACACCATGCAGTATATTAAGCCGCGGGTGAGCACTATCTGTATCGGTCAAGCTGCGAGTATGGCTGCTGTTTTACTTGCTGCCGGAGCTCCCGGTAAGCGCACAGCACTGCCAAATAGCAGGATTATGATTCACCAGCCATTGGGTGGTGCGCAAGGACAAGCTGCGGACATCGCAATTCAAGCCAAGGAGATTCTATATCTCCGTGAACGCATGAATGATATTTTGCACAAACACACAGGAAAGAGCATTGCCCAAATCTTGGAAGATACCGACCGAAACTACTTCATGAGTGCGGAAGAATCCATGGCTTATGGGATAATTGACGAAGTTCTGGCTGTGCGAAAATAACTTGACTAAAACAAGCAACGATAATTGTAAGTGAAGGGCATGGACTGCTCATGCAGTCTCTGCCCAATATTTGATAACCATGATAAATGATTGTGGGAGGTTTCTTGGATAAGTATAAGACCCAAAGCTGCTCCTTCTGCGGAAGAGCAGATAATGAAGTGAAAAATCTCATCAGGGGAATATCGGGTAATATCTGTGATGAATGTATCATGATGTGCCATACCATCATAGATTCAAACAAAGAGGAAAGCACCCCCGAGGAGTTTGACGCGCCAATCCCCAGCAAAATAAAGCAGTTTCTCGATCTGTATGTGATCGGGCAAGATAAAGCCAAGGAGATTATCTCTGTGGCTGTTTACAATCATTACAAACGCATCTTTAAGCAAAGCAAGCATGATGAGATTGATCTGGAAAAGAGCAATATCATGATGATTGGACCCACAGGCAGCGGTAAGACTTTGATTGCCCAAACGCTTGCCCGTTTCCTCCAAGTGCCATTTGCCATATCTGATGCTACCACGCTAACTGAAGCAGGCTATGTGGGCGAAGATGTGGAGAACATCCTTGTGCGCCTGCTGCAGAATGCAAACTATGATGTTGCCAAGGCAGAGCGTGGCATTGTGTATATCGACGAGATAGACAAGATATCGCGCAAGTCCGAAACTCCTTCTATAACCCGTGATGTAAGCGGAGAAGGGGTGCAGCAAGCACTGCTTAAGATATTGGAAGGCACCAAGGTGAATGTTCCTCCCAAAGGTGGAAGGAAACATCCCCAGCAGGAGTTTATCGAGATAGATACCAAGAACATTCTGTTCATTGCCGGTGGAGCATTCTTCGGCTTGGAGAAAATCATCAAAGAGCGCATGGACAAGAAGGCGATAGGCTTTGATGTGGAACTGGGTAAGAAACAGGAAGAAGCGAAGATATTCGACCAAACCAGCTCCCACGACCTATTGAAATACGGGTTGATTCCGGAGCTTATTGGCAGGATGCCTGTTATTTGTACTCTGCATGAGCTAACAGAGGATGCGTTGATAGACATCCTAGTTAAGCCCAGAAATGCCATTTGTAAGCAATATCAGAAGTTCTTTGAGATGGATGGAGTGGAGCTCACCTTTGAGGATGAAGCCCTGAAAGAAATCGCTAAGATAGCTATTCAGCAAAAGACAGGTGCACGTGGACTTAGATCCATCATGGAAAAGTTTATGCTAAAGATTATGTATGATATCCCGGATAGAAAGGATATTGAGAAATGCGTTATAACTCCCGATGTGGTTAAGCATACCGGCGAACCGGAGTATAGCTTCATCCAGCCAATAAGCCAACAAAGTAAAGCTGCAAACGAACAGTAAAGGAGCAGAAATGACTGCAGAAATAACCAATGCCCGCAGAGAGAAGCTTGCCAATCTACTGAACGATGGCGAGAACATCATTGTTTTTGCCAATTCACAAGCCAATTTATCCAAGTTTGTGCAAGATAATAACTTCTTGTATCTCACCGGCTTGAACCATCCTGAGTTAATCTACGTGGCGGGTAAATTCAGTGGAAGGTTTAATGACATGCTCTTTATCGAGCGCAGTGATCCTGAGCGTATAGTTTGGGAAGGCGCTAAGCTTACAGCTGAAGAGGCAACCGAAATCAGCGGAATTAAAAGGGTAAAATACCTCGATGAGTTCTATCCTGTGTTATCGGGTATGTGCCCCATGATGGAAACCATATATGCGAATCTAGGCTTTGTCGCACTGAACAAACCCATGAGCTATCCTATGTTCATGCTTGAGCCTATCAGGGCAAAACACCCCCAGATAGAAATTAAGCAATTGAACAACTTGATTGCTCCCTTAAGGAAGATAAAGGACGAATGGGAACTACAGCAATTGCAAAAAGCGATTGATCTTACAGGTAAAGGCATTATGGATGCATTGGATAATACTGTTGCGACTATGATGGAATACGAACTTGAGGCTATGTTGTTCTATAGAATGCAGAGGAGTGGAGTTAAGAACTGGGGTTTTGCCCCCATTATTGCATCGGGTGTAAATGCTGCAACGCTGCATTATGAGAAGAATAGCTGCCGTATTGAATCGGGTGATCTAATCCTAATGGATGTTGGTGCATCGTATAATAATTACAGCGCAGATGTAACCCGTTGCTTCCCGGCAAATGCTACCTTTAGTGAACGGCAAAAACAGATTTACTCTATCGTTCTTGATGCACAAAAACAGGTTATTGAGATGATTAAGCCAGGTGTCACACTTGCTGATTTGAACCAAGCGACAACTACTCTATTGGCTGAAGGTATGCTTGCCATCGGATTAATCGAAAACACAGATGATGTAACTAAATACTATATGCATAGCGTGAGTCACTTCCTTGGAATGGATACACATGATCTTGGTGGTAGAAATGCTGTACTTGAGCAAGGTAATGTTATAACGGTAGAACCTGGTATCTATATCCCTGAAGAAAGGCTTGGAATAAGAATCGAGGATGATGTGCTGGTTACCGCCGAAGGTTACTGTGTGCTTTCCCAAAACATACCCAAAGAGATAGACGAGATCGAAGATATACGCAAAGTTGCTCTGAGTAAATAATGTCCTTGGCTATATACCCCGGAACCTTTGACCCCATTACCTATGGGCATGTGAACATCTTGGAAAAAGCAGCAGGGATGTTTGATGAGGTAATACTAGCTGTTGCGGATGCAACTGGGAAGCAAACTGGATTCTGTTTAGATGAGCGTTTACAGCTATGCATTGATGCGGTGAAGCACCTTCATAACGTTCGGGTGGCTTCATTTCAGGGATTGTTTGTGGAGTACGCAAAGTCCATGAACTGCCGTATCATGATTCGTGGGATGAGAGCTGTTTCAGATTTTGAATACGAACTTTCTCTGGCATTAACCAATAAGAAACTTAGCCCGGAAATAGAGACCATATTCCTCGTTCCAAGCCTTAAGTATATGTATCTTTCATCATCCATGATTAGGCAACTTGCTTCATTGGGTGGCCCACTTCATGATTTCGTTCCCCCCAATGTGGCAGAAGCAATGATGAGGAAGTATGGCAAAAAGGGATAACCAAGAAAGCCAGGAGAAGCCGAAAGTATCTGAACGTAGCTTACCTGCCGATGTAAATGCTGAGGCGGCAATTCTCTCTGCAATGCTGATTGACAGTAGCATTGTAAGTAAAGGTATAGAGAAGATAAAAGAGGAATACTTCTACCGCAGTGCACATAAGATCATCTTCCGCAACATGGAAGCCCTGTTCAATGAAAGTATCGAGATTGATCCATTAACCCTCATAAACCGCCTGGAACGCAACAATCAACTGGAGAAGATCGGCGGAATACCTTACATAAATGACCTTGCAGATTTCGTGGTCTCTAGTGCCAACTTCGATTATCACCTGAATATAGTAACCGAGCAAGCTCTTTTACGGCATCTAATCCTTGCTGCTAATGGGATAATTGAATCCTGCTACACCTCGGTGAAGCCGGTTAAAACCATCGTGGACGAAGCTGAGCAGGCAATATTCTCCATCGCAGAACTCCCAAGCAACCAAGGGTTCCAGCGTATAGATCAGATTAGCGCAGAGGTGTTGCATACCATAGACCAAATTGCCTCCACCAAAGTACCAGTAGTGGGGGTAAGCACCGGGTTTGGCGATTTGGATAGACTTACCGGTGGCTTCCGCCCGGGACAGTTTATCATTATTGCTGCCCGTCCTGCCATGGGTAAAACTTCCTTAGCCTTAAACATCGCCACTCATGCAGCAGTTAACCTTAATAAAAAGGTTGCCCTTTTCTCTCTGGAAATGGGTGCTGACGAAGTTATCATGAGGATGTTCAGCTCTGCCTCGGAGGTGAACATGGATAGCATGCTTAAAGGCTACGGCATGAACGAAGAGAAGCTGATTCGAATCATGCAAGCCTCAGAAGTGCTATCCACGAAGCAAATCTATATCGATGAATCAGGGACTAACACCCCATTGGATATTCGCGCCAAGGCACGTCGTCTTGCTGCCGAAACTGGCGGGATAGACCTGATAATGATCGACTATTTGCAGCTTATGACCCTCCCTAGGGATAAAGACAACAGGCAACAGGAGATTTCCGAGATTTCCCGCGCTCTCAAGATCCTCGCCAAGGACATGAAGGTTCCCGTGGTTGCCCTTTCTCAGCTTAATCGTGCTGCAGAAACCAGGGAAGATAAACGCCCCAAGCTTGCTGACTTGCGTGAGTCCGGTGCTATTGAGCAAGATGCCGATTTGGTAATGTTCATCTACCGTGATGAGTATTATCATCCCGATAAAACAGAGAAGCCGGGCATTGCCGAGATCATCATTAGCAAGAACCGTCATGGCTCTACCGGAAGTGTAGATTTGGGATTTGAAGGCGAATTTACACTCTTCAGGTCTCTCGACAACGCTCATGATAGGTAACGCTCTTGCCGGTATTGGCGAGTATACTATCTTTGTGGGCAAAAGCCTAGTTTGCTTACCAGCACTTAAAAAGCGGTTCCCCGAGTTCTTGATCCAGTTCAAGAGAATCGGTTATGATTCTTTGTTTCTCATTTGTCTCACGGCTGCATTCACCGGCTTAGTTACTGCACTGCAAGCAGTGTATCAATCCAAAGGTTACATCCCGTTAAATCTACTCAGTGTGCTCATCGGTAAATCGACCATGATAGAGCTTGCTCCAGTGTTAACGGCGTTGGTGTTGACTGGGAAGGTCGGTGCATCGTTGGCTGCCGAGATCGGCACCATGCGGGTTAGCGAGCAGATTGATGCCTTGCAAAGCATGAGCATCAATGCCCATGAGTTCCTTTATATGCCTCGCATTATGGCGGGAATTGTTGCTTTCCCTCTCATCACCATTTTTGCCGATGTCGTCGGCATTATCTGTGCCTGGTATTTTTCTTGGCTGCGGTATGGCATTCACCACTTTACCTTTTTTAACAACATGCGCAGCTACTTCAATCCGTCTGATCTTTGGGGTGGCCTAGCAAAATCACTGGTCTTTGGGTTCATCATCACCACCTTCGCTTGTTTTCACGGCAACCGATGCTACGGTGGGGCAGAAGGGGTTGGCAGAGCAACCACCCTTACGGTAGTATATTCCGCCGTAGCAATACTGGTGATGGATTTCATTGTAGCCTGGGCACTTTTTGGAGTTTAATCATGAAGCATCTGCTTCCGCTTCTCTTGTGTGTTTCCCTCGCATTCATTTCTTGTGGGAAGAAGCAGCCCGAAACGAAGGAAACAAGGCGTCCCCTTACAAATAAACTTGTTATTTACAGCACCGATGCCTTCCGTAGTTCCGGCTTGGAATCCACGATTGTGCCTGAATTCAGCAAAAAGCACGGATGCAAGGTGGAGGTCATTCTCCATCGCAACGCTTCCGAGTTATCCAAGGCAATAAAAAACCCCAGCAACTTTGGGAAATATGACATCGCAATTGGCATAGATAATTCCTTTGCTCTTTCTGAGTCCTTGGCTACCTATTTCAGCCCTATCGATAATCTGGATAGGGAGCCGCTGAGCAAGGAGCTTATCTTCGATCCAGAGCTTCGTCTTATTCCATATGCCTACAGCAGCTTGTGCATAGTGTATAACAAGAGCAACATATCTGTTCCCCCACAATCATTTGGCGAGTTACAGGATGCCAAGTACATGAACCAAATGGCTATATGTGATCCACATGAATCAGGGGTGGGGCGTGCCAGTCTCTTCTGGAGTCTTGCTTTATTTGGTCCTGATGGCTATGAGCATCTGTGGAAGAGTCTGCGTAAGAATATCTATAAGTGCTACACAGACAAGAATCTTGCTTTGGAAGCACTAAAAAGAGGCGAGTGCAATCTACTCTTAAGCTTGAATACCATTCCTGCCTATCTGGAGGAGCTTGATCCCGCCAACCAGTTCTTCGACATCTCCATGCTAAAAGAGGGTAGTTATCAATACATCGAGTCTCTGGGCATGCATCGAGAAAGCGTTAACCACGCGATGGCATCGGATTTCATTAACTATATCTTGAACAAGGACACCCAGAAGATGGTGATATACAAACTCGGGATGTTCCCCGCGAACCGAAAGACAACGTTGCCCATGCATTTTTCCACCATCCCCTTCACTTCCTATGCGGTGAATAATAAACTCAGCCTTGCCTTGATAGCCGAACAGTTACAAATCTGGCTGGATTTCTGGGATAGGCTCTTTGGTTTTCAGATAGCCTGAATATCCTGGAATAGACAATGCCATTACACATCGTATTATATGAGCCGGAAATACCTCAGAACACAGGTAATATCGGCAGATTATGCGTGGGAGCTGATTGTGAATTGCACCTAATCAAGCCCATCCGCTTTCTACTGGATGATAAATCCCTTAAGCGAGCAGGGCTGGATTATTGGCAACATCTTAAGCTGCAGGTGCATGATAGTATCAATGAGATATATGATGCTTTTCCGGCAGAGCGTATCTTTCTTGCCACCACAAAAACAAATAACACTTTTTGGCACACATCATACCGGGAAGGGGATGTGTTGGTCTTTGGTCCCGAGTCCAGAGGTTTACCTGAAAGTCTGCTTAATCAATTCCCAACTCAATGCATCCAGATTCCCATGAGTGACAAGATTCGCAGCATAAATCTATCAAATTCCGTTGCCATTGTAATGTATGAAGCACTCCGTCAAATCAATCTAACTTTAGATTTATAACAAAGATTATTCTTTACTGCCTCTATCTGATCCGTGGGATAACTACGGTGTCATTACGCTCTTATTACACACTTTGTACGCAATAAGTCCGTAATGATACTGTATTGCTTTCAGCACCCTCCATCAGAAACCTGTCCCGTCCTAAAAAAGTTGACACCAGATCAATACAAAGGAGATTAGGATGAG
>CALDSN010000054.1 GCA_937924555.1 uncultured bacterium | reverse complement strand
ATCTAAAATGTCGTCCCGCTGGGACTCGAATGGTTGTTAATTATACGCAGTTCGTCTAACGTTTACCGTTTAGCCCACTAGGGTTGTGTCGCCCTTTGGGGCTTGTCCCTTCGTGGGGTGTTCTTACGAGGGTCTGCGCATTGCTGTGCAATGCTCCGAACCCATCGCTATGGGATATCACCCTCCGGGCTTAAGGGCAGGATATCGTTTCTGTTATGATATTTATTCGGGCTGACACACAGAAAAGCCCCTACATTCCATTTTCACCTATTAACCTGTTAACATAAACGGAGCACAGCTCGTTTAACGTCAAGCCATTAACGACTAACCGTTTGGGCAGACACTAAGGGAAAGCCCCTACTATCCCATTAACCTTCAACGCCTTTGTCTCCTCTGCTTTTCTCTGCCCTCGCTCCGCTTTTCTCTGTGTTAAAATAATATTCTATACACCTTCACTCAGTATCATTATTAACCCGTTAACCCGCTAACCTGAAATGAGCGCAGCTCGTTTAACGTCTAACGTTTACCGCTTAACCTATACCTATACCTCTCCCTCTCTTTCCTCTTTTCCTCTTATTGGAATTCAACTCGTGTAAATCGAACACTCATGCAAGAAATGCCAGGTCATTCTTAGGTGACTCCCTCGTGACTCCCGGGTGGGATGAGGGAATCACCTCGGAAATATGAGGTAGTGAGGTGGCATCGGAATTAGAGGGATACTATACCGCAGCAAGGGAATATAGGGGCAGCATTGAGGATGAAGCAGGAAATTCGGATGTAAGACAGCAGCAAGCTCGGTGGAGCATAAACCATGGTATTTCCGCGTCACGAGGCATTGCCAGGCATAAGTCCCTTTTTTCTTGACATCTTGAGGGGAATAAAAAAGAATGTGCGATAATGGAATTAGTGTAACTAATATAGATTTGACCTGCGGTCGCAGAGATAGAAAAGAGGTTTTGCATGTCCATATTTGATTTTTTTGGCATGATGGCAAATGATATCGCTATTGATCTTGGCACAGCCAACACATTAGTTTACAAAAAGAACGGTGGGATTGTGATCGACGAACCCTCCGTGGTGGCGGTATCCACAGACAGTAAAAAGATTATCGCCATTGGTGCGCAAGCAAAGGTGATGTTGGGGAAGAACCCCGATGAAGTTAGAGTTATTAAGCCCCTTAAAGACGGGGTTATTGCCGATTTCCAGGTTACGGAGCTGATGCTGCGCAACCTCATCCTCAGGGCACAAAAGAAGCGTTTGCTGGTGCGTCCCAGGGTGATTGTGTGCGTACCTTCGGGGATAACGGAAGTGGAAAAGAGAGCGGTGCGCGACAGTGCGTTGCATGCCGGTTCCCGCGAGGTATATCTTATTTCGGAGCCTGTGGCGGCAGCCATTGGGGCGGATCTGCCGATAGACCAAGCTTGTGGTAACATGGTGATGGATATCGGTGGTGGAACAAGCGAAATCGCCGTTATCTCGTTGTCACACATTGTGGTGCACAATTCCATTCGCGTGGGTGGAGATAAAATTGATGTGGACATCATCAGCTATTTACGCAAGAAGAACAACCTGCATGTGGGTTTGCAGACTGCAGAAAAGATTAAAATGGCTATCGGCAGTGCATATCCTTTGAAGCAGGAATTGACCATGGATGTGCGTGGGAGAGACATTGTGTCCGGGTATCCCGTGACGATAAAGATATCCTCGGAAGAAATCCGCGAGGCAATCTCCGAAACGGTTACTGCCATGATAGACGCCATCAAGCGTCTGTTTGAGCGCACTGCGCCTGAGCTTTCCGCAGATATAGCCGAGCGAGGGATATTCCTAACCGGTGGCGGCGCCTTGCTAAAGGGTTTGGACGAGAAGATACGCCGTACGGTGGACTTACCCGTGCATGTAGTGCCCGATCCGCTTGAATGCGTGGTCAAGGGTGCGGGAAAAGTGTTGGACGATTTAGACCGCTACCGTCAGGTGTTGATAAAAAGAATTGAGGATTAACGAGTTACGACAAATCCTTATAGATAACCCCGGAGAATGGAGTTTGCCATGCTGAAGAAGCATCTTGTCCCGGCTATCCTGATTCTGCTGTCCTTGCTGATGCTTCTTGGCTCCAAGGATGATCGCAGCACTAAAGCAGCTTGGTTGGGAAATACGATATTCTTCCCCTTGGTTCACTCCCTGAAAGCCATTGAAACCAGCAATGCAATGAAACAGGAATTGTTCTCCCTGAGAAAGAGCTTGGCGGAAGAGACCCTGGCAAAGCTGGAACTGCAAAATCAACTTAAGCAATACACTCAGGAGAGCGCAATACGCTTTGATAAAGGCAATTCGGAATTTGTGATGGCAGAGGTGGTGGGGTTTTCCGGGCAATTTCAGGAGCGCAACCTGATTGTGGACAAGGGTAAGGGAAGCGGGATACAGCTTGGCGCAGCGGTGATATCCGCAAATGGCATTGTGGGCAAGATAATATTGGTTAACACCGATCACTCGATAATATTGCCATTCTCCAATCCCAAGTTCCAAATTCCCGTGATGGACGCCAGAACCAGCGTGCAGGGGATACTTGAGGCTGATATATCCGGCACCATCAGTATGAATATGGTGAAGCTGGGATCGGAGATTGTGGTTGGTGATACCATTGTTACTTCCAATCTCTCGCGCATATACCCCAAGTCCTACCCCGTTGGCGTGATCAAACGCATCCGTGAATCCCAGGACAATCTGTTTATCAGTGCGGATATAACTCCATTTACCTTGGTGGAGAATCTTGAACATGTGTTTATCCTAAAAAAGGAAGGAAGAAAGTGAGCCACAGCAAAACCCAAGAACCGATAATCTCTTTATGGGGTCAGCGCTTCGAGCGCATCCCCGTTAGAACCAAGATCCTAAGTGCGGAAGATAAGATAAATGAGGTGGTGCGAACTTATGCACTACCGAAGATGCAGGAAGGGGACATCCTGTGCATCAGTGAAAGTCCCTTGGCGATAACACAGGGCAGAGCAGTGCCGGTTTCGGAGATAAGGGTGAGCTTTTTGGCAAAGCTGCTCAGCAGCAAGGTAGCCAAAGTGCCCTATGGCATTGGATTAGGCTCCCCAACTAGTATGCAATGCGCCATAGATGAAACCGGGAAGTGCCGGATTCTGTTTGCCGCATTTGTGGGTGCCCTGGGAAAGCTTCTCAAACGTAAAGGTGATTTCTACCGGGTTGCCGGAATGCAAGCAGCTCTGGTGGATGCAGCAACAACTTCGCCTGTTCCGCCCTATAATGAGACGGTTATAAAGGGTCCATTGAACCCCGGACAGGTCTGCGAGGAACTGGCAGCGGAATTCGGCTTTGGCTTTGCGGTGATGGACATCAACGATATCGGCGGAAGCTGGATGATTGGCGGAAGTAAAGGCGTTTCCAAGCACTTCATCGAAAGAGTGATGAAGGATAACCCCCAGGGACAGGGTGACGAGCTTACCCCTTTGTGCATTGTGCGAAGGATTGCATAGAACATGATTCTCGGCATTATCTGGACAGCTATTCTTGGCATTGCATACTTCTATGTCCAGATACTGGTTATGCCGGCATTTGCCATTGCACATGTCACACCCAATATCCTAATCCCCTGGTTAATCTATATGGTATGGACGCGTCCCCGTAATCATGCGCTTATCATGCTGTTTTTAATAGGTGCAATGTATGACAGCTTGAATCCCGATACCTTCGGATTATATTCCTTTATGTTTTGTGTGTTAGGGGTGAGTATTGATGCTTTCCGCAAACCTTTCGAGGTGGATAGCACCGTAGCAAAGCTGCTGACCATTGGGGTGGCGAATATCCTGTTTGCCACAATCCAGTTTCTGGTGTTCGGCTTGGCGTATGGCTTTGACAACAAGCTGATAAGTTTATCAGGCATTGGCTTTGCTTACAATTTGGTGTTCAGCTTCGTGGTGTTTTGGTCGTTGCAGCTTCTCAGTAAGGTACGTCTTAGCATAGCACATGACTAAGTCCTACGCCACCCTTGTTTACCGAGTAACCTTGATTGTTCTTTTCAGCTTGTTGCTTGGTTCACTATTCAGGTTGCAGGTGATTAAGGGAGCAAAATACCAAAGGATTGCTGAGAGTAACTTTGTGCGTATCCGCAGGATAACAGCTACCAGAGGGGAGATTTATGACAACAAGTATCGTCCCATTGTAAGTAATGTCCCCTCGCACAACCTCTTTTTAACCAGCGGTAAGATACATAATTTCCCCGCATTGGCGAAGTTCCTGGACCGGAACTTTGGGATAAAGGAAGAAGACCTGCACCAGTTGGTGTTGAAACAGAGATTCAAAACCTACGAAGAAATCCTGTTGGCAGATAACATCCAGTATGAGAAGATACTGATGCTGTCGGAACAGATGAACTACTATCCGGAGCTGTCCTTTCGCATCGGTGCCACGCGAGAATATTTGTACCCCAACCATTTCACGGGTTATGTGGGCAGAATTAATGAGAAAGAATATGAGCTTTACCGAAAAGAGGATTATTCGCTAAACAGCTATATCGGCAAAACCGGTTTGGAGCGATATTATGAGGTGCTGCTGAGGGGTAAGGATGGAAGGGAGATAGTTCAGGTTGATGCCCAAGGAAGAAGCTTGGAACTATTCGCCGAGAATAGCAATGTTGAGCCATTGAATGGCTTATCTGTAGTTTTAACCATAGACAACGACCTGCAGAAGTTTGTCTCAGATACATTTCCCTCGGGTATGAACGGAGCCGTTGTGGTAAGTGATATCCGCACGGGAGGGATACTTGCCTATGTAAGTAAGCCTGACTATGATCCCAATTTGTTCATGCAAAAGATTAGTCCCGACATATGGAAGTTCTTAAACCGCCCGGAAAAGCCGATGATGGATAGAGTGATACACGGCTCATATCCCCCCGGCTCAATATTTAAACCTCTCACCGCGTCCATTGGCTTGGATTCTGGCATTGTTACTCCATATACGAAACTTGCTGCATGTGTGGGAGGGATGAAAATAGGTAATCGCTTCTTCCGTTGCTGGAATAGAGGAGGACATGGCAGCACAAATGTCATAGATGCGCTGCGGGTATCCTGCGATGTGTATTTCTACGACCTTTCGCTGAAGCTAAGTCTGGAGAAGATGCGCGAGTATGCTGTGAAGAATCATTTGTTCGGCAAAACGGGTATCGACTTACCAAATGAAAGACAAGGCTTTTTCCCCAACACTGAATGGTATAAGAAGACTTATGGCAAGAATGTGGGGATCATTGGGCATAAGGTAAACCTGTCCATTGGGCAGGGTGAGGTGCTTACCACACCTATCCAGATGAATGCCTTTTATGCCGCTCTTGCTAATAATGGACTGTGGACACAGCCACACCTTCTGAAGCAAACCATGGGAAGGGGCAGGCTTACCAGAGAACAACTGATGCCTTTAACAAGAAAACCTCTGCCGATTAAGCAATCTACAATCAAAACCATTCAACAGGGCCTCTGGGCTGTGGTTAATGCGCCCGGTGGTACTGGTGCCAATGCCAAGGCAAGCAGCGGAACGGTGTACGGAAAGACCGGGTCGGCAGAGAACTCCATGGGCAGAACAACTCATGCTTGGTTCTGTGGCTACCTTGTAACTACCAAACCGGAGATTGTGGTGACGGTATTTCTGGAGAATGCCGGAGGAGGAGGTGCATTAGCAGCCCCGATTACCCGGCGTATATTTGATTATTACATCGGTAACTTGGAGGAGATTAAAAAGGTTACTCCTCTCCCTGCAAAGTTCAGAACTGCTCAGGATGTTCCCACGGAGGTGCCGGAGGAAGAGGTAGATCCACCTGAAGTTGTTGAGCCGATCACAGAGGTGACACCATGATAAACCGCAAGAAGTTCGATTTCACCCTGTTGGGATTGCTTGTTTGCCTGATTATTATGGGTTGCGTTGCCATCTTTAGTGCTTCCACAACCGTCATTGGACAGCATGTTAGTATTCAGAATCACTGGTGGAAGCAGGTAATCTTCGCCTTCATCTCTTTGGGTGCCATAGCGTTGTTACTTAAGCTACCCATGCCTATATTCGACATCATCGTGTTGCCGATGTTCATCTTGAATATTCTGGCATTGATCGTAGTGCTATTCACTCCGGCTGTTAATGGCTCACACCGTTGGTTCAGCTTTGGGGGCATTAACTATCAACCTTCAGAAACCGCAAAGCTCTTTACTATCTTGATGGTTGCCAGGATAATCTCACGTGAGCATCTTAACGAATATCGGCAGATATTCTACGGGTTCTTGATTGTATTGTTACCGGTTGCCATTATAATAATTGAACCAGATTTCGGCACAACCTTAGTATTCTGGACAAGTTTAATGGCGATGCTCATTGCGGCTGATGTCCCTGTTTTCTATGTTCTGCTTTTCATCAGTCCGGTGGTCAGCATTATCAGTTCACTCTGGTGGTATGCCATCCCTATTTGGATAATCATCTTTGTCCTATTGCTTCTTAGGGCGAGACTGTCATGGGTGGCAGTAACTGTCGCCGGTATTGCCAATGTATTCATTGCGCTTATCACTCCAGTGTTGTGGATGGGGTTGAAGGACTACCAACAGAACCGCATCCTTACTTTCTTGGATCCCACGCGAGATCCGCTTGGTGCTGGGTACCAGATAATTCAAGCCAAGATTGCCATAGGTAGCGGAAGTGTGTATGGTAAGGGTTGGCTGATGGGCACCCAAAAGAACATGAACTTCTTGCCTGAGCATCATACGGATTTTATTTTCTCCGTTATTGGAGAGGAATTCGGTTTTATTGGAAGTCTCCTGTTGCTTGGAATGTTTATTGCATTTTTCTCTCGTATTATCAAGAATACCGGTGAACTTAAGATAAAAGAGCGCAAGGTAGCCACAGCCGGAATATTGGCTTATCTTATGTTCCAAAGCTTCATTAACATTGGTATGAACATAGGTTTGGTTCCTGCAACAGGGATACCGCTACCTTTTATTAGTTATGGTGGTTCGAATCTGTTGATTAACACCATCTCTGTTGGAGTAATATTGAAGTATCTAAATGAACGAGGTTTCATAAAATGAAGAGTTATCAGTTTCTCCTCCTGTTGGTTCCTGTATTGTTTTTGTTAAGCTCTTGCACCGGAGTATCATCCTTGAACTTCACCGACAAGGATATTGCTGATGCCCCTAATCTTATATCAAATCCCAGCTTCAATCCCTATTCAGAGATTGCTGCCGAAGCCCTGAAAGGATGGGTGGTGCATCTCGATCCTCCCGGTGGTGATAACAGCCCTGTGATTATTGATCCTGAGCAAGCTTTGGAGGAAGGAACCTCACTTCGGATAGACGCATCCGACAAATCCGTTATGATATTGAGCGATCCGTTCCCAGTACGCCGTTATGGGGGATATTATCTGCGTACTTCCATGAAAACCTCATCACCGCTTCCTCCCCAAGTGCAGATGAATATGATTGTATTTAAAGATAATGGACAGATTGTAAACCGCTTCAAGAACCGTTACTATGTTCACTCGGAGTGGGAACAAAATTCCTTCAGTGCTGGTTTTATTCGTCCCGGAGCTAAGTTTGGCAGGCTAGTCTATATGATTCCGCCCTTTAAAGAAGGCTCAATCTGGATTGATGTTGCAGGTTGCTACGAAGTTCATAGCTTTCATATCGATTAATATATGCGCATCACTCTCCAGCGTGTTAGCAGCGCAATATGCCGAGTAGACAATCAGATCACCGGTGAAATATCCTTCGGTATCTTGCTGTTCGTTGGCTTTTGTGCCACAGACACACCGGAGATACTTGAGGTTGCAGCTACAAAATGCACAGAGCTACGCATCTTTGCAGATGAAAACGGAAAGCTCAACCGCTCTCTGATAGATACGCAAGGAAGCATTCTAGCAATCTCCCAATTCACTCTTTATGCCAATTGTACAAGAGGCAGACGTCCTGATTTTACCCAAGCTGCCCCACCACAACAAGCTAAGCTACTTTACCATGCCTTCCTGCAAATCCTGAAAGACAAGGGTTTCAATGTGCAAAGCGGAATCTTTGCTGCCGATATGCAGGTAAGCTTGGTTAATGAAGGTCCCATCACCATCAATCTGGAATGGTGAGAACAATTACCGTTATCCACATTATAATAACTATAAGTAAATAGATACCCTTAACCTTGCATATCAGCCGATATAGACTTGCAAGCGGTTTGATCCTGAACTGCCGGCTATCAATGCCGGCAAATCCCGCACAGACTCCTTTCGGCTATTATGGAAGCAGCGAGGGCTATTCTGAAGGAGATTCCGTGTTTAGTACGCATAAGTTAGCTTTGTGGATAGTGGCATTTGCCATGATGCTTACATGTCTTTCCCTTAATGCTGCATATCTTTCCAATATGCCGATGAGCATAACCCAACCTGATGGAAAGGTTATAGAGTGTTATGCCACCGGTGATGAATTTCACAACTGGCTACACGACAAAGATAATTATACCATTATCCGCAACCCCAACACAGGCTATTATTGCTATGCCGAGAGCGGTGGAGCTCAAGTTATTGCGGGTGACCTTGTGGTTGGCAAAGATAACCCTCAAAGCAGAGGGTTAAAACCCGGCATAAATCTTGATCCCGAAGTCTATCAGGCTAGAAGAAAAGCTTTGTTCCAAGCCCCCGTGACACGTGATGCCCCCACCATCGGTACAATCAACAATGTGGTAATCTATATCCGTTTCTCCGATGAAACAGAATTTGGAGAGAACATCAGCACTTATGATGGCTGGTTCAATAGCGGGACAAGCTCGCAGAAGAACTACTATCTCGAAGCAAGTTACAATCAGCTTACGGTTAACACATCTTTCTTTCCAGCTCCGAGCAACAACATGGTTGTCTCTTGGCAGGACAGCCATCCCAGAGCTTACTTCCAGCCCTATGATGCCAGCACCAATCCCACCGGATATCAAACTGATGATGAAAGCCGCACAAGGGAATTCACCCTCTTGCAAAATGCCTGTGCAGGCGTTGGTTCTTCCATCCCTAGTGGATTGAATATTGATTCGGATAATGACGGTAGAGTGGACAATGTGGTGTTTATTGTCCGTGGCTCTGCAGGAGCGTGGAGCAGCTTGCTCTGGCCCCATAGATGGTCTATTTGGGATAGATATGTTTACATAAACGGCAAGCGAGTGTATGACTTTAACTTGCAACTGCAAACCTTCCTGGCAAGCAGGGGCGTTGGCGTTATCTGCCATGAGTTCTTCCACACTCTGGGAGCACCGGATTTATACCATTACACATCGAACGGAATAACCCCTGCAGGCTCATGGGATATAATGCAATCCGACCAGAACCCTCCCCAGCACATGACAGCTTTCATGAAATGGAAGTATGGAGATTGGATCTCCAGCATCCCTACCATAACCACAGACCAGCTTTACACGCTCAACCCACTAACCTCCAGCACCGGTAACGCATATCGGATAAACTCCAACAATGCAAACCAATACTACATCGTGGAGTTCCGCAAGAAAACCGGAACCTTCGAGAGTAGCATCCCTGGTTCAGGACTACTGATCTACAGAATAGATACAAGTGCCGGGGATGGCAATGCCGGTGGACCCCCTGACGAATTATACATTTATCGTCCGGGTGGCACAACATCTGTTGATGGCACTATTAGCTCTGCCAACTACAGTGCCGAAGTGGGCAGAGTGAAGATCAATAACACCACCAACCCCACTCCGTTCTTGCAAGATGGAAGTGCAGGCAACCTCACCCTCTACGGGATTGGCTCTTCCGCTGGGGCAACCATGAGCTTTTACAAGGGAGTTCCACCAATTGTTACTATTGGTTTCAGCCCCAATCCGCAAACTGAGTACTTTGATGCCGCCACCTATATCCCTGATGGATGGGAGAATCAAGCGGTGGTGGGAAGCCAAATCTTTGAGCGGGTTACAAACGGTGGCAGCCCCACTTGTTCCCCTCAAACAGGCTCTGGAATGCTCCGCTATAATAGTTACAGTGCCTCCAGCGGTAATGCTGCCTTCCTCTCCAGTCCCCGTATAAACTGCAGCAACATCGTGAACTACTCATACTCTTTTTCCTTCTGGATGTATAGGGATACCGGATACAGCTCCTATGCCGACAAGATGGAAGTTTATTTGAATACCACCCAAAACCTTAGCGGTAGTCCCACTCTATTGGGAACCATCAATCGTTACATAGGTATGGCTCCCACAGTTGCCTCCGCCGGATGGTATCAATATTCATACAACCTCAGCCTCCCCGCAGGCGGATATTATTACATCGTGCTAAAGGCTATCAGCGCTTATGGTAACAACATGTTTGTGGATAGCTTCAGCTTCACTCGCAGCATCACCAGCCCCAGCCCGGCGATAAACCCCAGCCCTGCTAATGCAGCTTCGGGGATAAACTACACTCAAGCACTATCCTGGCAAAGTGGTTCTGCCAACACGGACGGCTACAAGCTGTATCTGGGAACCAACAATCCTCCCACAAACTTAGTAAATGGTTCCAGCATCGGCAATGTACTCAGCTACACCTACAGTCGCGGTATGCCCCTGGGTACCACGGTGTATTGGAAAATAGTACCTACCAATATGGGAGTGGAAGCAAGCAACTGCCCGGTCTGGAGCTTCAGCACAGTGGCGGATTACTCCACCTTCCCCCTCACCGAAGCATTCGGCAGCACCGGTACAAGCTTTCCTCCGACAAATTGGACGAGATATGCAGGTGTATTGGCAGACCCCAGCACCTTAGCCACAAATACCGGACTTTGGGTGCAGGATGATTGGTTAAACACCACCACTAGTCCCGCCAATTTCTGTGCTCGTAACAATATCTATGGTAGCAGCAGGTATGGCTGGATGATAAGCCCGCTGTTAAATATCCCCACCGGAGCTATGCTGTCTATTGACCTTGGCTTAACCGACTATGCCAACAGCAATCCCATTTCCAGCGACCCCAGCGGTACTACCGGCACAGATGACCAGTTTGCCATCCTAATCGGTGATGGTGTATCCTGGTCAACCGCCAACTTGGTACGCAAATGGGATAATGCAGGCAGCAGCTATGTTTACAATAACATCTCCGCCACGGGTGAGAAGGTGTTGATAGACCTAAGCGCATATCCCGGCTACAAATACCTTGCCTTCTATGGTGCATCTGCCACCAGTAATGCTGATAACGACCTCTTTGTAGATAATATCTCGGTACAGACCAAGCCTGTTACTGCCCAAGCACTATGCTCGATCTCTTCATGGAATGTTGGGGCAAGGGAACTGAACAGCTCAATCAGCAAGCAAGTTACTGTTTATAACACCGGTGGTGGCACCCTGAACATAAGCTCCATCAATGTTTCCGGCAGTTCTGCTTTCACTTTGCAAAGCTTACCTTCCTTCCCGCAAAGCCTTGCCTTTGCAGGCTCTTTCAGCTTCACCGTGAACTTCTTACCCACGAGCACAGGTGACCATAGTGCCACGATATACATTAACGGCAACAGCAGCACATCAATAGCGCTTAGTGGGAGTAGTGTTGATCCCCGCATCGCTTCTTTGCCTCATAGCGAGAACTTTGATAGCGTCATTATCCCTGCTCTGCCCCTGGGTTGGAGAGCATACCTCAACTCAAGCTCTACTTCTGCCTCGGTATCAACAGGTACCAGTTACCCCACCAATGGCTTGAACAGCGTTGCGCTAAGTAACAGCTCCGACACCGCGGCGGATGTGCGATTGATTTGCCCTGAAGTTCTGGTTCCCCTCAACGGAGTAAAGCTGAAATTCTACGCCAAAGGTAGCTCCACAGCATATACATTACTGGTGGGCACAGTTGCCAATGCCGATGGCAGTGGTACATTCACGCAGATTGCCTCCCTCAACCTCAGTGATGCCCAAACCGAATACTCAGTATCTTTCGGAACATACAGCGGCTCTGACCGTTACATTGCCATCAAGCATGGCTTGGGCGGCACTTATCGTACTATTTACATGGACGACTTCCGTCTGGAAGCTCTGCTGAATGAGGATTTGGGCATCGTATCCTTTGGCTGCCCTGTCTTCGGTAATAGCGGAGCAAGTATGGACTATCCCATCACCGTTGTCAATAATGGGCTACAGACCCAAAGCAGCTATACGCTTAGGCTTATGACAGCCAATAGAAGCACCGAACTGGTAAGCCTCAGCGTGAATAGTCCCTTGCAACCTGATGCCACTGTGATGCACTCCCTCACCTGGGTGCCCGCTAACCCCGGCAGCTATGAACTGTATGCGGAGCTTATCTTCACTGGCGATGGGAACACCGCAAACAATCTCAGCAGCACTGGAAGCACAACCATCTATCCCTCCGATACTTATCAAAGCACAGCAGGGGATTTGCAGAGTACTAGCTCCGCTAACACTCTTCCTCTGAGCATGTATTGGAAAAATAGCCTCAGCGAAACTATTTATCTTACCGAGGAACTGCAAATGGCTAGCGGTAACATACTGGCGATGGTCTATAAGTATAACTTCGTGCAGGAACTGAACAACAAACCGGTTAAAATCTGGGTTAAGAATACTGTGGAGACGGACTTAAGCATAAGCTGGAGCAGCTTCGATGGTTATACATTGGTTTTCGATGGCACTCTGAACTTCGCCATGGGACAGCACCAAATTCTTATCCCCTTTGCAACACCCTTTGCCTACACCGGAGCAAACCTTGCCGTACGGGTTAATCGCCCTATGGATACAGCATACTTTAACAGTTCCAACCATTTCTATTACACGGATTCCACTTTGTATCCCAACCGAAGCCGCTATATGCTTAGCGATAGCGAGAGCTATGATCCCTCTGCCCCTTCAGTAGCAGGAACCCTTAGCAATAGCATCCCCGTGAGTATCTTCCTTTCTTCCGGTGCTAAGCTGGGTACTCCGATGCTTAGTATGCAGCAGGAAGGAACATCATTGGTGCTAAGGTGGAATGCCGTGCCCGGAGCAGCAGTATATCGCATCTACGCTTCGGCTACTCCCTCATTCCTGCGGGATACCCCTGTGGCGGAAACTTCACAGTTAAGCTACACCGTTCCCAATGGCAGCAAGATGTTCTATCGGGTGGTAGCGGCATCTGCGGCATCATCACGAGAGGCAATGCGCTTCTGACATCGTAACTAAAGCCAAATATACCAAGAGCCTTGCTTGCAGGGCTCTTTTTTTGGTTCTCCGGGTTCAAAACTCCTGCTCTTTGTCTTGGGATCATTACCTGATCATTACCTAATCATTACGTACTAAACATGCAATGATTAGGTAATGATCAGGTAATGAACCCAAGGAGGGAGGGTATGAGTAATCACAAGGTTAATAGAGGATTAGAAAATGCCATGCTGCATGGGCAAGTAAGCTGTGGTTTTGCTTCCACCGGATGCCGAAATGTTAGTAATATTTTACTTGACGTGTAAGGCGGTTCAAACTAGCTTAGCATCAACGTATAAGTCCCTTTTTAAGTGATAATTAACCTAATTTCTCAGGAGGAAATATGAGAAAGTCAATTTTGTTAGTATTGTTCGCTCTCTTGGCGATCGGTGCTTTAGTTGGGCAAACTAACCCAACTGCCCAAGCTATTCCTTATACACAGGATTTTTCGGCTTTGGATCATGCTGGGACTACTTATCCGGCAGGACTCCAAGGCTGGACAGTATCAACGGCTCCTGGTGCTACCTTTAACACATCTGCTCCCACTGCAGATAGAAACTTGATTGCAAATAGTACGGCTAGTACGACTTCTGGAAATGTTCACAATTACAATGGAAAAATCGGATTCTTGAATACTGGTAGTCTTGATTTATCTCTTGTTCTTGCCTTGGATACAAGTAGTAAACAAAACATCAACGTTAGCTATAATGCGATGACAATCCGTAATCCATACGGTGATGGGACTAATAATCGAATCAATGAGATAACCTTACAATACCGTGTTGGAACAAGCGGAACATTCACAACTCTTACGGGTGTTGAATATCAAAACAATACAACTCTTCAAAATACAGCTGTTACAACACCACAAAATGTTGTAAACAAGAGCATTACTCTACCCAGTGAGTGTGACAATCAGCCAGTCGTGCAGATTCGTTGGGTGTCAAGACAAGTGAGTGGTAATGGTTCTCGCCCAAGCTTTGCCATTGACGACATCAGTGTAACTGGATCCACTGCTTCAGTCCCGACTATAAATGTAACTGGACTTTTGTCAGCATTTTCTACCTATACGGGAACCCCTTCAGCCTCGCAAAGCTATACCTTAAGCGGAAGCAATCTTACAGCTAATATCGCTGTGGCTGCCATTGCAGGATATGAATATTCCACCGACAATGCCACATGGAGCAGCACTCTTTCCCTTGCCAGCACATTTAATGGCTTGGTATACGTGCGCTTAACCGGTGCAACTGCCGGTACTTATAATGGAGATATCGTACACAGCAGCACCGGAGCCACGAACGTGAATCTTGCTGCCACCGGTACAGTATCTGCTCCCAGCCCCACCATCACATTGGGTGGAACTCTCAGTGCGTTTTCAACCATTGTTGGCACACCCTCTCCATCCCAGAGCTACACCGTTGCCGGCGTTTACCTCACCGGTGATATCAATATTGGTGCCGTAAGCGGATTTGAGTATTCCCTTAGCTCAGGCTCAGGTTATGCAAGCACTTTGGCACTTACCCCCACCAGCGGAACAGTTGCCACCACAACCATCTATGTGCGCCTCACTGGTACCACCATTGGTGACTATTCCGGCAACATCGCCCACACCAGCACCGGTGCCACACAACAGGATAAAGCAGTTACCGGTTCAGTGACCGCACCTGCCTCTCCTGAAACCTTCTTTGAAGATAACTTTGAATATACCGAAGCCACTTTGCTAACTGCCAATGGTTGGACAGCTCACAATGGTGGCGGAACCAACTCCTTCACCGTTGCCAGCCCCGGCTTGAGCTATGCAAGCTATCCTGCAAATAGTGGACTTGCAGCCCAGACAACCGGCACCAGCGGAGAAGACGTTAGCAGAACTTTTACTGCTCAAACGACAGGTTCAGTTTATGCTTCATTGTTAGCTAACCTTACCAGTGCTCATGCCAATGGTGACTATTTCTTCCATTTGGCTGCCAGTCCTGTAAGCAGCGATTTTAAGGGAAGAATATTCGCTCAAACAAACGCCAGCAATATGGTACGCTTTGGTGTGTCCCGCGCTGGAAACAACACTACTGCCATTTGGACAGATTATGTTTACTCCCTTAACACCACATACCTTTTAGTGTTGAAGTATCAGATTGTGTCCGGTGCAACCAATGACGTGGTTTCCCTTTGGGTGAACCCCACTATCGGAGCTACCGAACCTGCTCCCAATTGCGTTACTACTGATGTAACGGTTGCTGATGCGGCTAACATCGGTGGTGTGGCATTACGTCAAGGCAACACCACTTCCCCCACTCCTGCTGCCAAATATGATGGTATTAGAATTGCAAACACATGGGCACAGCTGTGGACAGTACCCGCTACTCCAGTGATTCATGTTGATGCAACCGAGCTTGATGCTCTGGAAAGCATTGTAGATATCGCATCTGAAGAATATCGCAGTTACAACCTCTATGGAGAGAACCTCACCAGTCAGATGGTAGTGACAGCCCCTAATGGCTTCAAACTCTCCACAGCTATGGATGGAGAACTTTCTCAGAGCTTGAACCTTCCCACAGACTTCAACGGAACCATCTATGTCCGTTTGTTCTCCTCCACCACCGGTGACTTCTCGGGCAACATCACCCACACCAGCGGAAGTGCAGAGCAAGTTAATGTAATCGTTAGCGGTACCTGCTACCCGCCTGCCGTGGTATGGAACATAACTCAGAGCTTAGTACCCTTCACATCCAATGTGGGAACTCCTTCCGCAAACCAAAGCTATAGCCTTAGCGCCAGCAACGCCACTGCCAGCTTGGTGGTGACCACAACCGCACCCTTCGAGCTTAGCACCAACGGTACAAGCGGTTGGGCAACCGAACTTACCCTTGCCAATACCTTCAATGGCACCGTATATGTTCGTTTGAACTCAGCTGTTCCCGGCGACTTCAATGCCAATATCACTCACACCTCACTTGATGCTTCACCTGCTTCCTTCGCTATTAGCGGACAGACCACTCCCGGTGCCGGACTGGCTTGGGAACTGTTCTTCTCCGAATACCTGGAAGGCTCAGGCAACAACAAGGCTATCGAAATCTTCAACGGTACAGGTGCCACAGTTGACCTTTCTGATTACAGATACGAGAACTGGTACAATGGCGGAAACTCACCTGCGTTGGTTACCTTATCCGGCACATTGGGCAACGGTGAGACCTATGTGATCGCCAACCCCAGCGCTGCTACCGAAGTATTAGGCATTGCTGATGCCACCCACGGTAACATCTCCTTCAACGGTGACGATGCTCTTATTCTTCGCAAGATAAGCACCGATGCCATTGTGGATATCTTTGGTGTGAAGGGACAGGATCCCGGCACTGAATGGACTGCTGAAGGTGGCTTCACCACTCTTAACAAGACCCTTGTCCGCAAATCCACCGTTGTGCGTGGCGTAACCGTGAACCCCACTATCACCGTACCTGCGGTTACCACAGACTTTGTTACCCTCGGCACAGAATGGGATATGTATGATGTGGACACCTATGCCAACTTGGGTATGCATACCTTTGGCAGCGGTGTAACCCCTCTTGCCCCTGTGGTGGTTATCACCCAGGTGGATGGCAATGTGGTGCTTACTTGGGATGCCGTCGCCGGTGCAAACAGCTACCGCATTGAATCCAGCGACCTTCCCGGTAGCGGATTCACCACACTTGATACAGTTGCAAGCTCACCCTGGAGCGGTTTGGCAAGCGATGCCAAGAAGTTCTACCGTGTGATAGCTCTGCCCTAAATAATACTACTGATAAAGTAAAAGGTGGAACCTCGGTTCCACCTTTTTTGTTTCCTACTTCAAAGCTTATTCCAGATACAACCTGAACTGCTCATAGACCTCAACAGGCAAGCGCTTTGCCTTACCCTCGGAGGCAAACACCACGGTCAACAAAGCATCCAGGCATTTCTCACCTTTGGCGTTATATACTTCCTGATGCCAGATTCCCTTCAACCTGGATATCTCCGAAAAGCAGCTTTTCACCGTGGCAATCTCTTCCAAGTCAACAGCTTTCAGATAGTTCAGCTCAAAGCGGTACACAAACATCTGCACACCCATATCCTTCAGCACCCCAACCGGCAGATTCATCTCAATGGATGCTTCGGATCTGGCTGCCTCCAGTAACTGTAAGTAGTTGGCATTGTTCAGGTGCCCGTAGATATCGCACTCGAAACCATAGATTCTCTTCTGGAAGGTAAATATCATCTTTGTATCCTCTGGGCAACCGGGATTTTGCTTGACCAATATCGCCAAATCATTTCCCGTGCCTATAAAAATATGATCCAATAAGATGAGGAATTTGTAATGGCAAAAAAAGTCAACCTCAAAATGAAGCCCACCACCATCGAAGCTCCCCAGAAGAGTAGTAATGCTGCTTTTGGCAAGCATCTCCCCTGGGTGCTGGTGGCAATTCTCTTTCTTGCCCTTTCTTTGATATATTTCCCCGTGGCGTATCAGGGAAAGGAACCGCAAGCATCGGACATCACCCAATGGCAAGGCGCTGCCAAAGCCATCTCGGAATATAACGCAACCCACAAGGATAATGCCCTCTGGACACCCTATATGTTCTCCGGCATGCCCTCCTACATGATCTCTTTCCCCAATAAATATCCCTTCCTGGAAAGCATCACCCGCCTCACGGACAAGCTTATCTCCTGGCGTATCTTCCTGCTCTTCATCGGTGGTCTGGGCATCTTCCTGCTTATTCGCCACCTGAAGCTCTCGCCCTGGGTTGCTTTCTTCGGTGCCATCGCCTTCGTGTTCTCCTGCCATTGGGTAGGCTTACTGGAGATTGGGCACAACACAAAGTTCCGCGCCATCATGTACATCCCCTGGGTGCTGTGGGCTTTGTTCCGCGCCAAGGACAAGCCCAGCCTGTTAAACTTGGGCTTAATGGCTACTTTCCTCATCACCCAACTGCGCGAAAACCACCCCCAAATCACCTACTACATGTACCTCTTCATCGGCATGTACTGGGTCTATAACCTCATCGAAAGCATCCGCAGCAAGGAATGGAAACCCTTTGGAACCTGGACGCTGCTGCTCATTTTCGCCTTTGGCTTAACCGCCTTGGCAGTGATGAACCCCTATCTCTCCACCATGGAATACAGCCATCACACCATGCGTGGTGGTGCTGCCGGCTTGGAGAAGAGCTATGCCCAGGCATGGAGCTTCCCTCCCAAAGAGCTTATCGGCTTCATCATCCCGGATTTCTTCGGTGGCATCAACCAGACCTATTGGGGAGGTATGCCCTTCACCCAGATATATAACTACTTTGGCATCGTGGTGCTGATGCTGGGAGTGCTGGCACTCTTCGGCAAACACCGCAGAATGTCCATATTCCTCTGGATAAGCAGCTTTATCTTTACCCTCATGAGCTTCGGCAGTTTCACTCCTGCACTTTCGGACTTCTTCCTAAAACTGCTGCCCTATTTCAACAAGTTCCGTGTGCCCTCCATGATCCTCATCATGGTGCAGATAAACGCGGTGATTCTTGCTGTGTTGGGCATCGACAGCCTGATAGACAAAGAAGGCGACCGCAAGTGGGAAAAGGCGTTATACCGTGCCTTCTGGATTTGCGGAGGCATCTTTGCGCTATACGTAATTGCCGCCAAGGGCATCTTCAAAGGCTTGCCCTTCACCACCCCCGCAGAACTGCAAAACTACAGTGCCAACAATGCTCTCTCCCAACTGGAAGACTTGAAGTCCATGCGCCTGGACATGCTGGTTAAGAGCGGCATCATCAGTTTGCTGTTCCTCACTATCGGCACCGGCATGAGCCATCTGTTCGTAGCTAAAAAGCTGAAAACCCCCGTCTTTGTCCTGCTCATCACCCTGCTCTGCT
>CALDSN010000053.1 GCA_937924555.1 uncultured bacterium | reverse complement strand
ACGAGATCTGATCGTGACTGGAGTTCAGACGTGTGCTCTTCCGATCTCAATGTAGTTACCATCCAGAATAACTACTGTTCCGCCATCTCTAACTAAATCTATCGCCTCCTGTATGTTTGACACATTAGTTGGGACTTCGATAATGTGAGGTCTGGCGTGAAGAATAATCGGATTTGGAGATATAGGGTTTACTCCCATTTCGATAACCACATCACAAAGCTCTAGAGTTTCGTAATAGCTCCTGCTATCTGAGAATGTAAAATCATATGTTCCAGGGGGTAGCTTGATATCAAACACACCATTATCGGTAGTAAATGTTTGCCATATTCCATCATGTCCCAGAGCTTGCAAATTAATTCCGCTGAAGTCGGTGCCCCCCCCCTCCAAGAGAATTGTCTGATTTATTGATGCATTAGGGGAAATCCCAATCCGCATAGTATGAGAGTTTGGATAGGGGCTTGCGAGATTTATGGGCTGCAAACTCCAATATTCAGGATGGCACCAATGTCTCCCCCAGTTAATCAAGTTTAAAGTTGTGTTAAAGTTAGTAGTTTGATATCCAGTAACAATAAAGGCATGACTACCACCTTCAATACTCCCTCCAGCATATTGAATTGGTCTATTATAAGTCAACTGCTTCTTAATCAGGCTACCCCACGCTTCACTAGAAAGGCTGGGGCCGTTTACAGGCTGGTGATACATGTTGTTTTTGTCATAAACTGAACCTGAACAACTATCATATGCACCTGAACTAATTGAGGAGTAATTCGTGTGCGTCAGAATTCCGCATGCAAAGCTTAAGGCGGCTTTATCACTAACCGTAAGAGGAGTACTACTGGTGTACTTATCAATAACTTCTTCCAAATACCCGTTCAGTGTAGCGAAATCAGGGAAATCGTGAGTAGATGAATATGAGTCAATTTCACATACAAAACCATAATTATCAGATGTGTATCTATCAGAGTCTTGTAAAAAATAGTTCCAACGCTTGTAATAGTTACATATTTGAGCAACTGCTGTTGCTACACAACCAACCACACTTCGTTTATATCGTCCTTCGGGATATTGCGGATCTTCATAGTGAAGGTTGTGGTTATCCATCGGACAATAAGTATTGTTAGATTCTCCTCCTCCCCATTGCTCCCATATGGTCGTCACAAGACCAATATCGTGCTCTTCTGCAATGCTAATTGTTTGGTTGATGATTGCATTCCACATGGGAAGGGTCTCTGTGTTGCTTCGCATGTTTGTTTTAGCGTCTTCTATCTGGAGTGTGTAATCACTTAATAATTCTTGTGCAGCTTCTGTAACTGTGAAGGTTGAATAAGTTCCTAGCTTACAAAACGCCAAAATTGGGATACAGCTATTGTCTGCAGATACATATACAAAACCGATATTACAGTTTACTCTCCAGTATGCAGGATTCTCAGAATTGGGATATGCTTCCCAGTTTACAGCTGTGCGAGGTTGTCCTGTTTGAAATTCCAGCCATTTCTCTGCGACCAGTTTTATTGTTTCTACTGGTACAATTGCAGAAGATAAAAGGTGTAGCATAAATAGCATACAGACCACCAAACTAAACTTTTTCATAGTGTTTCTCCTTGTTTATCAAGACTAAGTGGTATTCAATAGTGTTACACACTCAACCCTGAGAGATTTCACCTACTGATAACCTATTAAAAGGTTTTCACATCACACATATATAATCTGCTTCGTCTAGGTAAACTGGATTCCACCTATTTAAAACATCTCAATGCATAGACCCATTGAGCTTAATTCCTTCTACGATACTTTTGATTAGTTACATTCGCATATAACCCAAGATAGCTTTTCATGTCAAGAACTTTTTTTGTGCTTCACTTCACTGTATTTTGTTCATATTTATACAACTACTATCCGGTTGTGATTGAGTCGTTACAGATACTATCTACCAATTTGAATTTTTTGCTCAAGCAAGTTTCGGTATAAATTGCTTAATCGTATCCTTGTGCTTGCTGTCTATTCCAGCTACGCATATATTACGCGTAAAATACGGATGTGACGCGCAATTCAGGCGCAATTCATCCGTATTTGATCCAAGGGAGATATTCATTTCACTGGAGAATCAGAATGGAGGGGAGCAACCATAATGTGCATAACCCAATACCGAAAGGGATCATCCATGGATTATAGGCGTGGGTTTCAACCCACGTATATGGTGACACCTGTAATGATAGCTCACAGAACCCTGTAGGGGACTTTCCCGCGGGTTTTAACCCGTGGGCATAAGCTTAAAAGCTTGACTTCAATCGGCAAAGAAATAGTGTGGAACAAGTTAACTAATGTATAGAGGTTTATATGAAACCCGCGATTGCTATTTGTGCCATGTTGTGTCTCTTCAGTTTCGCCTGCAATGAACTACGCAAGGAAACCAATGATATCGTCAATTTCGTGAAGGGCAAAGCAAATTCTGCCCAAGTAAACGGGGTTAACCTAAAGTATTACACCGAGGATTCCCTAAGCGTGGATTACGCCACCGAGAGTTTTTCATTAAGCGAAGAAGTGGCGGATATCACTCTGCAGGGAACAGATACCAAACAGGCAAGCATCAGGGTGGGATATTGGGAATATAAACCCGGGGATGCCAAGCTTAGCATAACACCCACCGGACTAAGCCTCACAACAAAATCCGGCAAACCGGCACTACTAACCAAGCTTGAGGGCACCATACCCCGTTCAATAATGCTGAATCTTAGCTCCACCAGCGGAGATATCTTTGTGCAGGACATGGCCGACAGCAAAGGGCTAAGCCTGAAAGGCACCAGCGGTGATATTGAACTGCTGGATTGCCATGCAACAGGGATTGAAGCCAAGAGTGTATCAGGTAAACTAACATTAAACAGGGTTAACAGCACGGGGATAATCAAGCTGGAAAGCACCAGTGGAAGCATCAAGCTGGATTCCCTCAAGGCAAAAGAGCTGGTAGCCGAGTCCGTCTCCGGGGATGTAAGCGTGAATGGCTCAAGCATAGACAAAGCCGAGTGCACAACGGTCTCCGGCAATGTGGACATCAATGGTTCCCACATAGCTTCCAAACGCTATGCCACCACTTCCGGGATTGTGCAGGAGAAATAGAAAAGGCGTAACCACAAAGGGCTACGCCAAGGTTGTCGGGGGTTTGAACCCAGCTTAGTCGTCCAATAAAGGACCCTTACCAAAGCTAATCTTGCCGGAGAAATAGCGCTTGCGCATTTCGGGCAAGTGTTTCTTCCATGCCTCAACTCCGTGCTTTTGGATGTATAGCTGCGAAAAGAGCTTGATGTTATGGGGTAAGGTGTTTGCCCGGTCTGCAGCAGGATGCAGCTTGATGCAGGGGAAATCCTCGCACTCGAAGCACATCAGCACATCCTTTTCTTCGGCGCAGATATAGTTCTCGCAACGGCTTTCCAGATGCGGACAGTTGCCGTCCATGGCTCTGCAACCGGGACAGGGAATGGATTCTGCCTTCATGCCCATGGAGATGAGCATGTCCTTCAGTTCTGGGTTGTCCTTTGCCTTATACATGCTGCACTCGGCGCAATAGATACCGCAGGGGGAAACAAGGCTTACTTCTTCTTTAGTAATCATCTGACGCCTCTGTTATAGCTTTGCGCTTACGGCTGCTTCCACCTCGGCAGCAATGCTTTCGCACTGAGCTACCAAGCTCTTGGCTTCGCTTAAGGTGCTATCCTTGAAGGCTGCGTCGGTGATACCGGAGATGTTGATAAGGATGTTATAGTTGGCTGCTTTGGCTGCGCAGAGGGCTGTTAAAGCGGCAACACCTGCATCGGAGAGGGCATTGCTGTTGCCAATCTTAGCGATGCGGGCAGCAAGATGCAGGGCATCCAGTGAAAGCTGCAAGGTAGCCAAGGGGGCAAGGATGGCAGCCTGAGTGCTTTGCTCCATCATAGCGTTGCGCAGGGCAATCTCTTCCTCTGTCTTCTTGGGCAAACGCATGGCGTCCATCATTGCATAGAAGGCATCGGTGTCGCGGTCTATACATTCCAGAGCTTTGAGCTTAATATCTTGTCCAATGGGGGCAATGGCAAAAGCTTCGTTCTGCACAGTCTCATAACCCTTCTTGCCGATGGTGAGATTGGCAACCATACTGGAAAGAGCACCGCTCATGGCAGCGCATAATGCAGCAACAGAACCGCCACCGGGTGCGGGTGCATCAGTGGAAAGCAAGTCGCAGAAAGCATCCAACTTCATGGAGACAAGGCTGTCCTGCTTGGCAATGGCATATTCTATAACCTTTTTATCCAGATCGAAGGGAGCAAGCTCGCTTAAGCCCATGGACTGGATGGCGGTTTCCATAATCATCTTTTCCGGGATGCCGGTGCTTTCGTTCATCTTGGCAAGATAATACTTTCCGGCTTCCACCAAAGCAGCCTTGGGGAGCAGCCCCACCAGTTCGCTGCCGGTAACCTGAATGCCCATCTCAGAGGCAAGTTCGCGCACTTTATCCAGCACGATATGGGGAGGAGTAACCTTGTAGTTAGTGAGGTTGATGCTTATTTGAGCACGGTCGTAAGCATCGATGAACCAACCCACTGCCTTGCAGTTGGTAAATAACCCGGGGGTGTTTAGCTTGTTGCCTTGTGCATCCTTAAGCAGCTTGCCGTCCGCATCACGGGCAGGCTTACCGCTTTCGCGAATAGAGAGGGCAATCTCGTGGGCTTTCTTTTTATCTCTGGTGTTAAGGTTTATGTTGTAGGCAATCAGGAACTCGCGGGCACTGATGGCAGTGGCACCACTCTTGGCATTGAAGGTGTGGGGGCCAAAGTCCGGCTTCCAGGCAGGGTCTTTGGCTTTGGCAGCAAGGGCTTCGTATTCACCGCTGCGGACTGTTGCCAAGTTGCGCCATTCTTCTTTGCTGGCAGCATTCTCATATAGATAAACGGGAATGCCAAGCTCTTCTCCCACACGCTTTCCCAGCTTGCGGGCATAGTCTGCACACTCTTCCATTGTCATACCGGATATGGGAATGAAGGGGCATACATCTGTGGCACCCATACGCGGATGAGCTCCGTGATGCTTGCTCATGTCGATAAGCTCGCTTGCTTTCTTGATGGCAACAAACGCCGCCTCCACCACTGCTTCCGGCTCACCAGCCATGGTGAACACCGTACGGTTGGTATCAGCACCTGGATCTACATCCAACAGCACCACTCCGTTAACACCTTTGATCACAGCAGCAATGGCATCGAGAACCGCATGGTCTCTGCCTTCACTGAAGTTGGGGACACATTCCATCAGCTTCATTGGACTACCTCTATTTGCTTATTTTATGTATTTTAACTTTCACGATCTTCTTGGATGTTGCCTGCAAAACCTGAATGCGATAGGGCTCAATGGTGATAACCTGACCTTGGTGGGGGATGCGCTCCAGATGGTCTAGGATAAGTCCGGCAATGGTTTCGTAATCCCCTTCGGGAAGCTCGATGCCATAGTCATCTGCCAGGCGGTCTATCTCCACATCAGCCTGAGCCAGCCAAGTATTGGGGCTAACCTGCTCCACATCATTATCTTCCTCATCCACATCATATTCGTCGTCTATATCACCCACAATCTCTTCCAGGATGTCCTCCATGGTGATTATCCCGGCAGTTCCGCCATAGGAATCCACGATTATCGCCATGCTCTTTTGTTTCTTCTGCATGTCTTTCAGCAGGATGTCCAAATCCGTATTCTCCGGGGCAAATAGGGGTTCGTGCATGATGTCCCCGGCACACATATCGTTGCTGCAATCCTTTTTCAGGATGTCGTAGATGATGAGTACACCCACGATGTTGTCTATGCTGTTGTGATACACGGGGTAGCGGGTGAAGCCTTCCTCACGGGCAAGCTCCAGTATCTCCGGGATGCGGGTGTCGTCCGCCAAGGCGATGATATCCGTGCGGGGGATCATTACATTACGGGCTTCCAGCTCAGAGAAGTCCAAGGCATCCTCTATCATATCCATCTGGGGCGCACTAATACTATCCTCGGATGCTTGAGACAGCAGGAAAGTAAGGTCATCCTTGGTTAGATAGTCATATTGATTGTCTTCAGTGAGATTCAGCAGCTTGCGTAAGACTTTGTTCAGCCCGGTAACAATGGCGACTAAGGGCTTCAGAATAATATAGAAAAACCGCACAAGCGGGAAAAGGCGGGGCACTATAGTATCGGCATTATCACGAAAGATAGCCTTGGGAAGGATTTCTCCGAAGATCAAGACGATGACACCTATCAGCAAAGAGATATACCGAGCATCATTGCCAAAACCGCCAAGTTGGCTTAACAACAAAGTGGTTAGAGATGCGAGCAGCACATTTACGATGTTATTGCCGATGAGAGTAGTGCCCAGAAACTTATCCGGCTGGCGAATGAACTTCAGCAGGGCAGCACGGGACTTACTGCGCTTAGCTGCTTGTTCCAGCGCAATTTGGTCGATGGATAGCAGTCCGGTCTCCAGACCGGAAAACAGGAATGACAGGAATAGGAAAAATAACAGAACTGCAAGCGTCAGAACTATCTGAACCAGTGCCATTTTACTCGTTTACCTTCTCGTTCCTCCAGGCAATTCGTAGCGCCTGAATAAACTCATCAATATTTCCAGCCAAGAATGAATCTAGGTTGTAGCTTGTCAAGTTTATTCTGTGATCAGTCACTCTGGACTGCGGGAAGTTATAGGTGCGAATCTTGGCACTGCGGTCTCCCGTGGATACCTGAGCCCTGCGGGAACTGGCTATTTCCTGCTCTTGTTTGCTTATCTCGGCATCCAACAATCTGCTGCGCAGCACCTTCATGGCTTTGGCTTTGTTCTTAATCTGCGACTTCTCATCTTGGCAGGTAACCACAATCCCTGTGGGGATATGGGTTATCCGCACCGCGGAATCCGTGGTATTAACGCTTTGTCCGCCATGCCCGGAACTGCGGTACACATCCACGCGTAGCTCGTTATCCTGTATGTCGATATCAATCTCTTCCGCTTCGGGAAGCACCGCCACGCTTACGGCTGAGGTATGGATTCTCCCCCCGGATTCGGTTACGGGGATACGCTGCACCCGGTGCACTCCGCTTTCAAAGCGCATCAAGCCATACACCCCTTCCCCATTAAGCTGCATAATCAGTTCTTTATATCCGCCCAAGCCCGTTTCATTGGCATCCAGCAGGCTAAGCTTCCAGTTCTTGGACAGGGCATAGTAACTGTACATCCGGTAGAGGTCGGACACAAAAAGGGCTGCCTCTTCCCCACCTGTTCCGGCTCGAATCTCAATAATGGCATTCTTGCTGTCGTTTGGGTCGCTGGGGATAAGCAGGTCTCGCAGCTTCATTTCTGCTTGCTCCAGCTGGCTTTCCAGAGATATGGCCTCTTCTTTGATCAAAGCACTCATCTCCGCGTCGCTTTCGCTTTCCATAAGCTCTTTCACCTCAGCAATGTGTGTTTCCAGAAGCTGATACTGCTTCCAGGCCTGGTTTATCTCACCCAGCTCCTTGAAGCGGCGCAGACTGTCCCGATAGCGTTTGGCATCGCTGATAATGCCGGGGTCGCTGATAAGCTCCTGCGTTTCGTGCAGTTCGGCTTCCAATTGGTTTAATTTATCTCTCGGTATCAAGCTATATCCTCAATAATAGTTACGTTATGCTCGCTGATATCCATATCCAAAGCAGCTTTCATCGCCACCAGGGCAGTCTCTATCATCTCGTCATCAGGGGGCTGAGTGGTGATGCGTTGCAGAGCCATCCCGGGAATAGTCATCAGCTTCACCAACGGATGTTTCAGATTCTTACCGGAGAACTTCAACACTTCAAAGGACACTCCTGAAATGAGCGGGATCAGCAGAATATGGTATCCCAAGCGCAGAAACACCGGCACTGCTTTGTGCAGGATAAAGGCAGAGACCAGTGTATCAACGATGGAAAAGATTAGTATCCCGATAAGCAGCACAAAGAACATAAAGCTGGTGCCGCAGCGAGGATGGATGGTTGTCCACTCCTGAATCTTGGCTATCTCCAAGGGTGTATCATGTTCGTAGGCATTCACGTTTTTATGCTCTGCCCCATGGTATTGGAACAGTCTTTTTACATCCTTCATCAGCGATATCAGGTAGATATACAGCACGAAGAACACGATGCGGATGCCTCCCGCAAACAGGTTAAAATAGAAATCCTGTTTGGAAAGCTGCATCCAGTCCGAAAGCTTATAGGGCAACAGCCCAAACAGCAGAAAGGCAAGCCCGAAGGCAAAGGCATAGCTAAAGAGTTCTTCGGTCTTGGCAGCAGCTTTGCTCTTTTGTTTTATCACCTTACCCTTGGCAAGGTCTTCCGCCACCAGGTCAAGCTCATAGCGGTTTGCCGAGAAGGTTAGGGTTTTAATCCCGATTATCATCATCTCCACCAGAGAGACAAAGCCACGGATGATGGGCACTCCCAGCAGCTTATGCTTCTTGGTTTGGCTAACAAAGGGCTGCTTCAACAGCTCAATGCTGCCATCTTTGCGGCGAATAGCTGTGGCAAGAGCTTCCGGTCCCCGCATCATCACGCCTTCGATTACTGCCTGACCGCCAACGCTGATTTCTTTTTTCATAGCTTCCTTAGTTCCGTTTACCTGTTATTGGGCACAAAAGAAAAACGCCATTATTCCGGGAGCAAATCCCCACGGCTCAATGGCGTAATATGAGAAGAACTTTCTAATTCTTGGTTTCGGTAGAAAGGTTATATTTCTTGTTGAACTTGTCAACTCTACCGGCTGTGTCGATAATCTTCTGCTTACCGGTGTAGAACGGATGGCATACGTTGCAAATATCCACCTGCATGTTGCCTTTGGTGCTGCGTGTTTCAAACACATTGCCGCAGGCGCAAGTGACGGTGGCTACTTCATACTTTGGATGAATTCCCTGTTTCATGTATCTATTGCTCCTTGTGTAAATTCGCTTGGGTTTGGGACAACAAATCTGGAGCTTGGGTTAATGTCAACAAAAAAAAGGGAACTACCTTTGCAGTTTCTGTATGCTCAGCCATTCAAATCATGATGCTCCCTTTAGGTCATTACCTGATCATTACCTAATCATTACCTATGAAACATGCAATGATCAGGTAATGATTAGGTAATGATAACAAGCTGACCGCAGATGCTCGTGTGTTGGTAATATGCTAAAAAAGCATGGGTTAGGGCTTTACTTGCCGATGCAGAAGTTGCTGAAGATACTCTCCAGCATCTCGTCCGTGGTCACCACTCCCAAAATCTCTTCCAAGGCAGCGGAAGCACTGATGAGATCAAAGGCTATAAACTCATATCCCAAACCATCTGCCAAAGCCTGCTCTGCTTGAAGCAAAGCCTGATGGCATTTGTTTACTGCGGCAATGTGGCGGGTGTTGGTGATGATGGGTTGAGCAAGGATGTCTTCATCCAGCATGAGGCGGCTGAGGATGCTTTGCGACAGCTCGTCGATACCATTGGCTTGCATCACGCTGCAATATATGGCTCCCGCCTGTCTCTTGTGCCCGGGAGGCAGTAAATCCGCTTTGCTGAATACGGTGATGGTTTTGGGGAGAAGCTCCTGGGGTAAGGACACTACATCTGCAGGATTAGTAGCGTCGATAAGATGTAGCACGAGGTCGGAGCTTTGCATCAGCTCATAGCTTTTGCTTATTCCGGCGGACTCCACCTCATCGGTGGAACTGCGTAAACCAGCCGTGTCGTAGATAAGCAAGGGAAAGCCGTGCAGCGATATGCTTTCTTCCAGATAGTCGCGGGTGGTGCCGGGGTGGCTGGTGACAATCGCCCTGTTCTGTTGCAAGAAAGCATTGAACAATGAGGACTTACCGGCATTGGGTGCGCCTGCCAGGCAGAGGCTGATACCCTCGCGAATATGCTTACCTTGCTCACCTCTATGTGCCAACAAACGGGTATCTTCCACCAGACTGCTGATGCTTTGCTGCAGCTCGGCAAGATCAACTGAGGGAAGCCCCTGATCGGCAAAATCTATAGATAACTCACAGCGTAACCTTGCGGCGGCAATCCTATCCAGAAAATCCTGCAAATGCTCGCTGAGCTTTCCCTGAAGCTGCATCAATGCAGCGGTTTCGGACTTGGATGCCTTAGCATTGATCAGGTCATTCACCGCTTCGGCGCGGCTGAGATCCAGCTTGCCATTCAGGTATGCACGCAGGGTGAACTCACCCGGTTTGGCAATGCGGGCATGAAGTAATAGGTTTTGCATGATGCGATTGGCGATATTGGGATTGCCGTGGCAGGAAATTTCCACGCTATCCTCGCCCGTGTAGCTATGGGGAGCTTTGAATACGCTTAACAGCACCTCATCCAGTGCCTTGCCTTCCGCATCGTGAAACATCCCGTGTAGCAAGCGATGTGATGGGGATTTACGCAGCTTTACTGCGGGAGAAAAGAACCCCGCGACAATTTCGATGGCAGAGCTGCCACTGATGCGGATAAGCGTTACGGCAGCGTGACCCACCGCACTTATCTGCGCACAGATGGTGTCTTGCGGAGACAAGGTATAGCTCACGGCATTAGCTCTTGGATTATTTCTTTGGCAATGCTATCGGCAGTGAAGCCAATCTCACTAAGTAAAAGGTCTGTCTTGCCATGGGTAACGAAGGCATCGGGATAACCGAAGTTCTTCACTCTAACAGGGGAAGAACCAAGTATCTGGGCAATATGAGCTCCCATTCCGCCAATGATGCTGCCGTTCTCCAGCGTGTAGATATGACTGCAGGTGGTGGATAGGGATTCCAGCAAACCCAAATCCATGGGTTTGATGCAGGGAATACGGACAAGAGCGGGGTTTAGAGAATTCTCTTTAAGTTTGGTATAAACATCTAAGGCAATGGCGAAAGCATCTCCGCTGGCGATAAGCGCAATGCCCTCACCATCATGCTGCACAATCGCTTTTCCGGGGTTGAAGGTAAACTCTGCTTCGTCCTCGGGAGCACATAAGGCTGTTCCACGTGGATAGCGGATTGCTACAGGACCGTCCGTGTAGGATGCAGCCCAATTGAGCATTGCCCGCAGTTCTTGCGCCGTGAAGGGTGAAAGGATGTGCAGATTGGGGATATAGCTTAAGAAAGAAATATCGAAAGCACCGTGATGAGTGGCTCCATCCTCTCCCACCAATCCAGCACGATCTATGCAGAATACAACCGGTAAGCGAGGCATAGCAACATCGTGGATAAGCTGATCCAAAGCACGCTGCATGAAGGTGGAATATATTGCTACAAAGGGCTTAATTCCCTTGGTTGCCATCCCTGCGGCAAGAGTTACGGCATGCTGCTCCGCAATGCCCACATCGAAAAAGCGGGATGGATACTTCGTTTCAAAAGGGCTTAAGCCTGTTCCGGCAGCCATGGCAGCAGTAATCGCCGTTACATTGCTTTGCTTGGCGGCAATCTCCACCAAGCAATTACCCATCACCTCGCTCCAGCTTTCTTTACCGCTGCAGCTAAACTTACCGCTTGATGCCTCGAAGGGACCGATGCCATGAAATACAGAGGCATTCTTTTCTGCAGGGGCATATCCCTTACCCTTTTTGGTAACCACATGAATAAGCACGGGACCCACCATGAAATCCTTCACCCGTTTGAGGATAGATAGAAGGTGACCAATATCGTGACCGTCGATGGGACCCACATACTTGAAGCCGAGATCCTCGAAAATGATGTTGGGGATGAGGATGTTCATCATGGATTCTTCCAGCTTCTGAGCACCGTAGATGAACCTTCGGCGAATGCTTGAGGGCAGGCTGCCGCTCAAGTCCCAAATCTGCTTCTTTAAAGTGTTATAGGAACGGCTTGCCATCATGCGAGCCATATATTTCTGTAAGCCACCCACATTTTTGGAGATGGACATGGCATTGTCATTCAGGATAACAATGAACTTGTTCTTCTGCAGGTGTCCGGCATGGTTCAGGGCTTCAAAGCTCATTCCGCCGGTTAGAGCTCCGTCGCCAATAACTGCAACGCAGTGCCCACCTTGATTATTCAAGTCTCTGGCACAGGCAATGCCCAAAGCTGCAGAAATGGAGGTGCTACTGTGCCCCGTGGAAAAGGCATCACAGGGGCTTTCATCACGGTTGGTAAACCCGCTTATGCCTCCATAAGTGCGTAGTGTGGCAAATTCGGCATTCCTGCCTGTCAGTATCTTCCAGCCATAACTTTGATGCCCCACATCCCATACTATTCTGTCTTTAAGGGGATCAAAGAGGTGCAGCAAGGCAACGGTGAAATCCACCGCACCAAGACTGGGGGCTATGTGTCCCCCGGTTTGGGAAACCACATCCACGATGCGGGCACGGACTTCCTTGGCGAGGAGGTTAAGCTCATTCAGAGATAGCTCACGGATAAGCTTGGGGTTGGTGATGCGTTCTAATATCATGATGTTAACCTCACAAATCAGGATTGGGAGCGGGATTCCTCGATCTTCACAATGACCAGCTCCAAAATTACCAAAGCAAAAGCGATAGCTAACAAAGTCTTCCAAAGATCATGACCCAAGCGGGACATGAATAGCTTGTTTTGCCAATTGGCACCAAGATTCTTAACTCCAGAAGGGGTGTTCCGCCTGAGTTCCGAATCATTATAGTTAATATTGACAGCAACCATGCTCTGTTGGGGACTACCCGGTTCCAAAACATATACTCCCGGTAGTTGGGTTTTGTGCTTGGGAGAGATTAGCATCTCACCGCCGGGAAGCACAAGCTTGCTACTGCTGATAATCTCACCCAACTTTCTTGAGGTTTCGGGCTGCTCTGTGCCGGAAATGAAATCCAATGTACGAAAAGCAAATACGGGAAAAGCTGGATCCATAAAGAACACATTATTGGGACTGGCAATATTCCACAGCCAAAGGCTTTGTTTATCCCGCTGGATAGCTAGGGGATTGCCTTGGGCATTGATTATACCTGCTCCGGAAGGGGCTTGTGCCTTCCAATAGGAAGCAATGTTGCGATTTTTAATCTGTTTATCAGCAATAACTGAACTGATACTGTGATGCTTGCTGATCATATCGATACTAACCGCTTGAGTTGCAAAATCCTTAATCTCCACCCCAAACATAGCCTTAAGTTGAGACTTCATGTCTGAGCCAAGGTTGTTGCCAAGGCAAACCAACAAGCCAATCTTACGGCTGTTCAAAGTGCTGAGGAATTGCTGCAGTTTGGAGCTAAGGCTGCCGGGCTCGTAAAGGATAAAAGATTGATACATATCCAACTGACTGAGGTTTAGGCCTTCGGGACGAAGTATCTGTGGTGCTTTACCGGTATATATCTCAATCAATGAAGATAAGAAGGGGGGAAGGGAAGGAGCTTGGGTGATGACCCCTATGCGGGGAGAAAGATAATATGGAAAAGCAAAATAGCACTTGTTATCCTGGGTTTGCCGTTCATCTACTACTTCAATGTATCCACTTTGCCAACCATCATCCCTAATCTCGCATGGAATAGTTTCTGTAATGGCTTGCCTAGCAGGAACATTTACGAACTTCTCTGCCACCTTGATATCACCAATAACCGCCTTTACCAATACATCCCTGCGTTCCTTACTGCCGTAATTTTCCACATTGAAACTAATGCTTTGCTGCTTCTTTTTCTCCACTAATTGTGGTAGCACCTTGGCTGAGGTTACGGCAAGGTTGCTATAATCCGCTGTATCGGGAAGAGGGATAAAGGCAATGGGAACCGAGGACTTGAGGCGCATGGGCTCCAGACTTTCATCCGAGATAATGTACATCTCTTGGTTTGGCATTTGGCTTTCCTGCAACTTCAATTCAGCGTACCTAAGCATTTCCTCAAAGCTGAGGGGAAGATAGCATACCCTTATCTTATCGATGATTGAGGGGGGTAACTTGGATGAATATATCTGGGAATTTAGCCTGTTCCAGCCCTCATCCGAACTTATAAGTATCAGCCTGTCATCATCCGTGGTGAGATTGTTTATCTTCAGCAGGGCTTCTTTGGCGTGCTGCAAATAACTCTTTGCTCCCTCACTGTAATCCATGCTATAAGATGTGTCCAATAGTATGGCTATTGCCGTAGGAGGATGCTTTTTCGATGCAGCAATCTTGGGGGAACGGAGCATGGGGCGAGCAACAGCAAGAGTAACCATTAGAATAATAAGCATTCGGATAATAAGTAAAAGTATGTTCTTCAGCTTACTACGGCTTTTCTCCTGCTCTTTGCTTAGCTTGATGAACCTGATACTGGGGAAAACCACCCGCACAGGCTTCTTTTTCGCCAACAACCAGATGAGCAGAGGCAGAATGGTGGCTGCCGAAAAGATGAGGAGAGAGATGTTTAGAAAACTTAGCTCGAACACCTATATTCCTAAACTTAGGGCAAAAAGATACTCACTGTTAGCCATCTTCATTCCGGGGGCGTTGAGAGAGAAATCAAAGCGGATATTCTTATAATAATAGCCACCGCCAAAGGTGTAATTGATATTGTCTGTACCATAGAAATCCTTGCTGTATATGCCCACGCGAACATCCATGGTTTGCCGTGAGGAATTCTCCGCGGTGGGTGTGCTTTGGCTGAAATTCCAAGTGTAGCCATAACCTAGGTGGTAAGTAGTTTCCGGTTTACTGGATATCTTGCTCTGTAAACCGAAATTCCAATGGCTGTTATCCGTGTCGTAGCCCATACCCATACTCATCCTTCGCTGTAAGGGAACAGAATCATAGTTCTCCCACCACAAGCGCGATAACAGGTCATAAGCACAGGCAGCATAAGTGTAATTACCCTGTTTGAAGGTGAAGCCTAAATCTGTCGAAAACCCTTTCACTTTATCGTCGATGAATCTATCGCGAATCAACACATTCCCTTGTCGATGCTCAGCAAGATAGACCAATCTTCCCGCAAGGTACTTCAAGCTTAGTCCGGCACTAAGTTTATCATACTTTTTATCTGTTCCACCCATGGATACTTGCATCTTATCCAATTGATAATCATAGTATTTGCTCGTACCGTCCGAGTTCATCTCGCTGATGTGCACCCCTGCCACGGGTTGATATCCAAAAGAAGCTTGCTTGGCATTAACCACAAAGTACTTAAATTGTTTGTCCTTAAGAGAATTGCTAATATTGACCGCATCCCAGAAATTGATTTCATCTGGGGAAGTAAGCCTGAAGGAAGTAGAAAAAGAGCTAAGCTCATTGCTAGCCAGAAGAGCCGGATTGGAGTATGCTGCGAAAGGATCGTCGCTGTTGGAAAGGTTGATTGCGCCTCTACCCATAGTTATGGGTGATACATTGTTGGCAGGAATGGCATAGTCATAGGAGGTGATTGGTAGTGTAGTTTGAGCAAACAGACTACAAGCCAGTAACACCATTGTGAACAATATTATAAAGTTCTTAAGCATTGATACTCCATTGTTTATTGGTAGCCTAACAAGAATAGCTTGGCTCGCACATAGTTCGCCAGATAATATGCACCGATACCGGTTACAATGCCCATACAGGCATCAATAGCCCAATGATAATGACAAAACACCGTGGCAATAGATAAAAAGAACGCAATCACCGAAAATACATATCCCGCAGGTCTTACAAACCTCAAAGCCGCCACAGTTAACACCAAAGTAATGGCAATATGGCTGCTGGGAAATGCACCGCCAAGATGACCTGAATGTCTGTAGATAAACACCATTATGTGGGTAAATAATCCCGCCCTGTAGGTTTTGGTTATCTCCATTGCTTCCGGGATAAACCTACCACCGATAACCGGGAGGATGGAATAGATAGTATAGCAAAGGTAGAACACAAAAGTCAGGTTGAAGATAAGCTCTTTGAATGCCTTGGGCTGCTTAAAATAAAGATACACGGGCAAACCGGCAATCATGGGATAATAACAGAAATAGGCAGCATGAAAAAGCTCTTGCGCCCATGCTTGGCTTAGTTCCTTTCCCCATTCCAATGATGGATAGTAACCAAATACACTTTTATCAATCGCCATGAACAAAGGATCAAGCCAATCATGAAAGATGATACGATTAAAGGCATGACTTGATGTGAAGAAATAGCCGAAAAGTAGCACAGGATAAATACCACGGAGAAAACTCAGAGGCTTATTTAGCTTAGGATTTCCGGTAACAAATGCTTGCCTGCTTAACCATGCCATCAGCAATACCGAGATACAAACCCCCAAATACTTTGGGATGTGTATCCAAGGCTCGTATGTGTAACTAATCCCCACACTCATATAGAGCAGAATCCACCCGCAAAACGCAATGGTGATAAAATCAATCGCGGATAGGAAGTTGCTCGATACTCCCAGAAGATCCTGGCTGAATAGGCTTACTTTACTGAGTGATCGCTTTGTCATATAACCTGTATGTTTTGTAGATAACTGCATCCAGTTTCTCAGCAACATGTCTCATCAAAGTGTTATTCTCTAGAACCCAGGAAAACTCACCCCGAGTGTAACCCTTGGGCAAGCCATTTGTGTAAGAATGGTAATGAAACACACTGTCAATGCCGCGTCCCTGGAATTCCTTAATAACTCCCATGGTTATCACCCGAGCAGAACTGATCTTTCTCTGGGCAAACCAAGCTTTTATGAGAGTAATCGGATTAACTCTGCCGTTCATGACCTTAAGAACTTCGTTATAATTAGGCATTGCCAGACTGAACCCGGCTGGCTTACCATCAATTTCGGCAATGAACACCAAGTCAGGATCAGCAATAGGTAGCAGCTCACTTACAATGTGGTCGAATTCAGCCTTGGTCATGGGAACGTTACCCCAGTTGTACTCCCACGCTTTTGTGTATATCTCGAAAACAGTCTCAATATCCTTCTTCATCTGCTTTTTATTCTTGGATAACGAGCGTATTTTAACTCCGGTACGACGGGTAATAATATCTACCATCTTCACTATTCTTTCGGGCATCTCGTCTCGAACACTGAGATAGGCAAACAGATCCATTGTCTTGGTAAGTCCCCAGTTTTCATATAGCTTTTGATAGTAGGGATGATCGTGACGCATCATCACCATGGGAGGAGTATCGAAACCATCCACAAGCAAACCACACTCCTCGTTTACCGAGAAATTCATGGGACCCCGCATGGAAGTAAAGCCTCGTTGTTTGTTCCATGCGAATGCAGTATCAAACAAAGCATTGGCTACCTTCTGATCGTTTACACACTCAAAGAAACCAAAGAACCCGATATTCTCCTGGTGTTCTTTGTTATGCTGAGTGTTTGAATGAGCCGATATGCGCCCCACCACCCTTTTATCGGACATGGCTAGATAAAGCTGCACTTCCGAATGCTGATAGTAGGGATTCTTCGTTGGGTCAAAGAACTTCTTCTGATCTCCAATTAATGGAGGAACCCAGTTTGGATCGTGCTTATACAACTCGAATGGCAACATGATAAACTGCTTTAACTGTTTAGCAGTAGTTACGGGTACAACTGACAGCATTTCTGTTCCCCCAATCTTATATTTCGCCAAGTCTCTTTGAAACAATGATGTTTAGTATGCCCATCAGAAGAGCAACACCCAGCATAATTGGTACAAAATACGGTGGAAGCTCTTTGCGGAAAGCAGGGATGATGGAGTAGAATATCTGGAACAACACCACAGGTAAAATCACTATCAAATATTGGAGATCGGAAGAGCACACGTCTGAACTCCAGTCACGATCAGATCTCG
>CALDSN010000052.1 GCA_937924555.1 uncultured bacterium | reverse complement strand
TGTAGCCAGTGCAGGTTGTGGCAGTGGGTGCAGTCCAAGTTAATGCAACGGTGCTGCCAGTTACGTTGGCGGCAAAGTTGGTTACAGGAGCGGGAACTGCCAAAGCAGTCACGTTCACAGGACCGGCAGGAGTGGATTCGCCACCATCATAGTATGCAGTTACAGTATAGCTGTAAGGGCCGGGAGCCAAAGCCAGGTCATCATAGCTTAATGTTGTGGGGCTGCTGACAGTAGCAATCAGAGCAGAGTTGCGGTACACTTTGTAACCAAGCAGAGCGCGAGTAGGTTCTTCTGAAACAGCTTTGTTAACATTGGGGCTAACGATGGCACGTCCGACTGTGGCATAGGAAACGGGTACTTCAGGATAGCTGGGAGCTAATGCAGGAGCTCCTACGAACACATCATCCACGAAAAAGATGAAGGCATCGTTGGAAAGGCACTGAATGCCTATCTTTACGGATTGGCCTGCATAAGCTGCCAAGGAGTAGGTATATTCTGTCCATGTGATGGGGGCAGAAATATAGGAAGCACCGCTGATAATGGTGAAGTTTGCAGGTGCAGTTCCGGTGGTGGAGACACCAACTTTGAAACGCTCAAGACCATAATCGGCAACATAAGAGCGAGCCCAGAACTTCACGACATCGCCTGCCATCACCGGCTTGGATGGTGTGATCATCCAATCGTTATTGGGAGGTGTGGTGGAAGCAAAGCAAGCTGCCATCTTGGCACCACTGTGAGGAGTTTGCTCCAATGCAGGGGTAGTTGCGCTCGGATTAAAGATGATGTAAGCCATAGCACTGCCGGAATTCTGGAAGGTAATCCCAGAGAATCCGTAGGTTGCAGAGAGGTCAACATCAACCAGTGTCCAAGGAGCAAAGGTGAGGGTAAAGTTTGCATAGGACTCGAAATCATCGGTGAAGTTGTTCACAGGTGGTTCGGTGCCGGGTGCATCCCAGGTTAGGTGCACATTGTTATAGTTCTGTAAGCTTACGGCAAGATTCGCAGGGGGAAGCATGGCTGAGGTGGTCACTTGAACAGGACCAGCAGGAGTTGATTCGCCGCCATCGTATATTGCGGTAAGGGTGTAGCTATAGTTGCCAACTGCCAGGTCCATATCGGTATAGGTGAGCGTGGCAGGTGAGAAGGTATTGACCAAAGTGGTGTTGCGATACAGCTTGTAGCCAAGGAAATCGCGTGAAGGCATTGCTGGGGCTGCCCAAGCAAGGACTACATCATTCTCGTTAACCACGTTAGCAGTGAAGTTCTGGGGAGGATTAATCACATCTATCAATTGGAAGATACTGAATGTATCCAGATAGATGTAGTTCATCAAGGCATTACTGTGACCATGGAAACCAACATAGTAGTTCCCGGTTGTGGCAGCGCTGATAACGCCTTCTGCCATAGCCCATGTTGTGCTATTGATGTTCAGGTTCTCCCAAAGCATATTGGTCATACCTGCTGCAGTAGGGGTAGTTCCTGAATATACTGACAGCTTTTCGGGAGTGGTGGCACCATTGGCGCGATAGTAGAATCTCACTTTGTACACATTCCCACCGGTTAAAGTGAGCGGAGGAGACACTAACCAATCGTCCATTGCCAAAGTACTGTTAAAACGGCAGCGCATGGCATTTGCACCAGCCTGAGTTCCACCGGCAACACTTTCCCAAGTGTAGGTGTCGTTGTTGCCATTGATGGTGGTCCAGCCCAAAGCCTGAGCGGGAGGTGTAACATCATCAAATCCCTGGGCATAGGGGAACACCGTCACAGTGGGGTCTGCCAAGGTAGTGAAACTCCATGTGGGACAATTCAAAGCATCACCTACGGCGTTGTAGGGCACTATTTTCCAATAATAGGTGGTGCTATAGCTGAAGTCTTCAGGATTGTATGTGATAGCTGTCTGGGTGGTTCCGTTAACGATGTTATTCGCTTCCGGGTTGGTTCCCAAATATACTTTATAGCCATCGACTGTTCCACCACCGGTAACCCAGGAGAGGTTTGCACCAATGGCAACATTCACTGCGTTATTGGCAGGAACGGGGTTCTGTGCGGCAAGAGGTACATCTCCGGAAGCGGGAGGGGTGAAAGTGAAAGTTAAACCGGGAGCAGGAAACACGGTGGCACTAAGGGTGCAAGCACTGTTTGCGGCAGTACCAACTGTGGTGGCGCTCCAATCGGTAGTGGTCAAGCGGTTGTTAAAATCAGTATTTGCTGCACCACGCAGACCCACCTGAACAGATGGTGCTGTGGTGGAGGTATTGGACACAAATGTGCCATACACAAACACTACTTTGTTGGTACCTTCATGAAGTTGAATCTGAAAAATAAGGTCGTCGGTCGCGGCTGTTGCCGGAATGCGTCTGTAGTGATTCCACTGAGCGATAAACACGCGGTTGGGAGCAGTTCCGGTTGTTATGGACATAAGCTCACCATTATCGCGGGATTTGATATCGCGCCCCAAAGCTGAAACAACATTATTAGTTCCTGTTGCAGAGCTGATGGGGGTTGTGCTGTTGGCTACCACGGGACCCATGGCAAGGAAGCCGTTACATTGAATGCTTACGCTTTCATAAACGACACCATCATAGGTAAAACTGAATCCAAGCGGAACGGCGTTGAAGTTGTCGTTATCATTGGCGACAGTTCCGTGGACGGTTCCCCCGCTGATTTCAGTAAATGTTCCGATTGAGGAAGCAAACGAATACTCGCTTACCACGGCCCCAACACTGAGCACTAACGCTGAAAAAACCAGCAGAAGAAGGAGTCTTTGTACTTGTGCTTTCATAGCATCTCCTTTTCTTGTTAATTAACTAATGACACTAAATTAACATCATATTACGGCGTGACATGTTCTCATGGCAACGCACCAATTTACACAGTGTGAAACACAGGGTTTATGTCAAGCAAAACTTGCTCCGCTTTTATCTAATTTATTTGCCGTGCAGTTCGTGCCTTCAACTACTCTTTCGAAGGGTATTCCGAGGCTTTCGTTGGAAGCATTACCTGATCATTACCTGATCATTACGTACTAAACATGCAATGATCAGGTAATGATCAAGTAGTGCTACCAAGCAAAGAGAAGATTGCTAATCACTGGGGTAGGGATCAAATCATGTCAATGATATGCACTAAGTCTTTTTGTGAAAATGGTTTGGAGAGATAGTGACTGAACCCCATGGAGAGAAACGTCTCTTTATCCCCCACCATGGAGTATGCTGTTATGGCTATGATGGGGATATCTTGATAGCATGGGATGCTTCTGATAGCATTCACCACCGCCAGACCGTTTATCCCGGCACCGAGGTGGATATCCAGCAAAACCAGCTTGTATTCTCCTTTGCGAGCTAACTTGATGCCGTCCTCACCGCTGAAAGCACAGTCAATGATAGCTCTATCCTCCAGCATCTTGTCCACAAGCTTGTGACTGGTGACATCATCATCAATCATCAGTACTCTTGGTAAAACCTTGCGTGGCTCAGGAGCAGGGATTATGGGGGGAGGACAAGGCATGTTGCCTACTTCCTGCTCGGCTAACTCTTCCTGCACACTTTGAGCAGGGAAACTGATACAAAACTCACTGCCTTTTCCAGGCTCACTCTGCAGTGAGATTCTTCCACCAAGGAGTTCAACATAACAACGGGAAATAGTTAAGCCCAATCCTGTCCCTTCGTATGACCGCTCATAGCCTTCACTGGCTTGTCTGAAGGCATCAAATATCATTGCTTGCTGGCTTTTCGGGATCCCGATGCCGGTGTCGATAACTTTTATCTGCACACAAGCGCTTGTGCTTTGAGAATCATGGCAGAGACTAAGGTTAACGCTGCCATGATCGGTAAATTTGATGGCATTGTTCACCAAATCATTCAGCACATGCTCCAAGAGATTGCTGTCGGTTAGCAAATGTAAGGAAGGTGTGTTGGATACGAACCCCAAGCTTAACCTTTTCTTGCTTGCCAGAGGTCTGAACAGATTTACCAGATTGGTAATGAAGCAATTTAACTCAAGCGGCTGAAGCTGTATCTCTTGCTTATTTGCTTCAACTCGGGAGAGGTCCAAGATCATATTCAGAGTTTTCAGCAGCCTTTTACCCGAAGAATGAATGGTCTGCGCCATTTCCTTTGTGTCATCATCAGCAAGGGTTGAAAGCAGAATCTCGGAGAAGCCAAGAATGCCATTAAGCGGAGTACGCAACTCGTGGCTCATATTGGCGAGAAAGGCAGATTTAAGTTTATTCACATGCTCAGCTTCTTCCTTAGCACGGATAAGCTCGTCAGTGATACGCTTTTTTTCTGTGATGTCCCGCACTATGTTCAGAAAGAGGTCTTCGTCACATTGCACAAACCTGGATTCAAAGTATTCAGCTTTACCTACTTCCAAACGGTATTCGTATGTGTAAGGTTCCCCCGTGCGTTTAACGCGATCCATCGCATCCAGAGCAGTGTTGAACAATTCTTCGGAGATATATTCGCGCATATTGGTACCCAGCATCTGCTCAGGAGTTCGTAGCAAAAGGCTGTTATCCGGGGACTTGCAGGCAATTATATCACCCCGGGAATTGAAGAGGAACATCACATCGGGATTGGCTTCCAACAAGGCACGATACCTTGCCTGGCTCTCTCTCAATGCCCTCTCTATTGCCTTATCTTGGGTGATATCCCGTGCCGAGCCAACTGTCCCGATTATCTTGCCCGCTTCGTCATAAAGAGGGGCTTTTTGCACATCCAAACAGCGAATCTCCCCGGCGATGAAATACACCTCTTCAAAACGTTGCGGGGCATTAGCTTTCATAGTACGCAGGTCTGATTCTTGACACTTCTCGGCATTGCTACACCAAGGCTTTTCCCCTACATGCTTCTGACATGATCTATCGGTGAAGAACTTATCCGTCTTACCTATCGGCTCATCCGTGTCCTCAGCATCTAACAGCTTAGTGCACATGGCTTTATTGGCAAAGATATATCTGCCTTCCACATCCTTAGCCCATATCATGTCCGGCTCATTGTCGCAAACCAAGCGTAGCATGGAATATAGTTGTTTGTAATCTGATTTACTTGCCTTAAGGGATTGAGTTAATATATCAACCAACGGGGTTTCCGAAGCTTCGTCCATTGGCTTAATCTCCTTGTTGAATTTAATGGGGTTTGGCACTAAGCGCACTCCGTTGCACATGAATGAAATAGCCTGCTTGTGTCAATAATAATAATCACTTTTCTACCCCTGTATTGTGGAATAATGAACATATTGCTGGACATTTGCACAGCCTTCCCCAGCCTTGCACTATGCAAACTAACATAAGGAGATACTGATGTTGAATGTAAACGAGTACTTCGAGGGTAAGGTGAAATCCATTGGCTTGACCAATGCCAGCGGAAAGAACACTGTAGGAGTGATGGATGTCGGTGATTACGAGTTTGGCACTTCCACCGTGGAGTATATGACGGTAGTATCCGGTGCACTTAATGTGCTGCTTCCCGGGGAGACTGAGTGGAAGTTGTTTAAGGCAGGGGAAACCTTTATCGTGGGAGCAAACCTACGCTTCAAACTGCAGGTTACCGAGCAAACTGCATATCTTTGCCGATACGAATAAGCGCAGGTTTTACCCTGCGCTTTTCTTTATAACTTCAAACTTTAAGTTCGGAGATAGGTATCTCCCACTTGCTGAGGTCATGATCCAGCAATAGCACGCCATTGTGCTCTTTTAGCTTCTTGTAAATCATCTGCTTGGCTGCAAAGGTCTCCTTACGGGCAACATCATAGGCAGAAGTAACCACAGGAGAGGTATGGAAATAGGTGGGAATTATGTCTCCTGCATAAATGTAGAAGCCATCTTCAACATCCACCTGCACAATCTGGCTGCCCACTGTGTGTCCACCAGTTCTTATCAGCGTCACACCGGGTGCTATTTCAAGCTCACCTTCAATCAGCTCTACCTTGCCTTCTGCTTCCAGCAAGCTTAACTGATGCTCGAAGCTGTAAGCAGCGCGGTTCAAATCGTCCGGTGCCTTTGCCATGTCCCACTCGCTTTGTTGAATCCAGTATTTGGCATTGGGAAAGCTTAGGGCATCGTGGCTGCCGAAGCCCGTAACGATACCTCCCGCATGGTCGAAATGCAGGTGGGTCATTACCACATCTGTGATATCTGTATCCACCAAGCCCAGCTCTTGCAGGGCGATTGGCAAAAGGAACTCAGAGGGTTGGAATATCTCAATTTGCTTATCGGAAAGCCTATTACCCAAACCCGTATCAACAAGGATGTTACGTCCAGGTAGCATGATAAGCAGCAGGTTAAGCTCCAGCTTTTGACGGCGGCGTTCATCCACCTGAGTCTTCTTGTTCCACAGGGTCCAAGGCAAAACACCCATAAAGGCTCCACCATCAGACCAATAGCTGCCGGCATTAACCTTGTGGATTGCTTTCATGCTATTCCTCTGTCTTAGGTCTGGGAGGACGGCGACGAGGTCTGGAAGTACGCGGAGTAGCACCCTCGGATGGCATCCCTTCCTTAGCAGCCTTCTTGGCTTGGTGCTGCGCGGGGGTTCTGAAGGGATAGTCCTCAGTGGTGCCTTCGGGGATGGCTGCCTTAACCGTCTTGGGTTTCGGGGCTGGCTTCTGGCTCTTCGGTTTAATCGGCTTTTCGGGAACTTCGGTTGCCTCAGCCTTGATGGGCTTACTCGGCTTGGCATTGCTGAGGGAAAGCACTTCTTTTTCGCTCTGTTTGGCAGAGAATATCACTATGCGCTTCTTTTCTCCTTCGCCAATGGTAAGAGTTTTAAGCCCTTTATCACGCTCAATATGCCTGTGGATAATTCGGCGTTCTCCCGCACTCATGGGTTCAAGCGTGAGGGGCTTACCATGCACTTTTATCTTGGATATCTGGGGCAGGAATTGGCGGAAGAAGGAATCCTCCTTGCGTTCACGGTAGCCGTCGGCATCCAGGAATATCTTCTCTATCTTGCGATCTGCTTCGAAGATGCGATTAATAAAGTACTGCAGGTTTTCCAGCATACTTCCGTTTTTACCGATAAGAAAGCCAGTATCTTTACATCCGTTTATCTCCAGATACAGTATCTTTCCTTCCATATGCGAAGTAATGGAATCGAAACCCACCCCCATCTTTGTAAGTAGGCTGTGGGTAAAGAGCCGTGCCCTATCTGTGGTATCGGGAAGCTGGAAGCGTACGAGTGCCACCTTACTGGCGAACAAACCGAATATGCCATTACTCGGCTTCTTCAGAATCTCGTATTTCAGCTCCCAATCTTGGATATTATGTTCTTTGCGGAAGGCACTTATGATATCTTCGATGCTGCTTCCGCTTTTGTCTATAGTAGTCATGCAATTTCCTTGTTCTTAAAGTGTTGGTTAAGATAGTATTGATGCACTATCGAAAGTATGTTGAAGGCTGTCCAATACAGCACCAATCCGGCAGGCATGCCCTTGAAGATAAAGAACATCATTATGGGCATCATCCAAGTCATCATCTTCTGTTGCGATTGCATGGCTTTCTGCTTATCGTCCATCTGGGATTCATCCATCGCAGGCGGACGCATCATCAGGGATTGCAATATCATGAACAGACCCATGATGATTGGTAACACAAGGTAGGGATCGGGTTCGGAAAGGTCTTTCAACCAAAATACAAAAGTGGCGTTGCGCATATCAAGTGAGTAGCGCAGAACATTGTAAAGCGGAATAATGATGGGAAACTGAATAAGCACCGGCAAACATCCTGCCATAGGGCTGGTGTTATACTCTTTATACAGCTTATTCATTTCCTGCTGCTGCTTCACCCGGTCGTTGGGATACAGCTTTTGAATCTGTTGCAGCTTGGGTTGCAGCTTCTGTTGCTTAAAGCCATGCTCCATTTGCTTGTGTGTAAGCGGGTGCAGTAACAGCTTCATCACCAGAGCAAAGATAAGCAGCACCACACCATAGTTATGGATATAGCGGTGCAGGAACTTCAAGAACCAGGCAAAGATGTTGGATAACCAACGCAGCCAGCTTACGCCACGCTCCGGGATGTTATCCATCTGCTTGCCATAAGTCTTCAGGATTTCATAGTCCGTTGGTCCCGCATAGATGGTGAAGCTCTGGCTCCAGCTATTCTTGGCATTGGGCTGACGTGAGTCCACCACAAAATAGGGGTTGCCGGTTGCCTTGTTCAAGCCGGTGCGATAGTTGCGCATCAGGCTCGGTTCGCTTTCTTTTAGTGCCAGAGTAAAATACTTGCTACGCACCGCAGCCCAAGAGAAGCTGTTGACGGTAGCGGTAGGTTGCTTTTTCTTGAACTTGGAGAGGGCTGTCTTCTGAATCTCGTTATCAGCATAGACCAGGAATTTATAATCCTGCACCTTGCTTTTATTCACCTTCTCCGTATCGGCAATTCCGGAGGAGAAATCCACTTCCACACCGTTAATTGCCTGCATACCTTGGGCAGAAACCTGCAAGGCGATGCCATACTGCTTGTCTAAAGTGAAGCGTTTCTCCACCTGCGGACTATTGGGATTACCCAAATAGAAACTGATGGAGCTGGAATCCGGGGTAATACTGTAGTTGAATACGGTTGTGCCCAGAGCTGTTTCCGATCCGGGATGAATCAGCTTCATATCGGCAATTGCGCTATTATCTGGGATTAAGCGCACCGGTTGTTTGTCATGGGTGAGGAACTTTTTCAGCTCCACTTGTTCAATGTTTGCCCCTTTGCTGTTGAAATAGACCGTCATCAGGTCATTAGAAAGCTTAATAGTAGCGGGTTGGGCATCGGATTGCAGCAGGCTGTCCACGGGGCTGGCGATGACAGTGCTGTCTTTGGCAACTGCCTGCACAGGGGCTGGAGCTTTCACACTATCCACTTGGGCAGCTTTCATCTGCTGCTGGCGGATTTGCTGGGGTTTCCAAACAAACTGACTGAACACCATATACAGGATAATCATCAGCAGGATGGCGGTTAAAGTTCTTTTGTCCATTATCGTTCCTCCTTAGGGGAGAGGGTCGTAACCACCCTTGTTAAAGGGGTTACAGCGTAGGATGCGCCAAACGGTTAAATAGAGGGCTTTGGGGAAGTGATACTTTTGGAAAGCCTGATAGCCATAGCGGCTGCAGCTTGGTTCAAAGCGGCAACTGGGAGGGAAAAACGGCGAAATGGCTATTTGGTAAAAACGGATTATCCCCAAAAAAAGCATGTTGGGCAGGCGGATAAGACGGGTCATGCAGGTTTTCGTTTCTGCAACATCTGGCAAATGGTCTGTAACTGGTCGCTCAATTCCTGCCATGATAGCTCACCGGCACCGCTTCTTGCGCTAAGCACAATTCTGTAGTCAAGCGGAAGAAGGGCGTGGTGTTGGATAAACCAAGCTTTGATTCTGCGCTTAAGCAAGTTCCTTCGCACGGCAATACCGACTTTTCGGCTGTTAGTGATTCCCACAGCACAATCGCCCATCCGGATAAGCACAGGAACATAGAAATTAGCTGTCCGAAGAGAAAAATCGGGGTTTCTGAATTCGGTGTACTCAGCGTGAGATGTGATCCACCGCACCATAAGCTCATATGCTTAAGGTTTTTCTCCCTTTTGCTCTACGGCGTGCCAAAACTTTGCGTCCGTTTTTGGTAGCCATGCGGCTGCGGAAACCGTGGGTGCTCTTACGAGGTCTGTTGTGTGGTTGATATGTTCGTTTCATTGTATCTATCTCCTTGATTATATGCGTAATTATATCGAGAAAGTCATGAATTTGGATAGGCGTGGAATGTCAAGATGTTTTTCACGCCACCCGGCACAATAGCTCGCTTCTTATACCGGATTATTACTCTTTTACGCCATTCTTTTTAGCAGAATAGTTAACTATATGTAACTGACAGCGTTCCTGCTATCATTACCTGATCATTACCTAATCATTGCATGTTTCATATGTAATGATCAGGTAATGATCAGGTAATGATTCCAAGCGCGGAAAAAGTAAGTCCCCAGCCTGCTTTGCATAGCTAACAGACTGGGATATATAATTATTAGTTCACTTTTCTAATTACTATCAGCTTGTTTCCGTCGATCCCTTGCACGATAACCTTAGCACCAAGCTCGATGGCTTGCTGAGTTTCCTCGACGGCAGACCATTCTTCACCACCAATCTTCACAAAGCCTTTTCCTTCGTGCGGGATATCCTTTGTGACGGTTCCGGTTTTACCCTTAAGAGCGTAAACATTGGTCTCACCGCCTGTGTTGCTAAGCACTTTCTTGCCCAGCTTGCGCATGAACAAAAAGGAAATGAAGCTGACAATGGCGAATATCAGTACCTGTAGCGGTATGCTTCCACCGATTAAAGGTAGCATAGCGGCAACCCCGGTGAGTATTGCGCCTATCCCCAGGGAAATGAAGAAGAAAGCGGGGTCGAATATTTCAATGATGATGAAGCCGATGCCGATCATCATCCACACATGCCAGGCAAGTAAGTTCATACTATCTCCTGTATCTCAATGGTTTATTTATCTTCTGTTGTGTTATCGTCTGTGGTAGTTGTGCTTTTTCTGTCCTTATACACGCGCTTCACTTTGCGTTTTCCGGAAGAGCCGTATCTGCCGGAATATCTGCCGGTATAGGAGCTATATCCGCCATATTGATAGTTCCCGCCAACACCAGCCGCACCGACACCTTTGATGCCGATGGCAGCAAGGAACATCATAAGCAACCGGGTGCCGAAATAGACTATGACCATACCCACGGAGTAGATTACCAGCCATGAGAAAAAGCTCACCGACATTACCTTAATTATCAGTAGCACATTGCTTTCTTTCTGCAACGGGGATAAAGAGATGAAAAGCAACACATTCTCTGCATCTTTGAGCTTATCCAGATTGAGGCGGGATTGATGGATAAGGCTATGCAGTGCTTCCTTGCGGCGGTTTTGGGCATCGGTGGGAAAGCGCAGTGCGTCAAGGTCGTTCTGCTCTCTTTCATAGGACTTAAGGCGAGTGGTCTCGTTGTCGTAATCAATATTCACCAGAGAGGTATCAATCTGTTCAGTTTGGGAACTAATCATCCCATAACCGCGTAAGCCATCCAAAATCTCTGGAAGACTCTTTTGCGGAACACTAAAGATGTACGCCCCAAATGAGGTTTCATTCTGCTTACGTATCTGTTTCACCGCCTGTGTGGAGATGATCCTGTCTATCTCATCCTGTGCTTTTATCACATCATTGGCAATGAAGGTAACTTGAGCTTTGTTGATAAACTTCAGGTCGCGGTATTCTTGCTGAGCAGGCTTAAAGTTGAAGTTCTGAGGTCTGCCCTCTTTGTTTTTGTACTCAATGATAGCCGTTGCGATAGCTAAAAAAACTAGAAATACTGCAACACCCTGAACTCTGCTCTTCGTCTTCTTATCCACTTGAACCTCTTTATATTCTATTATTTATTAATTCTTTGGCATGCTCCAGCGCAGTTGTACTGATATTACCGGAAAGCATTCTGGCAATCTCATGCAACCTGTCGTCGGCTATAAGCTTACACATACTAACCGTACTCTTCAATTTAGCCTTGTCTTTACTGATCGCCACATGACAATCCGCCACCGCGGCAATCTGCGCCAAGTGAGTGATACACAATATTCTGTGCTTTCTGGACAACTCTGAGATAAAGGCTGCCACCGCAGCAGCAGTCTTACCACCAATGCCGGAGTCAATTTCATCCAGAATAATCAGCTTCTCCGGCATCTTGGAAGCTAATACTTTCTTGATAGCAAGCAGGATGCGGGAAAGCTCTCCCCCGCTGGCAACCGCTGCTAAGGGCTTTTGTTCGAATCCAAGATTTGCCGAGAAAAGGAACTGCACCGAATCCTGTCCCGACTCAGTCACCTGATGTATGTACTCGGACAGTATCTTTTCAGCTTTACCTTTTTTGTCAATCCTAATCTCAAATACGCCATTGGGGATGCTCAGATTGCGGATGGCAGTCTCTAATTCTGCCTTTAGTTTCTTGGAGGCATATGTCCGCTTTGCGGAAAGCGCATCGCCCTTGTCAGCAAGACGGGAAATGTTTTCTTGGAGCTGTTGTCCAAGCTTCGAGGCGGTTTCTTCCTTTTGACTAAGCTCACCAAGCTGTGCAGCACGCTGGCTGAAAAGCTGTAGCAAGTCGTCAATACTGCGCACCTTGTGCTTGTAGAGCAAACCGTTAATGCTATCCAACCTGGCTTGAATAAAGTCTAATCTATCTGGATCGGCACTAAGCGTGTCCTTTATCTCCCCTAACTGCGCAGAGGCTTCCTGTAATGCTGAGAGAGCTTGAGTTAGAGCGTCCGATGCCTCTTTGATATTATGGTTAAGTTCGGCAAAGCGTGATAGCTGAGCCACATTGCTGCTAATCTGGTCGTAAATGCTGTTCTCTTGCTCAAACAAGCCTTGGGTGATGCTTTGGGAAAGAGCGTTAATCTCCATGGCATGGCTAAGGAGTTCATATTCCTGTTGCAGGCTGCTGTCTTCGCCGGGAACAAGCTTGGCAGATTCCAATTCTGTATATTGGAACTGATACAACTCCTGCAATTGCTTTTGTTGCTCAATCTCTTTATGAAGCTCCGAAAGCTCCTTCTGCTCGGCTTTTATCTGCCGATATAGATATGTAAACTCCTCTCGCAGAGCACTTGTCCCCGCATAGGCATCCAGCAGTTCCAGTTGATAGGCAGGATTAAGCAGCTTTTGCTGATCACGCTGGTGGTGAAAGTCTATCATATACGGCTTAAGCTCTTTCATCAGGCTGAGGCTGACCTTTCTACCCCCTAGATAGTAGGTAGATTTGCCGGAGGGGCTTACTTCCCGTGCCAGCACCACCTCATCCTCATCGGCAAATCCGCTGTCTCTCAGCAAGCTGAGCAACTGGGGATCGTCATTGGGGTGGAAACTTGCTTCCAAATAGATGGAATGCTCCTTGTCGTATGCCTCCAATCCACTGCTATTATCCCCGAAGATGAGGGAAATTGAGCCAACCAGGATGGATTTACCGGCACCTGTCTCCCCAGTGAGAACCGTTAAGCCGGGTTCGAAGGGAAGGCGAATCTCGGGGAGCATCAGATAGTTCTTTATGTATATTTCGGTTAACATCACTTACCCAGATGTAGTTTCTTGCGCAGGATTTGGTAAAAGGTGCGGTTGGAAAGCTTAATGAAGGGAACAGTACGCTCGGATGCCGTTACGGACAGCTCGTCGCCTTCCAACAAAGGATAGGAGTTCTCGCCATCAATCTGGAGCATAGCTGTCTGCTGCAGACCATGTATCTTCATGGTTAAACGCTCCGAGGAAGGGAACACCATGGGACGGATGGAAAGGATATGGGGATTTAAAGGGCTTAACACAATCGCCTGCATTTGAGGCGCAAGGATGGGACCTCCCGCAGCCAAGGAATAGGCTGTGGAGCCGGTGGGGGTGCAGGCAATAACACCATCGCAACGGGTATCGAACACATACCTGCCGGATGCTTTGATGCGCACATGAATCAAGCCGGGACTACCCGCTTTGTATATCACGGCATCGTTTAATGCTAAGCCTTGATACACCACCTTGCCATCACGCTTTAGCTGGCAGTTAATCAGCATGCGATGCAGCAGCTTATACTTGCCAAGCTTGAGGTTATGCAGGGAAGAAGCAATCTCCGGGAGAACACTTTCGGACAAGAAGCCCAGATATCCGAGGTTGATGCCCAAGATAGGTGCGCCCGTCTCCAAAGCAAGCTTCTTTGCTCTGAGAATAGAGCCATCACCGCCAAACACTAAGATACAGTCAATCTTCGCATTCTTCTTCGGCATAGCTTGGATGATATCAGGCATAAGCTCCTGCTCATCGGCGTTGCTGAAGAAGCAAATATCCCCGCTGTTACGCAATGACTTCAGCAGATTGAAGATGCTCTCTTTGTCACTGAAAGATGGGTTGATGCACACAGCAAAGTTCTTCATAGACCCTCGTATATGCTTAGATAGCTATCATAGCGCTCAATGGGTATCTTGTCCTCTTCCAGGGCTTGCAGCACAGCACAGTCATCTTCATGCCGGTGACTACAATCCCGAAACCGGCAATAGGGGTGATAGCTGTCGAAACCGGGAAACACTTTGGGAATAAGCTCCTTATCATCGGAATGCAGACTAACCGTCTTTATCCCCGGAGTGTCCAGCAGGTGTCCACCAAAACTCCATGGGATCAGCACCGCTTGAGTGGTGGTATGCTTGCCTTTTTCGTTGAAGTCGCTAACTTCAGCCGTGGCAAGGTTCAAGCTTGGCTCAAAGAAGTTGATTAGAGTGCTTTTACCTGTGCCGGAATGCCCGGTAAATACCGAGTCCTTGTCCTTTAATAACTCCTTTAGTTGCTCCATTCCGGTTCCATCCACCGTGGAAGTGCAGATAAGTGGGATACCAATACTACGGTAGTATGCAGTCTGATCCTCCAGCTCATCCGCAAACTCCAACAAGTCAATCTTGTTTATCACAATAACGGCATGAATCCCCTGGATGGCAGCTATACACAAATAACGGTCTATCAAACCCGGCTTGAACATCGGCATGCGCCATGAAGAGGTGATGATAACCTGATCGATGTTTGCAGCAAGCACAATCTCTTTCTGGAAGCTGCCTTCACCATAACGGATCAAGGCATTGCTACGTGGCAAGACATGTTCAATACGATAATCCGGAGTAAGGGATGTATCCAAGGACACTCTATCCCCCACCGCAGCAAGGGAGTGGCTTTGATACAGGAATTGCCGCAGTCTTCCGCTCATAGTGGCAGTATGCATTTCTGTGCCTGCCTCCACGATATACAGATAGTTGCTCTTAATCTCTGTTATTCTTCCTTCCACCAAGTTCATACCTGTTTTGAAGGAATGCTTGCTCTTCTCATGGGTTCTGGCAGTCTTATATTCAGCCGCATCCTTGATATCATCCAGGATATCAATATCCGGCAGACTGTAGTTTATCAGCCTGCCGGAGTTACGTTTTATCTGTTTCTTATCTTTTTGTTTCATACCCTCTCAAGTATGTCAGTTTTTAGTATCTTGGTTCTTGAACAGAGGGGTTAAACTATCGAACATCTCGCCAGCTTCTTGCACCTTGGCTTCAGAGCCATATACCGCATAGTGGTTCTTGCTCATTATTTCTTCCACCATATCCGCATAAGCCCGAATATCCTCAACTTTAGTGGACAGTACTTCATCCCTTATCTGCTGTCTATCAGCTTGAGTGAAGCCGGTAATGTAGTCCTCATCTGCCTTGGCACCCATCATTTCCGGGGTGTCTGGATAGTCCAGACTAGATATCTCACCAATGATATATTTGTCCATCTCCCGTTTACTGCAGGTGAAGCCACGCAGGAATTCTGCCACTGTATCATAGGTCTCCAAGGTCTTTTCCAAGTTTGGATCACGGTAAGAACCAAAGTATTGATACCCGTTTTGCCCGAAACTGCTCATGGCACCATAAGCTCCGCCTTTCACCCGCAATTCCTGATACAGATAGGTGTTGCTGATGATGTTGTTCAGCACCAGCATCTTCCCGGAATAGGAATATCCTTTGCGGAAGAAGTTTCCACCCTTGGCACAGAACTGCACCTGCACGGGGGCATAGATACCTTCATTGAAGTTCCTGATGTGGAAGTGGTTTTCTACCGCTTGATACTCTTCGGTAGATACCTCAGCAAACAGAGTTCCCAATTGCTTTTCGACCACGGCAATGTCTTCGGCAGTAGCGGTGAGGCTAACAATCAGGTTCTGCATGGTGAAGTATCTTTGTTTAATCCTTTCCATCTTGGCGATTACTTCCTCCACCCTGGAATCAAGCTTCGCAACCAAGTCCACCAAGAAATGGTAGAAGCCCAAGCCACCTGTGATGTCACGCCAATGGTGCATCTGGGACATAGGGCTGAACATCCTGGTTATTGCCACCTGGAATCCGCCTTGCAGCATAGAACCTTCCACCTTGGCTTTCAGTTCTTTGATAAGCTTCTTTATCCTCTCGGGATCGTCAAACAGCGGCTGCATAGCATATTCGGATGCAAGCTGCATCATCTTCTCGGCTTTGGCGGCAACCGCTTTGCCTCTAATCACCAGCTTCGGCAATATCTCATCCGGGTCTTGATAGCTGTTATAGAAATCCAGCGATAGGTGAATGCCACCGGTATGGGTATCAATCTCGTTGGAGCGTTCACCAAAGCCATAGTTCTTGCTTTTCACCCAATCCACCAGATAGGTATATATCCTAATCCATGGCAGGTCTGCCTCTTCGGCATGCAACAAGTCGAAGTAAGCCTTCAGATACACAATCCCATTGGCATTAACTTCGTGTTTCAGCAGGCAAACGTCTTTCCGCTTATCCACTAACATGGGATAGCTTGCTGCTTCAGCTTTCATATCTTCCAAGCTGAGTAGGGGTATCTTTTCCAGCTCTTCCGCACTTGATATCTCTTCCTGCCAGGCAGTAAGCTCTTGGTTAAACTTCACCAACTCGGCAAGCTCTGCTTTGCTCATCGCTGCTTTCTTGGCTTTCAGTTCCTCGGCAATCTTTGCTTCACGCATACCTATCAAACCGGGGACAGGGGTAAACACTATTTCGCTGGCATGGTTATTGTTCAGCATCACGGTATCGATAAGCTGCTCGAAATACGGCTCATCCAAAGCTACGCGGATATCTTTGAGCAATGCTTCAAAGGCAAGGCTCTTCAGCGGATCACCCCCGTGCAACCAAGCACCGGTGCTTATCCACATATAATACAAGCCTTTGGGGAAGCGTTGCATCTGGGCTTCCCGCAGGAAGAATTCACGGCTGTTCAGCGTTGCTTCCACCAGCTTTTTATCCAAGCCTTCCTTGGCAATACGCTTCAATTCGTCTCTGATAAGCTTGGCAAGTGGTTCCAGATTCTCTTTCTCCACCTGTTTGCAGACCAAGCTGATGGTTGGCTGCAGCATGTCGGTTTCCACAGAGGCATAGGAATCCTGTGCCAAGCCGGATTCTCGTATCACCTTTTTTAAGGGAGAGGCTGGGCTGTGCATCAGGATACTGATTAGGAAGTCAAGCGATAGGCACAGCTTTGGGTCCTTGGCATCGCCATAAGTCCAGTTCAATGCCAGATAATACTGCCCCTTGGTATCCTTCTGCTCATCCACGGGATACTCCACTTCAAGCTGCTTCATGTGTGGAAATGGCTTCTGCGCCGGAAATTCAATTACCTTACCGGGGTCTTGGAAGCCATTCAGGTATTCTGCATCCAACACCGCCAACACCGCATCAATATCCATATCGCCATACAGGGCTATCTTGCTGTTGGAAGGGTGGTAATACTTACGGTGAAAGTCCAGGAACTTCTCATAGCTTAGCTGCGGAATAGCTTCCGGGTCTCCCCCGCTTTCAAAGCCATAGGGGCTATCAGGGAACTGGGCATGCTTGCATTTACGGCTAATGATGCTCTCCGGCGAGGAGAAGGCACCCTTCATTTCGTTATACACCACCCCGCGGTAGCACAGCTCGCCCTCTTCGGACATCAGTTCATAGTGCCAACCTTCTTGGTGCAGGATGTTTGGTTCGCTGTAAATCTTGGGATAGAACACTGCATCCATATACACCCGCATCAGGTTCATGAAGTCCTTGTCATTGGTGCTGGCAACGGGATACATCGTGGCATCCGGGGCGGTCATGGCATTGATGAAGGTATTCATACTGCCTTTTATCAGTTCCATGAAGGTATTCTTGGATGGGAAGTTGCGCGAGCCATTCAGCACAGAGTGCTCTAAGATATGCGGGCAGCCCGTATCATCCTCTGGGATGGTCTTGAAGGCAACCATAAACACTTTGTTGTTATCGTCGCAGGCATAGTGCATCAATTCCGCACCGCTCTTAAGGTGCTTATAGCGATGGGCAGTAATCTTTATTTCTTTAATCTCCCGGCTCTCAATCAGCTCGAAGCCGTGCTTTGTTTTGTTACTCATGTCTTTTCCTTTTAGATGAAGTTATATTCTTGCAAGCCCTTACGCAGGATTTCGCGGTTGCTGTCCTGCAGCTTGCACATGGGACTGCGGTATTCCAAGGCTATCTTGCCCATCATGTGCAGGGCTTCCTTGGCGGGGATGGGGTTGGTTTCCAGAAACATCAAGTCGTTCAGCTTTGCTAAGGCAAGATGTTGCTTGGCAGCAGTGGCAAAATCACCTGCCAAACAGGTGGCGATATGCTCACTCATCAGCTTGGGTGCCACATTGGCGGTAACGGAGATGGTTCCCTTTGCTCCAATTGCCATCAACGGCATATTTAGCGCGTCTTCCCCGCTCATTAGCACAAAGCCCTGTGGCGCATCGCGGATAATCTGCGTGGCTTGCACCAAACTGGCACTCGCTTCTTTAACCGCTACAATGTTCTGATGCTCTTTGGCAAGCTGCACAGTGCTGGCTGCGCTGAGGTTTATCCCTGTACGACCGGGGACATTATACAGCACAATGGGGATGTCCACTTTCTTGGCAATGGTGCCGAAGTATTCAATCATCCCGGCTTGAGTGGGTTTGATATAATAGGGGGTAATCACCAGGGCATAATCTGCACCCAGTTCTTTGGCTTTTGCCGTTGCAGCAAGGGTTTGATGCAGGTTATTGGTGCCGGTGCCAATCATCACCGGCAAACGTCCGGCGATTTTATTGATGGCAAAGCGCAGCAAGGCATCCTTCTCATCGGAAGCCAAACCACTGGTTTCGGCGGTGGTGCCCAACAGCACTATACCATTGGTACCGTTATCGATATGAAACTGAATAAGCCCTTCCAAAGCAGTCCAATCGATACTGCCATCCTTGAAGGGTGTAACCAAAGCTACGTATGAACCTTGAAGCATAATAACCTCCAGTTATCTATCATTCTTATAAGTAAAACTCGGTTTAACTCAATTTACGGGAGGGCTGCAATTTAGTCAACCTAAATCAAGAGAGCTTATCCCCGCTCTGGGAATCATTACCTGATCATTACCTAATCATTACCTGTTTAGTATGCAATGATCAGGTAATGATCATGCGATTCCTCCAAGAAAGAGGCAGTTGCGATGCTATGGCTTTTATAGGAAAGTGAAAGGATTTCTAACTGCCGTCGTAGCTGAAAAGCTGCTTCAAATCATCGATGTTCATCGCTTTCAGCACATTCTGTCCACCTTCGATGATGGATTCAAACATCTCGCGTTTGGAATCCTGTAAAGCGACTATCTTCTCTTCCACCGTGCCCTTGGCAATGAGGCGAAACACCTGCACCTTGCTGGTTTGCCCGATGCGGTGGGTGCGGTCTATTGCCTGGTTTTCCACCATGGGGTTCCACCAAGGGTCATAGAGGATAACCGTATCCGCAGCGGTAAGGTTCAAGCCGGTGCCGCCAGTCTTGAGGCTGATGAGGAACAGCTTCAGCTCGGGATCTGTTTCAAAGCGTTTAACGGGAGTAACCCGGTCCTTGGTTTGTCCATCCAGATAGGCATAGCGGATGCCGAGGGAATCGAACACCTTGCGCATAATGGCAAGCATCTGAACGAATTGGCTGAACACCAGCACCTTATGGCCTGCCTGCGTGGCTTCTGTAACCAGTTCCACCAGTTGCTCCAGCTTGGTGGAAGCCTCAATCTCAGGGAGAATGTCGGGATTCGCCAAATGGGGGTGATTGCACAACTGTCGTAGCTTGGTAAGTGCTGCAAGGATATGCACATAACTGGGCATTTCGGTGCCATTGGGTAGCAGCTTCTTCTGCACCATATCCAGAATTTGCAAATACAGTTTCTCCTGCACGGGGTTAAGCTTGCACCAGGAAATCTGCTCCTGTTTGTCGGGAAGCTCCAACAGCACCTCTTTCTTGATGCGGCGAAGCATGAAGGGAGCAGCCATCCTACGCAGAGAATGCCTTGCCTGAGTGTTATCCTCAGCGGAAAGATAGTTCTGCTTAAACTTGTTAAGAGTGCCCAGATAGCCCGGGTTTAGGAAATCCAGAATTGACCACAGTTCCGTAAGATTGTTCTCCACGGGGGTGCCGGACAAAGCAAGGCGGTGACGGGCATTAAGCTTCTTTATGGCAGAGGTGCGTTGGGCGGATACATTCTTGATGTTCTGCGCTTCATCCAGCACTATCCACTCGAAATCCATGCTGCGCAGTACGGCTATGTCGCTTAGCACCATGGAATAGCTCATGATAAACAGCTTTATATTGTGGCTGCCGAGGATTTCCGTGCGGGTTGCTTTATCGCCTTCCACAATGGCAAAGGGAATGTTGGTGTGAAACTTCTCTATCTCCGCTGCCCAGTTATAGAGCAGGGTCTTGGGGCAAATGACCAGGGATATCCTGCCCTCGGCGGTGCTGAGGATGGCGGATAGAGCTTGGATGGTTTTACCTAAGCCCATTTCGTCTGCCAAAATGCCGTTCAAATGGTAATGGGAAAGCATCTTTATCCAGCTTACCCCGGCTTTTTGATAGCCGCGGAGGACGGTTTGCAGGTATATGGGAAGGGCTTCGCTGGAAGCTAACTTGCGGGAGAGAAGTGCCTCGAACAAGCCTTCCAGCCAGTCGTCACCTTTCATGCGGAAGGCAGGATTCTCTTCCCTTAGTTTCAGATAATATGGCAGGTTGATCATGCGGGCACGGTAGATGCTATCCGCTTTCAACTCGCTTTTAGTGATGAGGGACTCCACCTCGAAGAATACCTGGGGATTGCTGATGAATACAATGCGTCCGCCTTCGGTGTGCAGGAATTCCTCTTTGCTCTTGAAGAACTTGCGCAGTTCCTCGTGGGTGAAGCTGATGTCCTGATAGTGGTAGCGGATATCGTAGCTGAACCAATCTATATCGTCCTCACGGCGGGCAATAAGCTCCACCTGCAAGGGTATCTTAGCCACAAACTCACTGTTCAGCTCGGGATCGATGCGGATGTCCCAATCCTGGTCACTAAGCTCAAAGATAGCTTCCCGCAGCTTTGCCAGCTTTTCGCTGCCGGCAAACACCAGTTCTGCATGCTGCTCCAAACGGTTCATCTCCGGCTCGGGAAGGGTGGCAAGCAGCTTTCGCGTGCTCTCAAAAAGCTCCGGGGCAAGATGGAACCAAGCCTCTCCCCCCAAAGAACCATCCGCATAGTGACAATATACCAGCGGTTTACGGAAACGCAGCACGGATAGAGGTATCTCCTTCTCACCCGTGAACACCAAATAGCCACCCACCAACACTTGGTCGCCCATCCTTTTAAGATGCAGGCGTTTGCGGGGGGCATCGCTTACTATCTCCGGCAGAGAAATGCTGGGGTCGAAATCTAAATAGATGTCCTGCTCGTGCAGTTCGCGGTGCACAATGCTACGGTAATACACCAGGTCGCGGGGTTTCAGGGTTAAGCCTGTGCCGAAGATGGCATCGATAACCTCGTGACGGAGAGGGATATTAATGCGGTGAACCCGGTTGCGGAAAAACAACCAGGTGGGATGTCCGGGGAACCAAATGGAAAGCTCGTCTATGATAACAGCGCGAAGGCTGAAATGCTTGCCCCCTGCAGGTTCCACCCGTAAACTTAAGGGGTAGGGATGCGGGGAGAAGATGAGTGGCTCACTGCTTTCTTTAATTACGAAACGCGGACGGCAATTCTGCATGATGGATAGGGCAGCAGGGAAGTCCTTCTTGTACAATGACCAGAACTGGCCTTTTGCACTGTAGGCTGCGCGGTGGGTGTTCAGAAAGCTGAAGAGACGAAGTTCCTCATCGCCAAAAGCTTGCATGTTGGCAAGATAGCTGCTAATATTGCGCTTGGAGATGCCATCAGGGGTTTCCCCGGCATACAGCCTGCCCATCAGCACGGGATCGAAGGAGGTAAAGTCGTTGTGATAGAAGCGAATCTTATCTGCTTCCGGGTTGTAGATACCCTCAAGGTATATCTTGGCATTGCGGGCAATGCCCAACCAAGCCTCGTCACCGCTGAGCGCATTGCCCCCGCAGGTTTCCACCACCTCGGTTTCAAAGATGGCAGTGCTGAGATACAGATAGGCATAACGAAGCACGGATAGATAATGGCGGCAGGAATCGTCTTCCTGGCATTCGGAGCAGGTGTGGGATTCTATCAGTTCGGTTTCAGGATTATAAACGATGTCTAAATGGTCGCAGAAATACTCCCGCTTACTGGCACATGGGAAGAATCTGAGGTGGTAAAAGCCGCTTTCATCCAGGGACTTCCAATACCACAAGTCGCCATTTTCCAAGGCGATAACGGCATGGTTGAAATACCAGCTTGTGGATTTGTCGTGATAGTCTTTGGCAAATAACCGCGCCATGGAACCGTCCTTTAAACGTAATCCGATCATGCGGCTGTGCTTATACGTTTTTGTCAACCTAAAAAAGGGCACAAAAGCAAGTAGATAAAAAAAAGGCAGCCTCTAAGCTGCCACGGGATTATGCTTTTAGTATCTCGATAGCGGTTTCAAACTGGTCTATGTAACTCTGCTCGGGGTTCAGTTCCACGATGAGCTTAAGGTTCTTCCCGGCATCAAAACGGACGGGCAAAGATATCCTGGAGGTGAAGCGCAACAGCTCCTGCTTGGGTGGCATACGCTTGGGGTCGAACTCCATCACCAGCTTATCTTTCTTAACCTGGCAATTCAGCAGGGCATGCTTCTTGGTAAGTTGATTCAGCTTGAAATAGTTCAGCATCCACTTAGCCTGCTCAGGGATATCCCCAAACCTGTCCAAGAGCTCTGCTTCAAACTCATCAATATCTTCCAGCTTGTCCAGCTCACTTAACCTGCGGTAAATCCTAAGCCGTTCCTCATCATCATCTATGTATCCCGGCGGGAAGTAGAGGTCTATCTCCGTGCGCACCTTCTGTCTGGCAGCAGGGCTGATATCCTCGTAAAGAGAAGAAGTATCACCATTCTCCACTGCTTCTATGGCTGAGCCAAGGATGCGGTTGTAATAGTTGAAGCCGATTGCTTGGATAATCCCACTTTGCTTGGTGCCCAGGATTGTCCCGGCTCCACGAAGCTCCAAGTCGCGTAAGGCAACCTGAAACCCAGCACCCAGATAGTCATATTGGGTTAAAGCCTCCAAGCGGTTCTTGGCATCAGTGGTGGTGCCCTTGGGGATTAGCAGGTAGGCATAAGCTCTACGGTTGCTGCGTCCAACTCTTCCCCGCATTTGGTATAGCTGTGCCAAACCAAAGGTATCGGCACGGTCTATCAGGATGGTGTTGGCATTGGGGATGTCTATGCCATTCTCCACAATGGTGGTGGATATTAACACCTGATATTCCTTATTCACGAAAGCATCCATCACCTGTTCCAGATGGTGCTCCGGCATCTGGGCATGCCCAACCCCAAAGCGCACCTTGGGCATTTCACGCCGCAGTTCTTCCGCAACAGTCTCAATGGTCTGCACCCGGTTATGGATGAAGAACACCTGCCCACCACGGTCAATCTCTCTGCGTATTGCGTCCTTAATGACATCAATATCCCGGGGAGTAATGATGGTGCGGATTGGTAGCCGTTCTTTCGGGGAGGTCTGCATCAAGGATATCTCTTTCAGCTTGGCAAGTGCCATGTTCAGTGTTCGGGGAATAGGTGTTGCACTCATGTAAAGCGTATCCACGTTGCTCTGCAAGGCACGGAGCTTTTCCTTATGCCGAACCCCAAAGCGATGCTCCTCGTCGATTATCAGCAGCCCAAGCTTGCTAAACCGCACATCCTTGGATAGAAGCCTGTGAGTGCCAATGGCGATATCCACATCACCGCTTCGCACCCCGACCAAGTCCTTGGTTACCATTGCCGGACTGCGGAAACGACTGAACATTCCAATCCTTACCGGATACTGCGCCAAGCGCTCCTTGAACACCCGCCAGTGTTGCTCCACCAGCAGGGTTGTAGGTGCCAGAACCGCAACCTGATAACCGGAACATACTGCTTTGAAAGCCGCACGTATCGCCACCTCTGTCTTGCCGAAACCTACATCACCACAGAGCAAGCGTTCCATCGGGGCTGCTTGCTCCATATCCTCTTTTATCTCTCTGGTAGCTTTGCTTTGATCAGGAGTATCCTCGTAAATGAACGACTCCTCCATCTCCCGCTGCCATTCCGTATCTTCTTTGTGAGCAATCCCCACGCGTGAGCTCCGCTCTGCATACAGCTTAACGATATCCGCAGCGATCATCTCTATCTGCTGTGTTGCCCGATGCTTGGTAGCCGTCCATTTCGCAGAACCAATCTTATTCAGAGTGGGGCTTGCCCCTTCCTCTGCGATATACTTCGATACAAGTGAAAGCTGGAAGGTCGGCACATAAACCCGGTCATCCCCGGCATATCGCAACACAAGACACTCCACATCGCTGCCATCCAGCTTGATTATCTTCAAGCCTTCGAACACACCAATGCCGTGATCCACATGCACCACATAGTCACCGGGTTTCAGGTTTTCATAATCCACAATACTCTCTCCGGGAGAGTAACGTGGAGCATAGCGTTTACGCTTATAGCGGTTAAATATCTCGTGGTCTGTCCAAAGGTTCAGCTTACAATCCTGGATGCTGAAGCCTTCATGTAGCACCCCGATATGCATCTCAAACCCATCGGTGCCCAAGCTTTGCTGCATACGCTTTGCCTGGCTTTGGTTGTCGAACAGCAGGATGTTTCTCCAGCCCTCACCCATTTGGCTCAACAGGCTGTTACCCAATACAGAGAGATCAGCATCGAAGGCAGGCTGTGCCTCAAAAGGTGCTCTGATGTTCTTTGTGGGGAAGGGCAACACAAACTCGCTCTGCGACAAATACAGGTTTCCGCTGGAAGCCTTCAAGGTCATAAAGGCAGCCTCATCTGCCATCAGGGTTTCAGGGCGAGGAAGCTTGGTTTTACCGGTAAGTTTGGCAGTCTTTTTATATGCAGAGAGGGTCTGCTCCATCAGGGCTTCATATTCCTCGTAAATGTAATTGTAATTGTTCCATATCAAATAACGCTCATCCGCAGGAAAGTAATCGGCAAAGAGCTGCAAACCCTTGCTCAACATGGGATAGAAGTTCTCTATCCCTTCAAAGAATCCCTTTTCGCGCACCTTGCCAATAATAGGTGAGCTTTTATCCACCTCATCCAAGCAAAGCTCCCGTGCAGGGATAAGCGTAAGCTCTTTAACATCCCCCGCGATGCTGCGTTGAGTAGCGAGTGAGAATTGCCGCATCCCGATAATCTCATCCCCCCAGAATTCAATTCTAACGGGATGCAGAGAAGGCGGACTAAACACATCTACAATCCCTCCACGCCTGGCTGCCTGATACACCTTGGATACTTGATACTCAATATCATAGCCCATATTTTGCAGGCTCTGCATCAGCTGTTCGGGATCACATTCCATCCCTTTTCTCAGGTGGAGGATGTGCCGTTTAACACTGTCCCTCCCGGGAAGAAAGCGTCCAAATGAACGGACTGAGAGGCTGTATATCCCCGACTTGTCTTCCTCCAAAGCGCTCAGAATGCTTTCCATGCGGGTGGCACGGATGCTATAGTGCGGAGAGCGTTCCTCATACGGTAATATCTCATAATCCGGCAGATAGTGGGCGTTTTCTTTACCCACCAAGGCACAGAGGTCGTCCCAAATATCTTCGGCAATAATATCGTCCTGTGAGACGATAATCAGGTTCTTACCGCTGTGTTGCCACAAGTGCACCGCCACCAATGCCCGGGCACTTTGTGAAAGATGATATAGCTGATATGCTGCACTGCCAATGGGTAATGCAGTCACTTGGTTCATAAACTCTGAACCTTTTATGATTTCCGAGATGTTTGAGTAAAGCATATTTTTCCTTGCTTCTGTCTATACTAACTTAGTTCTTCAGGCTTATCCCAAACTACGCACCTTGGATCATTACCTATTCATTACCTAATCATTGCATGTTTCGTATGTAATGATCAGGTAATGATCATGTAATTCATGCAGGAGCGATGCCACAAGATTGCAGCATTGGAACTGGCAAGATGTAACTATGGTGCAGGTAACACGTTTATATGGCATAAATGACCGATTCTAACTACTTAAAAGAAAAGGATATTATGGCTCGGTGCTTACAAAAGAGCCGACAATCTTGGCAAGCTTACCTTTCACAAAGGTGATGGTCAGGATGGCATCAGTGCCTTCGCCATTTACACTCAGTATCGTGCCCACACCATATTCTTTGTGGTACACCTTCTGCCCGATACGATAGTGTTTCTGGCTCTCGCGATTGTTTTTAACAAGCTTGTTCACGGCTCTGGGAGTGGGAGCTCTGCCGATTTCACCGCCGGGTTGATCGAACAGAGCTGGGTCAACCTCGCCGATGAAGTGGCTTGGTTTGGCGAAATAGAAAGTATCGTACATCCTTCGGCTTCTCGCATTGCTGAGGTACAAGTGGCGTTTAGCACGCGTAATCCCCACATAAAACAATCTCCGCTCTTCCTCAATCTCCTCGCGGCTATCCATGCTCATGCGATGCGGCAACAGTTCCTCTTCCAAGCCAACAATGAACACCGCCTCAAATTCCAATCCCTTTGCATTATGCAAGGTCATCAGGCGTAGGGAATCCGTGCTCTCGTTCACCATGTCCATATCAGTTTGCAGGGCAACAAAAGGCAGGAAATCCGCCAATAGCGGAGTTTTATCCTCATCCCTCATACTACGCTCGCTGAACTCGCTTACGGAGCTTACGAATTCTATCAGGTTCTCTGCGCGGGCAATGTCCTTGGGATCACTGCTTTTGCGGTATAAGGCAACCAAACCAAGTTGCTCCACAATAACCTTAACCAAGTCCAGGACAGGGCTTTTCTGAGCCATGATGCGCCAGCTTTCCATCTGAGAGGCAAAATCGGCAATACGCTTCTTTGCGGAGGAGTTAAGCTCTTCCACTGCGTCCACATTCTGGATTGCATTGTATATCGGGATGCGGGTCTTGGCAGCAAAGCTGATGAGCCTGTTCACACTTGTTTGTCCGATACCTCGGGGTGGCTCGTTGATGATGCGCAACACACTCTCATTATCTGCAGGATTGTTCAAACAGGCAAGATACCCAAGCAGGTCTTTAATCTCCTTGCGTTGATAGAAATGTAAGCTTCCCACAATACTATAGGGGATTCGTGCCTGCATAAGCGCACTTTCGAACACACGGGATTGGGCATTGGTGCGATAGAGAATAGCCATTTGGCGAAGGGCTATGCCGGAAGCAGCAAGTTCTCTAACCGCATCGGTCACCTTTTCGGCTTCCTGATTCTCGTTCTCAAAGGTATTCAGCTTGGGTTTGTTACCCTCCGGCAAGTCGCTCCAAAGCTCCTTGGCGTGACGGCGACGGTTGTGTTTGATAACGGCATTTGCCAAAGCCAAGATGTTCCCGGTGCTGCGATAGTTCTGCTCCAGGCGGATACTGCGCACAGAGTTGTAATCTCGCTCAAACTCCAGGATGTTGCGCAAGGTAGCCCCACGGAAACTGTATATCGCCTGGTCGTCATCCCCCACCACACATACACGCTGATGTCCTCCGGCAATCTGATGCACAATCTCAAACTGTGCTTCGTTAGTATCCTGATACTCGTCGATCATCACATACTGAAACTGCGCCCGATACTTCTCGCGCACTGCCTCATTACTTTGAAACAGCTTGGCGGTAAAGAGCAGGATATCGTCAAAATCCATCGCTTGGTTTAGAAGGAGTTGCTGCTGATATAATCGGTAGATGTTAAGGAAGCTGTTAAACTCCTTGTCTTCGTTGGCGGCATAGTCCTTCAGGTCTTCTGGCAGCATAAGCTTGTTTTTGAAGCGTCCAATCTTGCTAAGGATGCGGTTAATCGGTATTTTCTGAGCATCAAAGCCATGCTCCTTATATAACTTCTTCAGCATGGACTTCTGTGCATCATCATCGTAGATGGAGAAATTGGAGTTAAAGGGAAGGTGTGCGGATTCAAAGCGTAAGATACGTGAGCAGATAGAGTGAAACGTCCCCACCCACAAAGCTCGCATGGGGATGTGCAGCAAGTTCTCCAAGCGCTCTTGCAGTTCGCGGGCGGCTTTATTGGTAAAGGTTACAATTAGCAACTTCCAAGGTGCCACCTGCTTTTCCCTAATCAGGTAGGCAGCACGATAGATGATGGATTTTGTTTTGCCCGAACCCGCTCCCGCCAGCACCAAGATGGCACTCTCGGTATCCGTAACAACCTCTAACTGACGGTCATTCAGTTCGCTTTGGTAAAAGGGGGAATGCATATGCTATTCGGGAATATTCACCGGAGAAACATCAGTTCTGCTACCCTCAAGATTACCTGATGGGTAAGTCTTATATGCAGAGATCTTGTACCAGTAAAAATGTGAGCCGGCTTGGACAGTTGGACCGGTATGCACAAAGGTAGTGTTCTCAGCATTACTCACCGTACCAACAAGAGTAAATGCCGAGTAGTAATTCAGGCCTCTATAGATGTAGTATCCATCCGTATTGTCAGGGTTATTTGCCGTCCACCTCAAGGTGACACTTTTTACGGATGCATGTGCCGCAGATGCAGTGGCAGTGGGGTTCATCACCGGATCTGGGACAACAATGTTAGAATTACCAAGAGGATCAAGAGGATTACTACGCTTCAAACCACAGGAGGCAGAGAAAACACTTACAAGAACCACCGTGAGCAGGAGTAATAATCTGGGGAATAAGCGAATTGTGCGCATCAGAACCTCACCTCAATCCCATCGGGAGTAACTGAAATCGGATTGTTTTTGCTTCTTTCCATAATCTCCAGCCATAGATTGGAGTTATATTGCTGGGTTGTCTGGATGGCATCAAACACATTGTAAATCCACACTATTCCGGCAAAGCCCAGCATTATCTGAGAATACTGGTGTGGGCTTTGTGCTTCTTTATAATACTTCTGGATATCTTCCGTTTGAGTGGCATTCTTGTATAAACGGTAATTGGTCATCGCCCGATCCCAGAAATACAAAGATGTTCCTATCAGAACCAATTCTGAACTAAGAATCAATGTACCCTTAGTGGGTGCTTTGCTGGCAAATTGCCCCCATCCGGGGATCAGGGCAGATTTTACTATATTGGCATTGACCGGCACTGCTTCCAGTTCATATATCTGCAACAAGTTTTTCCGGGCCTCAAGTTGATCTCGGTATGTCTCCCGGTCTTTGAAATTCAACCAGCCATACTTGGTGCTATCAGAGAATGCCTGTATATCGAAAGTCTGGCAGAACATAGGCAACATCATGAACACCAGCAAGCATAGAAGCAGTTCAGTTTTCAGGTGATGGATTAGTTGTAGCTTCATGTTCATTTTAACAATGCCTCCGAGAGCTTATTTAGGGGCACAATGCTCTTATCCCGCAGGTTTATCTGCCATACATAGAGGTATGTTTCTGTGGGGGTTAGCAAGTCGTACCGGGCTTCATATTTGAATTGCCCGGTAGAAAGCAATATCTTCCAACCGCTATCCCTGATTTCGGCAGCCTTGTGTTTCTTCAGCAGTTCCAGCTTTTTGCTGCGAATCCTGCTATTCAGCAAGCCACCTCGGTAATCATCGATAATCTTTTGCGCAAAAGCCGTGGGATTAGACTTTGCATCAATCAAATTCTGCATCTGAGCTGCTTTCTGCTTGTATTCCGGCTTTGCATCCAAGCTATAGGCATTATTATATACTCTAACGGCTTCCCCATGCTTCCCTACTGCTTCAAGCTTTTCCCCTTCTGTATAAAGATCAGCAGCCTTCTTTTTGTTCTCTTGGATTGTCAGAAGCTTGTTAATAGCATCCAAAGCAGGTTGATAATCGGGGATAATATCAAAAGTCTTGCGGTAGTAAATCAGCGCATTTGCATAATCACCTGCCTCCAGCAGGCTATTACCTTGCCGAACATATAGTGAGGTAATTGCCTCCAGTCTGCGAGTGATTTGCTCTTTCTTGGCAGGATAATATTGCATCGCTATGCGAAACAAACGATCTGCCTCCACATAGTCTTGAGCTTCGATGAACTTCTCTGCCTGATTCTGGTAAACCTCAGATATCTGCAGGTTTAGCTTATCATTATCCACCAAGGGATACTTGGATAGCTCAAACAGCAGGTTTAAGGCATCAGTGTAGTACTCTTGTTTTGCCAGCACTTTAGCATACTCCAGCTTGGAGGGAATGAACTTTGTCACATAATTACGTGCTTGGATTTCATAAGGGCTGTTGGGGAAGTTATCATACAACTTCATATAATCCTGCCATGCAGCATCCTGATTGTTCACAACATCAATGAAATAGCCAATCCGCCGATATAATATCTCCGGCACCAATGGACTTAGAGGAGCTTCCCTGATGATGGAATCCAAGTATTGTTTCCCCAACTCTGGATCGCCATTCTTAAAGGCATCCATCCCCAATTGCATATACAAATCACCCAACTTGAGGTTCGCTTCCTCGGAATTGGCAAGCTTGTAAAAACGTTCAGCCAACACCCAGTTCGATTTGCTTACCGCTGCTTCTCCCAAGGCAAAATAGCTCTGGGAGCGCAGTAGTTCCGCTCTGGTTACGATTGCTCCATTGTTACCGCTTTCCACCAAGTCGTCCAGTTCCACAATGGCTGCTGCAAATCTCTTGGCATTAAACAGCTCTTCCGCACTCTTCAGCTTGTTTATCTCACAACCGGAGAATAGCAATAAAACCGGTATCAGGTATAGAAACAAGGTTAGTTTTCTAAACATAATAACTGATGCTCTCTTGGGCAATCTCAAATGGTGCCTCTTCCAATAAATGCTTTTGTAATGCCAAACTTGGCGATATCCCATGGGTTAGGATCACTCTTCCAATTTCCAGATACTTAAGCTTCAGTACCTGCTCTGCTACCGGATGCCCGGCATCAACAATCACCGTGTGAGCACCTTTAATGAAACCCGCAATACAATCTGTGGTCCCCAGATCGCTACTGTACACGAGATCACCATTGGCAGAGCTAAACTTTATCGACCATGATTGCATCTGATTACTGAGGCTGTGCTCTTTGATAACTGGGGCATAACCATGCAGATGATCTGTTGGTACTGCCGATATCCAATCATAATACAGCTCTGTTTGCGCCATCTCCAAAACCTGCAGTTTATAGGGAAACTTCTGTTGAAAGGTGTACATAAGCTGCAACATCTCTACAAATGCCGCTGGTCGTTCAGGCAGAAATAGTGGTAACGGCTTTGTCCTTCCCTCCAGATAAAGCCATTGAATCAACATAAAAAGTCCGCTAACGTGATCAGGGTGATAGTGCGTGATAAATACCGCATCCAAATCTTCGGCACCCACCCCTCTTTGCTGTAACAGCTTGGTGGTGCCATCCCCGCAATCTGCCAGAACTAACGATCCTTCATTCTCCACAAGCAAAGCGGATAGGTTTTTATCAACCTGCGGAAGACCAGAACCGGTACCCAAGATTACAGCTTCCATAATCACCCCTTGTTTTTTAACTGGTTTGCCGGAACCACTATCGGAACTTGATCCAGCTTTCTGCCAAAGAACAGAAAAAAGGCAGCGAAAATCGCAGTTGAGATCACTAATAACTGGCGATTCCCGATACGGAATATGATAATTGAGGTAAGCACTATCAGCACATTAATCGTGTAGATGATGGCAGCGGTCACTTTGATTGACCCCAGTACCGTATTTATCCGGTGGGTACTGTGGTCTTTACCACCCTGCATCACATGTCTGCCATCACGCTTTCGGGTAAAACTCACCAAGGATATATCGAATATGGCATAGGACAATAATAACACGGGAAGCAGATAGAAGAACTTGTCGTTATACCTGTTACCCGCATGTTGCGCCATCAGAATACCCATGGAAGAAAGAAAATAGCCAATAAACATGCTCCCGGCATCACCTAAAAAGATCCGAGCCGGATTGAAGTTATAGGGCAAAAATCCAAATGCCGAACCGGAGAAACTTAATGAAATCAAAGCCATCAACGCCATGGCATCCTGATTTGCCTGGGTGGCATTGGTTAAAGCAAAAGCAAAGAAGCCCAGCCCCAATATACCTGCCATCCCGCTGATTATCCCATCCATGTTATCCAGAAAGTTTAGCGCATTCATCAAGCCCACCATCCACAGCACCATTAAGGGCAAGGATACATAGATGCTGCCAAACATCAGCTTCAGCTCTCCCAAACCAAAATTACTGAGGATGAACATCAAGCTTACGGCAAACTGACCGAACATCTTGACCAGAGGTTTCATCCCCCGCCGGTCATCTATCAAGCCTATCATCACGATGGTTATCGTGCCGGCAAGATAGCCAAGCATGGGACGATCAAAATACCTCCCGGGAGAGATCAATACATCATATATGCAAAGCAGGATAAAGCCCAATGCCACACTTAGTCCGCCCAAAAGGGGCACCGTCTTCAAGTGTATCTTACGGGCTTCCGGCTTATCTACAAAGTTCAAGGCATTTGCCATGCGGATTATAAAAGGCGTCAAGCCATAAACAAACAGCCATGCCATGATGAACACACTAACGTATTCATAAATCCTGTTATCCATAGTTACTCCACTTTTTCTGTATCGTACAAGGTCTGTAAACTGCAATTTTTGTCAATGTATTTACGTGCCTGCCATTAGTCTTTATACATTACAAGGCATCCAGTACAATCACCCGGTCTTAATGTATCTTGCTCCCTATACCATATAGCGGGTGACAGATTTCAGTTTTGGTGACAGATTTGGAATAAAGTTAGAGTTTAGCAGCTTAACAGGTGGATAATGCTCCGCAGAGACAAAGCTCTCAACCTCCCGACCCCTCGACTTCTCAACATACAGAAAGCCCCACAGTTTCCTGCGGGGCTTTCATATCTATGGGTTGTTCTTTAAGCCAAGGGCTTAGTTAACAATAACCATCTTCTTGGTAACGTTCTTGGAAGGGGTGCTCATCTTGTAGAAGTAGATACCGCTTGCGCAAACGTTGCCCTTGCTGTCTCTGCCATTCCAGGTGAAGGTGGCGGGAGCTGTGGTTTCCTTTACAGGAACAGTCTTCACGACCTGACCAATGATGTTATAGATAGTGATGGTTCCGGTTTCGCCGGCTTTCACTTCATAAGCAATATTGGTGCTGGTGTTGGCTTTGAAGGGGTTGGGATAGGCATTGCCCATGGTGGTAACCAAGCTGGGAACGATGCTGGCAGGGGTTTCCACATAAACAGTGGTGGGACCATGGAAGGAAGTGGTTCCGTCCATTTCCACAACTTCTAACCAGTAGCTGTATGTGGTTTCCGGGCTGACGGCATTGTCAACATGGTTGTAGGTGCTGGTGGAGCTGGTGTTGGTAGCATCGATAAGGGTGCCATTGATCTTGACGGCAGAAGCCTGATCGGCACTTTCGCTGCGATACACGTTGTAACCGGAAACACCGGTTTCAGTCTCGGTAACCCAAGTAAGCTTCACGAAGTTCTGGGCAGTAAGAGTTGCGGCAAAGCTGCTGAACTCTACGGGAAGCACTTCGTTATCATTTATGTAAACCTTCACGTCACCTTTGGCATCAAAGTTAACATTAGGGAATGTGTAGGACGGCACTGCAGCACCAAGAGGATTCGGTATAGCAGGTACTACGACGCCACCCACAACAATCCACGTCCACCATTCGTTGAGATATTCTGCTGGTTTATAGACAACTACATCATGAATACCTGTGAAGGTAATCATGTATCTGTGAGCTGCTAGTAATATGTCAATGCCAAAAATTTCGGCAGGAACATTGTCAGTAGCAGGATCTATGGGAACAATCACAACACCTACAGGTGCAGGGATAGTACCTGATGGATCAAGGGGAATATCCGTTACAGGATCTGCTTCAAGTACAAATGTTTTGCTGGCATTGTAGATGTAATCTGCTTTTCCGGCAAGGATGAAATCCCCGGCTGCCACTGCGATGGGGTTTTCCACCCAATGGAATCCGGCAGGAGCTGCAGAAATGGTGTAGTTACCAATAAGAGTATTGGGCTCTAAGCCATCAGCATCGGTGAACAGGTAAGGTGCACCCACGCCATTGATGGTGTAAGCACCAGCAGGAACGTTGAAGCTGAGGTTGTAGTTCCAGGTGTCTGATGGAGCTACTGGAAAAGGCGGTACGCCAACCCATGCATTTTCATTGATCTGACTCCAGCTACCACCGGAAGGCACTGTAACATTACGTGTTAAAGTTTCACCTGTAGGTATGTAGGTAAGAGTTAAAACAAGAACTTCACCAGTTGCCCAAGCAGAAGGAAATGAGGATTGATTAATCGAAGCCACCGCCTTCACATTTGCACCTGTTCCAGTCTTGCATACGCGTATGATAGAAGCAGGATGGGTAAGTGTTGAGCGAGTAAGCCCTTGATTGGGGCTGTATACACTCAAGAAATAATTCGCAGTATGAGCAGGAGAAGCAGCTGTAACATAGTCAAAAATAGATCCAGCTTGACCAACTGTCAACTTAATCTCTTGGGTTAGTGTTTTCGATGGAGCTTGAGCAAACAAGCTTACTGCAAAGATCAGGATTAATCCTGTTAGCAATATGAATTTCTTCATTATTGATCTCCTTATTTATTGTACTTATGTCTAGATGTGTTACTGGTTCTTGCAGGAGGTGCAGGGAATGTAACTCCGCCTTCAGCAGAATAAACCATTAAGGGATTACCAATGGTTGTAGCGAAGTTGTTATCCCAATCTCCCATCCAGTCAATGTATTCGGAAGCCACAAATGCCTGTGCATCTGTGTCCCAATAACTAACTGTTGTGGCACCAGCTTCTGTTCCAACCATACCAGCAAATGCGAGATCGCTGCGATCAAGAGGGATCATAAGCATGCTATTGCCGGCAACAATGGGATATGTAGGATTGGCAATAGGCAGAGCACCTATGCTATAGAAATCAGCAGTAGGAGCATCTGAGTAAACTAGCAAAGCCATTCCGTTGGTGACTGCAAAGTTGTTGTCCCAGTCTCCCATCCAGTCAATGTATTCTGCGGCAACGAAAGCTTGGGCGTCATTATCCCAGTAGCTTACTGTGGTTGCTCCAACTAATGCTCCAACATCGCCTGCAAGTGCTAGGCTTGTGTCCATTGGCAAAGCTACCATTGAGTTGCCTGACACGATGTCATACTTCACGTATCCGACTACTGCGGACGGGTCTGATTCAACCGCTGCAAGCATGCCTACGGCAAGAAGAAGCAGGAGCGGTAATATAAATTTCTTCATAACATTCCTCCTAAAGGAAATGATACAATTCTTTTAAGATACTAATTTTGTATCCCTTGGCTCACTATGGTGCCGAAGCACCCTGGGGAGCAAAAGAACAACGTTTTTAGATCTGATCCGGCAGCCTATTGGGCAATCGCCGGGGCTTGATTTCGAAAAGTTAAGAAACTGTTTCATCGCACATTACACACTTTATACATTAGTTACTTTATGAACATTTCCCATGATGCGAATGATCAGAATCCTGTCAAGTAAGAAATACAATACTTTTCCAGAAATCGAACAAACACCTATGGAGATATTTCCACATGCACGCGTTTTCACGATCCTATTCTTATGCTTAGGGCGCAAGCCCAAAAGTTATGCTGATAACATATGCACATTTTGAGCCAAAGCAAGCTTTTAAGTTAAGAATTAGTAGTTAAACGTTAAACGAAGCGTGGCTTGGGGCTGTCAGTATTGAGCCATCAAGCTCCCGGTTGACTGATAGGGTGGAGTCATTTGATTAATGCGAGCAATGCTCGCTCAAGCTGCCGGCACACCGGTTTTAACCGGTTGGCGGTGCCGGATTTATCCGGCACATCTTTGGTAATTACGCACATCGTATAGCTTTGTAGTAGATCGATACCGAATGAATTCGGTGTTCCGGCTCATCGCTATTCTCTGTGTAATATTTCCTGCCCCTTGCCTGTTTCAATTACGGGTGCATTACGCGTGAAATACGCGTGGCATCCGTAATTCACGCGCATTACATCCGTAATTGGAACAGGGGAGCTTAGGACAATGCCTAGCTTGAATGTTCAAACCGGCACCACAATACAATCCACCTATAGAACACAAACCTTGACAAGCTTTGGCAATGTAAATATATGGCAAAGCATAGATGCAAAGGGAGAATTCCGCATGGAAACACTGTTTACCGGCTTGTTGAGTTTCGAATTCCGGCAAGTAATCATGATCATCATTGGCTTGGTGCTTATCTGGTTGGCGATTCGCCGTCAGTATGAGCCCACCTTGTTATTGCCCATAGGCTTTGGCACCATCCTTGCCAACATCCCGCTTTCTGCTGCCATTGGAGATCATGGTCCCCTTACCATCTTATTCAAAGCCGGGATAGATACCGAGCTGTTCCCCCTGTTAATCTTTATCGCCATTGGAGCGATGATAGATTTTGCTCCACTCTTAAAGAATCCTTTTATGCTGCTCTTTGGTGCTGCCGCACAGTTTGGTATCTTTGTAACCATCGTGATGGCTGCTGCTATGGGATTTCCTATTAAGGAAGCAGCCAGTATTGGGGTTATCGGGGCTGCGGATGGACCCACCTCCATATATGTAGCCAATCGTTTTGCGCCAAGCTTGCTTGGTCCCATTTCCGTTGCCGCTTATTCTTATATGGCATTGGTGCCCATCATCCAGCCTCCTGTGATCCGGCTGCTTACCAGCAAAAAGGAACGGCAAATCCACATGGACTATCATGCGGGGGATGTGCCCAAGATTGTAAAAATCATTTTCCCCATTGCCATCACCATCATTGCGGGTATCTTTGTGCCGGCATCGCTTGCGCTGATAGGCTTTTTGATGTTTGGCAATCTGCTGCGGGAAGCCGGAGTTGTGGAAAGCCTAAGTAAATCTGCTCAAAACGAGCTTGGCAATCTGGTTACCATCCTGCTTGGCATCACCATTGCCAGCAAAATGCAGGGAGAATATTTCCTGGTGCCACAAACCTTGTTGATTCTCGCTTTGGGCTTGGTAGCCTTTGTGTTCGACACCGCCGGGGGAGTGCTGTTTGCCAAGCTGCTGAATGTTTTTAGAAAAGAAAAGATAAATCCCATGATTGGTGCCTGCGGCATTTCCGCATTTCCTATGAGTGCCAGGGTGATACACCAGATGGGACAAAAAGAAGACCCCTTCAACTTCCTGCTGATGCCTGCGGTTAGCGTAAACGTAGGCGGTCAGATAGGCTCCGTGATTGCGGGAGGATTAATCCTTGCCCTGCTCGGATGAGGAGGATACAAATATGATAGATTTAAGCGCGCAAGAACAAGAACTGCTGGATGCTGCCAAAGCAGCCACCGAGAAGGCTTATGCCCCATATTCCGGCTTTCGGGTGGGGGCTGCCCTGCTGTGTGAAGATGGCAGCGTGGTAACAGGATGCAATGTGGAAAACGCATCATATTCATTAACCCTCTGTGCCGAACGCACTGCAATCTTTAAGGCAATTAGCGATGGCAAAAGAAGCTATCGCTGCATCGCAGTGTATGTGGATTCGGAAGAGGTGTTCCCGCCTTGTGGAGCGTGTAGGCAGGTGATATATGAATTCAGTCCGGAGATTCCGGTGATATATGGAAACAAGCATGGCTGCGTAAAAACAGACATTGCATCACTGCTGCCGGGAGCTTTCAGTTTAGCCAAAAAGCTCTGATGAAAAACCCTCTCCCAATAAGCTGCAACATCTGCCCCCGTAACTGTGGGGTGAATCGCTATCTGGAAACCGGATTCTGTGGTGCCGGAAGTGAGCTTATGCTTAATCTTGCTGCCTTGCATCATGGAGAAGAACCGCCTCTTAGCGGTAAGCATGGTAGCGGAACCATATTTTTATCCTGGTGCAATCTGCGCTGTGTATATTGTCAGAATTACAACATCAGCACCAAAGGCTGGGGTAAGGTGATAAGCAGTGAGGAACTGATAGGGCTTATGCTGGAACTGCAAGCCCAGGGTGCGCATAATATAAACTTTGTAACCCCAACCCACTATAGTCCTCAGCTGAAAGAGCTTATCCCCAAAGCAAAACAGCGAGGATTAGTTATTCCGATTGTGTGGAACAGTTCCGCTTACGAAAGTGTGCAGACATTGCAGGGGCTTAGTGGCTTGGTTAACATCTATTTGGCAGATTACAAATATGCGCATGGAGTTTACGCCAAAAAGTACTCTCATGCTTCAGATTATTCCACAATAGCCTTAGCAGCGATTAAAGAGATGTTTGCCCAAGTGGGGCATTTGCAAGTGGATGCCGATGGGATTGCTCAAAGTGGTTTGATCATCCGTTTGCTGGTGCTTCCCAATTCCCTAAGTGGCACAAAGGCAAGTTTACATAAGATAGCCGATATGCTTGGTTCCGAAACCTATATCAGCCTGATGGGACAGTATTATCCAGCCGGGGTTGCAGAAGAATATCCGGAACTGAACCGCGGCATTACGGAACAGGAATACAACTCGGCATTGGAAACAGCTCTTTCCTTGGGTTTCACCAATATCTTTACTCAGGAGCTTTCTTGCTCCGATGCTTGGACGCCGGATTTCAGAGAGAATGTACAAGCAGAAACCGGCGCTGCAATAGAAATGCTTAACCCCTCCGGGAGCAAAATATTATGAACAGAACATGGATATTAACTCTGTTGGCTATCCTGCTGGCAGGATGTCTGCATGCAGATTTCAGCATTATGGTGCGTGGCGACACTAAAGCACAGACCCTAAGCGAAACAAGCATCAATAATGTGCGTTATGTGGATCTGGAAAGTTTCGGCAAGGTGATGAAGGCAATAAATAAGCTGGATTGGAACGAAGGCAGGGTGTTTCTGCATATCTACGACGAGCAGTTTATCTTCCTGGATGCCTCTCCTTATTATAGCTTCAAGAATGAGTCATACAATATGCACTATCCACTGGTGAAGAAAGCCGGCAAGATGTATTTGCCTTCGGTGTTTGTATCCGAACGCCTGAAGGTGCACTTCGGCAAGAAGATAGAGGTTAAAGGAAAAAGCATTACTGTGGATAAACCCACAGACCATAGCGTGATTACCATTGTGCTGGATCCGGGACACGGGGGCAAAGATCCCGGAGCTGTGGGGAGAAAGAACAAGACCAACGAAAAGGATGTGAACCTCGCCGTTGCCAAGAAGCTAAAAGCACTTTTGGAAAGAGAACTGGGGATGAATGTGCTGCTTACCAGAAGCGATGACCGCTTTGTGTCCCTGCAGGATAGAACCAAGTATGCCAACGAACGCAAGGCAGATTTATTTGTAAGCCTGCACACCAATAGCTCCACCGCATCCCAATCCAAAGGCTTGGAGACATACTATCTCTCCACTGCCAAAAACTCCGATGCCCGTGCTGTGGAAGCCATTGAGAACGGAGTTGTGGAGCTTTATGAAGGTGGTAGCGCAGCGAAGAGTAAATATGATGATCTCGCTTTCATCTTGAGCGACCTGAGCCAGACCGAACACCTGGAAAGCAGTAACCTGATGGCTACCAATGTGCAACAAAACCTTGTGGCAGGTACACGCTCCCCGGATAGAGGAGTGAAGCAAGCGAATTTCTATGTACTGCGTGGAGCATTCATGCCTTCCATCCTTATCGAAATGGGCTTTATCTCCAATCCCGAAGAGGAGCAGCTGCTGGCAAACGGGGAATATCAGGATAGGCTTGCCCGAACCATCTTTGAAGGTATCAAGCGCTTTAAGTTCCGCTATGACAGGATACGCAACACATGAAGAAAACCTCTTCGCACCGCTACTCGCATAATCGTGACAAAACGGCTTCTAGCAAGAACCGGGTTAAAGGACACGATGATGTAGCACAGGCGAAAAGCGCATTCATAGCCAATATTAGCCACGAGATTCGCACCCCCATGAACGCCATCCTGGGCTTTGCCCAAATGCTGCAAAATACCAAGCTGAACGACAAGCAGGCAGACTATGTGAATGTTATCATCGATAGCGGGAAAAAGCTTTTGGTGATTATAAGCAATCTCCTTGACCTCAGCAATCTGCAGTTAGGCAAAACCACCTTGAACCCACGCCCCTGCAAAGTCCCGGATATGGCACATAAATTATGGCACCATTTCCAGCCCCTCATCCAGGCAAAGAACCTGAATGCCATAATGGAGTGCAGCCCGGATATCCCCATGATTGAGCTTGATTGCGAGAAGGTGGAACGGGTATTAAGCTTCATCATCTCCAATGCCATCAAATATACTTCCGTTGGCTTTGTAGCCCTGCGCATTTATACCAAACCCGCAGTGAACAGCGACCTCATCCTGTGCATGGAAGTTGCGGATAGCGGAATTGGCATAGAAGAGGAAAAGCTGCAACACATCTTCGACATCTTTGAGCAGGCGGATAACAGCATAACTCGCCCCTATGGAGGCTTGGGTATTGGCTTGGGGCTTTCCCGGCAGATTGTGCTGCTCCTTGGGGGAAACATCAGTGCGCAGAGCACACCCAACGAGGGTTCTCGCTTCTTTGTGGAAATCCCCGTGAATAAGACACCGGAGAGCAGACCCTGATGGCGATTTCAGTGCAGAGCGTGATGCCCAAGAGCCTTGCTGCGGATGCAGGGATTAAAGCAGGTGAATGCCTGCTATCCATCAATGATCACCCCGTGCGGGATTTCCTGGATATAGAGTTTCTGGCTTCTGATTATGAGCTAAAGTTACAGATCAAGGATGTAGATGGGATGCGTCGAGATGTGCTGATTAGGCGTGAAAACAGCCGTCCCTTAGGCATAGAACCCGAGTCCTACAGGCATCGTGATTGTATGAACTCTTGCATCTTCTGCTTTATTGACCAGATGCCCCCCAATCTACGGGAAAGCCTATATGGCAAGGATGATGACTATCTTTTCTCCTTCGTGTTTGGGAACTACATCACCCTCACCAACCTCGATGAAGCTGACCTCAAACGTATCATAGACCAGCGTATTTCTCCCCTCTATATATCCTTGCACACCACAGACAGCGCATTGCGCCAACGCATGATGCGCTCTGCCAATCCCGTTGATGCCATGGCTATCCTCAAACGCTTACATGCCCGGCGCATCAGTTTCCATCTGCAAATTGTGTGTGTCCCCGGTTACAACGACGGTGCAGAGTTACGCAAAAGCCTCAGAGAGCTGATGCTTGCCAAGTTCAAGCTTTTCTCCATCGGCATCGTTCCCGTGGGTTTAACCCGCTTCAGAGACAGGCTTAGCCCCCTCAGAGTGTTCACTCCCGAGGAGGCAAGGGAAACCTTGGCTATTATTGAAGAGGTGAGGCAGGAGTTCGCCACAGATGTAATCTATCCTGCGGATGAGTTTTTTGTGCTTGCCGGACAGGATGTTCCCGAAGATGAATATTATGGTGACTACCCTCAATTGGAGAATGGCATCGGTATGCTGAGGTTAAGCTATTTAAACTTCCGCCAAAAGAAGCGTAGCCTACTGAAAGAGCTTAGAAAGGCAAGCTCTAATTTCCTGATGATAAGTTCATTAAGCGCAACCAAGCTGATCCGACAGATAGCTACAGAATTAAACAGCCGTTTGGAGGAAAAGCAAATCCGGGTGCAGCCAGTTCATAATCATTTCTTTGGCAAGGATATCAGCGTTAGTGGCTTGATCACTTTCAGCGACCTGAAACAACAATTACACCCGGAGAAGGATGAAGTTATCATCCTGCCATCTAGCATTTTCAACCATGAGGGTGAGACCTTGGATGGTGCCACCCGTGAAACATTCAGAAACACCTGGAGCAATCCCATTCTGGTTATTGATGCCCTCTTTGAAGAGTGGGATTATCTGTAAGTTAAGCTTTTTTTACTTGACCATGTTTAGCCTACCCATTAACTGTGATCCGCTAGCCTGACTATAGGAGATTACCTGAGATGAAAAGACTGATAACTCTTTTAATAACCGCCCTTTTGCTGATATCTGCATGCAGCAGTGAAGATGCCAGATTGGCTAAAGCAAACCGCAAACTTGGTTCCAAACAGAACCCGATAAAGATGTTCTTTGTCCCCTCCATGGAAGCGGGCAAAGTGGTGCAAAGCGGAGAAGCTATCGCTTCATACCTGCAAAAGGAAACTGGTTATTACTTCAAGGTGGCGGTTCCCACCAGTTATGCGGCAGTTATCGAAGCTCTGGGCAGCTATCAGGCGGATATCGCCTGGCTGCCAACCTATGCTTATGTGCTTGCCAAACAGAAGTTTGACGCTCAAGTGAAGCTAATGACCCTGCGCAATGGGCTGAATAAATACCGCGGTCAATTTGTCGTGCGAGCCGATTCCCCGATCCAAAAGATTGAGGATATGACGGGTAAGATTATTGCCTACACCGATGCTGCCTCCACTTCCGGCTACATCTACCCCTCTGCCGTATTGAAGCAGCACAATGTTAGCCCCAAAGATCATGTCTTCGCCGGGGGACACCCCCAAGCAATTCTTGCTGTTTACAGTGGCAGAGCGGATGTTGCCTGCACCTATTGGTCTCCTGCAGACGCAACGGGTAAGCCGATGGATGCCCGTGAAAAGCTTGCAGAAACTCATCCAGATGTGTTCTCCAAGATTCGCATCGTGGATTTCACGGATTGGATACCCAACGACACGGTTACCTTCCGCAACAGCCTTCCCCCCGAACTTGATACTAAAGTTGCCGATGCCCTCTATAACTTTGCATCCACCCCCAACGGCAAGGCAATCCTGAAATCCCTTTATGACATTGACGGCTTGGAACGTGCCACGGACAAGGATTATGATGTGGTGCGCACCACCCTTAAAGCCATGAATATGGACCCTGCTTCGCTGCTAAAATGACGAATACTGCGAACCACAGACTTCTGGACATCCGCGAGCTTAATAAGAGCTATGATGGTAAGATACTTGCCGTGAACAAGCTGTCCATGCACGTGGACACCGGCGATTTTGTTATCCTGTTGGGGCTTTCCGGCAGCGGTAAATCCACCCTCCTACGCTGCATCAACCGGCTGATTGAACCAAGCGGCGGAGAGATAAGCTTCAATGGGGAAGATATTCTTGCCTTGCAGGGACTTAAGCTGCGCCAATACCGCCGCAATATCGCCATGGTTTTTCAGCAATTCAACTTAGTTAAAAACCTCAGTGTGCTCACCAATGTGTTAACCGGAAGGCTTGGTTATCACAGCTTTGTTTCCGGATTCACCAAGGAAGATAACGAGTTTGCCCTGCACAACCTCTCACGGGTTGGGTTGCAGGATTTTGCCCACAAACAAGTTAAGCATCTCTCAGGCGGGCAACAACAGCGTGTGGCGATTGCCCGTGCCTTGATGCAGAAGCCCTCCCTCATCCTTGCCGATGAGCCTGTGGCAAGCCTCGACCCCGCCACGGCTGATTCCATCATGCAATATCTGGGCGAAATCAACCGTGAAGGCATCAGCATCATCTGCTCTTTGCACTTTCTTTCGCTTGCCAGACGCTACGGCAACAGGGTGCTTGCCCTAAAGGACGGTCAGAAGGTGTTTGAAGGCTTACCCGCAGAGATAGATAAAACCCGCTTTAAACAGATTTACGGGCAGGAAGCAGAGGAAATATAAGCCCAATCCTTAGCTGTAGCCATTTCTCCGCTCTCCCCCAGGCATCATTACCTAATCATTACTTAATCATTACGTATGAAACAGGCAATGACTAGGTAATGATCATGCATTAAGAGCTAGGGAAACCCAAAATAAACTTTCCTCTTGACACCAAATTGACTATATTATTTGGTTGTAATGAGCTTGAATGTTGATCACAAATCAACAGCTATATAGTTGAGTGTGAGAGATATAGCATTAATGATACTTATGCCTTGAGGGGCAAAATTCCCCCACAAGGATGTTACGCTGATGAGGTGGTATTATGAACCATGAATTGCACATATTGGTTCCCTCCTTGCAGAAGCTCAGTTTTGAGCCACAGGATAGCTGCGCCTATCCTTTATATACAGGTTTACCAATTCACGTCGAGTGCGCAACAGCGCTAACCCTCAGCAAATCACAGATTGAGATATAGCGGAGGAAGTATGCCAAAAATCAGCAAAGCCTTGTTTGATATAATCATCGCACATTATACAGCCAGAGGTGTAGCTGCATTTAGGCACAAGACCTTCACGGTTTCCAACAAACATCAAGAACAACCAAGGGGAGTGGCAACAGATCTCCTCTAACCATAAAACAACAATACATATTTACTTCAAGGAGTAAACATGAAGAAATTTACTCTTCTGTTCGTCATGCTATTGATTAGCCTGACATGTATTATGGCGCAAACCGTTGCAGAATACACTTTCGCAACAGTCACCAATGGCAGTCTGGAAGATATGAGCTCTGGAACAACAACACTGTTGTCCGGTTATTCGGATTCTGGTGCTACAGCTGTTACAGATATTGGATTCTCATTTACATTTTGCGGAACTAGCTATACGCAGTTCTCAGCAAATGCAAATGGTCTCGTTAGACTAGGTGGAACCGTAATATCTGGTTACAGCACATCTCCTGTGGCTTCAGCAGCAATACTTGGCCCAATTTCAGGTGATAACTGCCAGGCAAGCACTGGTAAAATTCATTATAAAGTTATTGGAAGTGAAGCCCCCCGCAAACTCGTTATAGAGTTTAAGGATCAACGCTTTCCTTATGCCAGTTCGCCTGGTTCAGGAACACCAAGCACCATGCAAGTATGGCTATACGAATCATCCAATAGAATTGACTTCGTATATGGAGCCATGTATAACAACAGCACTTCCGCTATATCCCGTGGAGTGTTCATTTCTACGAATACCACTTCCGGCAACATCGGCAGTGTAGCTACCATTGTTACTACTCCTTCATGGGTAACCACCGGAACCAGCCCTGTTACAACTTCGTTTACAGGGAGTAGCTCAATGACAAATCTTGGCAGCGCTGCTAACGGCTCGCGTCGAGTTTTCACCTTCTTGCCTCCAGATCCCCTTGCTGTACCCAATGCAGCCACCACTCCTTCTCCTGCTGATGCCGCAACGGCGGTTTCAGTTAACCCCACCTTAACTTGGTCTTCAGGGGGTGGATTACCCACTGGTTACAAGGTGTATTTTGCTACTGCTGCAGCTGGTCTGCCGGGTTCGCCCACTGCCACTGTAACAACTCCTCTCTCCTATACACCTGCCGGCCCATTATCATACAGCACTGCCTATGTATGGAAAATAGTGCCTTACAATGGCAATGGTGATTGTACAACAGGCATTGTTACATGGGGCTTTACCACGATGGATGATCCCACCATTAGCAGCTTCCCCACTACTTATGATTTTGGCTCTACCGGAGCAGTGTTCCCACCCACCAACTGGAGCAAAAAAAGCGGTGTACTTGCTACTCCCACGGTGTTAGGTGCCGCTGGAACGGGTTCATGGGTTCAGGATGATTGGAAAAACACGGTTACAGCACCCCCCAATTATGCCGCAAAACTAAATATCTATAGTACTTGGAATGGTTGGTTAATTTCGCCTCCCATCAATGTTCCTGGCGACGATTATGAAGTGATGTTTGATGTTGCTTATATGGCTTATGGCAACAATAATGTTCCCGGTTCAACAGGTACCGACGATCAATTTGCCGTACTTGTGGGAGATGGAACCAGCTGGACACCAGCTAATGTAGTTCGTAAATGGGATAATGCAGGTTCCGCGTATGTTTTAAATAATATACCTCCTGCTGGCATAAATGTCTCCCTTCCTCTCGGAACTGCGGGAATCAAGTATGTAGCTTTCTATGCTATTTCCACGACTTCCAATACCGATAATGATATCATGGTAGATAACATTGTGCTACGCCAAACCCCATCACTCCCTGCTTTATCCCTAACTCCCAATGTTACATCATGGGATTTTGGCCAGAGATTGATTAATTCTCCTGGAACCAAGCAGTTCACCATCACCAATACGGGTGGGGGAACCCTTACCCTTACTAATGTGGTTGCTGCTGGCAGCTACTATAGTATTAGTTCTGCACCCACGGATATGGAGCTTAGTGCTGGTGAGAGCACTAACTTCACCGTTCAATACCTTCCCACGGTTGTTGGCGGTCCTCATACCGGTACGGTTACTATCACTGATACCAGAACAACCAATACAGTGATCGACCTCACTGGCAGCAGTGTTGATCCTACCATTTATACTGCCAGCTTACCCAGTACACAGAACTTCGATGCTGTAACTGTTCCTGCCCTCCCCTTAGGTTGGACCAAGAGAGTTACGGATACATCAACCTACGGTTATGTGCAAACTGCTGCTACTGGATATTCAACTCCTAACCGAGTAGCTATGTATAACTCCAGCGATTCAGCATCAGACTTGATTCTTATTACCCCTCTTATTGAACCTGCGCTTAATACTCTCAGGGTTAAGTTCATGGCATATGGAGGTTCAGGATATACACTTCAGGTTGGAACCGTAGATGCGCCCGGACAGTCTGCCGTATTTACATCATTCCAGACTGTAAACGTTTCTACCGCTGCCTGGACAATGTATTCTGTGAACCTTTCTGCTTACGCCGGCTCAAGCCACTACATTGCGTTCAGACATGGCCAGGGTGGTACTTATAGAACTATATACTTAGATGATGTATTAATCGAAGTACCCGCTGCTATAGCTCCTGAACAAGCAACTCTTGCCTATCCTGCTGATGGTGATTTAGCTTTGCTTAACCCCACCTTGAAATGGACACCTTCGCAAACAGGTGAACCGGCAACAGGATACAAAGTGTATCTTAACGATTCTGGAACATTCACAGAAGCTGACTTGGTGTACAATGGAACCAATACTTCATTCCCTACCACAACAACTGAGTACGGTCGTCCATATTTCTGGAAAGTAGTTCCCTACAATACCAATGGAAGTACTGTCGGATGCCCTACATGGTCATTCTCCATCGTAAATGACACTCAGCTTGCAGAAGGCTTCGAAGGCACAAGTTTCCCGCCTGCCGGTTGGACAGCAGAAAACTATTGGTATTCCAGCACAACTTATGCCTATCAAGGAACAAAATCCTGTTATCGTTCCACCGGTTCCACAGCAGTTAAACTGATTACTCCTTATGTTACCATTACCGGAACCAGTACCCTTAAGTTCAGCACCTATGTGGTAACAGCAGCAAACCAAAAGATCCAGCTTGCCTACTATAATGGGGCTACATGGACTAATTTCGGAACTGAAATCAGCCTTACAGCAGGTGCCTGGCAAAGCCATAGCATTGATATAAGCAGCCTTGCAGGTAACAGCTACCAGCTTGGTATTGGCGCATATTACGGCACCGGTGGAAGCAATGCTTCTATATACCTTGACCGTGTTATTGGTCCTGATATCACACCGATTCTTCCCAATGCTGTAACTCAAACAGCTCCTGCCGATTTGGCACAGAATCAAGGCATTCGCCCCACTCTTACTTGGACAGCAGCAGCTACCGGTGGAGTACCTACCAGTTACAAAATCTATTGTGACACCAACAATCCTCCCACAACTCTGGTTGCCTCAGTGACTGCTTCCCCTTATACCTTTACTTCAAACTTGGAGTGGGAACAGACATATTACTGGATGGTTGTTGCCCGCAATGCAGCTGGCGATGCAGTGGGAAGCACTGTTCGTTCATTTACAGTGATGGCAGATCCGACTATCTATGTCACTCCATCCACACCCTACTCCCAGGACTTCGCAGGTGCAACCTTCCCGCCCACAGGCTGGACAAGACTTAATGGTCTGTATGGTGGCACTTACAGTAGCGGTACACAGTGGGAACAAGACGACTGGTTAAACGTGGCTTCACCCGTTAACAAAAGTGCTAAGATCAACATCTATGGCACAACACGTTATGGCTGGCTGATTACTCCTCCAGTGAACATCCCTACAGCAGGTTATGAACTGAAGTTTGACATGGGATTATTAGACTGGAACGCCACGACAGCTCCTGTCGCAGGGGAACAAGCTGATGACAAGCTTATTGTTGTCATGAGTGACAGCCCTACCATGACAAGCCCTGTAATCATCAGAGAATGGAATAACACCGGTTCGCCCTATGTATATGATGCAATTCCTGCTACCGGTGCAACTTATACCATAGATCTTGCTGGCATTTCCGGAACCAAATACTTCGCTTTCTATGGCGAATCAACCGTGACCGGTGGCGATAACGACCTGATGATTGACAATCTGACCTTCCGTCTGACTCCTGCCGGTGCACCAGAGAATGTGACCCTTGTCAGTCCTGCAAACCACGCTCCTGCAGTTAACCCTGCCGCTATCATTCTTAGCTGGACTCCTGCAGTTACCGGGGGTAATCCTGATGGCTACAGCATATTCGTTGGTGAAAACCCCATCGATCCTGCAAACGAATACTTTGGCGACTACGAGTACACTACTACCAACACAACATTCAATCTGAGTGCCGAAGACATTGTGATTGGCTACAATCAGACCTTATATTGGGCTGTCTGGCCGTTTAATGGCGATCCTGTCCAATATCCCGATCCATACAGTGCCAGTTTCCAAGTCTTTGACTTCACCACCATTCCGGATCCTCGTATCACCAGCTTACCCTATAGCCAGAATTTCGATAGCGTAACAGCGCCTGCCTTACCTGTTGATTGGACAGCATATAAGGGCAATGCAAGTATGACTGCCACCACTTCAACCACTTATGTAAGCAGTACTCCCAACAGCTTATATATGTACAACTCAAGCTACACCACAGTCCCGCTTCGCATAATCACACCCATAGTTACTGTTCCCATGAACAGCATGAAGGTGTTCTTCTATGCCCGCAGCGGTTCTGCCGGTGTACCCTTGAAGTTCGGTACGGTAAGCGCTCTCGATGGAACCGGTGTGTTCACTGAACTTGGTTCATTCACTCTCACCGCAACCTTCGCTCAATACTCTGTAAACATGGCTACTTATGCCGGAACCGATCAGTATCTGTGCTTCCAGCATGGAAATACTTCCACCTATCAGAGCATCTACATCGACAACCTGAACATTGAGCAATTAGTTGCCAATGATCTTGCTGCCACCGCTGTATCCGGTTCGAACCTTGCCATTGTAAATACTCCTCTTACTTACAACGTAACAGTCCAAAACAATGGTACCGCCGATCAATCTGCCTACACCGTGATGCTTAAAGATGGTGCTACTACGTTAGCAACCGCCAGCATTAGCACCCCTCTGGCTGCCGGAGCTACAGCAGTTCATAGCCTTAGCTGGACTCCTACTGTAGCTGCAGTGTATAGTGTGGTTGGCTATGCATCACTTGCCGGTGATGCAAATACCGCTAACGATGCTTCGCCTGCTATTAGTGTTGGTATCTACCCAACTGATACCTTCATTCCCCAGATTGGTAATATTGCCGGAACCACTACCTCAAATCTCACCCCATACAACTCATGGTTCAAAAACAGCATGTCTGAAACAATCTACCTGGCTCACGAAATGCAAGCTACCTCAGGTACAATTAACGCGATTGTTTATCAGAACAATTACCTTGAGAATGTAACCAAACCCATCAAGATATGGATGAAGCATACCACTGCGGCAAACGTAGCCTCTGCCTTCCTTCCTTTCGATGGTTATACCTTGGTTTACGATGGTAATATTTACTGCCCTGCCGGTGTTAATGCCGTGGTGGTAAATCTGGATACTCCCTTTGCCTATACCGGTGGAAACCTTGCCGTGCGTTTATATAGCCAATGGGAAAACTTCTACTACAATCAAGGGAACGTGTTCTACTACACTGCAACTCCTACCTATCCCAACCGCGTCCGTTACTACCAAGCTGATCAGACAGCAGCCTTCGATCCCATTCTGCTAACTGATTATTCTGGATCTGCCTTTACCGGCACTGCGATTAGTAACGTTCCCAACACTGCATTTGTTATGAGCCCTGCCACCCCCATCGCCAGCCTTGATGCTCCTGTGGTAACCATTACCGCTTCCGGCACCAATGCTCAGCTGGTTTGGGCTGCTGTAACCAATGCGTTTGCCTACCGTGTTTACACCTCCGATGATCCAATGAACTTCGATGGTGCCACGATGACAACCGTAAGCACAAACACCTACACCTCTCCCTTCGCCGCCAACGCGAAGAAGTTCTACAAGGTGACGGCAATAACCTACAATCACACCGATAGAAACCTGGTGCTTGATCCCGCTGCTGCCAAAGGTATTGACAACAGCTTACTGAGAACAGGCAAAACTGAGAAATTCTACGGTAACAAGAACAAATAAGCCATAAGCGTTAAATACGCTTACCATACGCACCCTCCGCTTAGCGGGGGGTGCTTTTTTTATCCGCCTGTTATCATTACATAATCATTGCATGTTTATTACGGATGAAACATGCAATGATTATGTAATGATCATGTAATTCCTCCGAGTGATCCCCATCAACACATAACTATGGAATTGCTGAAATGTAATGATCTACACTCGATGCATCAGATAGCTGCGCAGCAGAGATGTAGTACGGTTTTGAAGGATATTCTCCTGATCGTAATCGCAATCACTCTTCCGTCAATTCGTGGAAATAATTCCTCTATAGCAAGACAAAAGCAAGAGAAGAGGGGAGATTTATTCTTGACACTAAGCTCTAAAGAATCACTATCGGTTTTGGTGTAGTTTCCACCTGTGTCCACTCGTGGCTTAGCCATGGGTTAAGTGTTCATATTAGCCGAGTTAACGAAGTTTATTCGGCGCGTGTTTTTATGTTTTTTGTATTCGGTAGCCAGCCAAAGGAAGTACTTTGAGTATGATAGGTTTTTATTCGCAGCCGCAGCTCTTCCACAGGAGAAGTATGCAAATTGTGTTTATTAACCAGCCGGCTTCCGAGCCCCACCCCCAATCTGAACTTCAAAATCAAACAAATGTCTGTACATTCGGAACCCCTACTCAAAGCGAAAACAAGCACACTTTGCCTAATAATCATCGCACATTATTATATAGTCTGTGCTGTAATCGTTTTGTGGAAGGTGTTTCCACCACCCTTAACCGTCAAAAACACATACGGCTTTGCCTTGCAGAGGTATGGTTTGCGTAAGCTTTCCACGACATTGAAGAAGTATTACGTTCCACCACTCGTATAACAATAGGAGAACCTTAGAGGTGTAGCCCAAAATTTAAAACACTCTTCAGGAAAAACATCTAAATAAGGAGTTTTCTAATATGAAGAAATTATTACTGATAGCCTTAGTGCTCTTGATGACTGTTTTGGCGTTCGCCGATGTTACCATTGGAGCAGGAACAGCGTCACAAAGAGCCCCCTTTAGCACCTATTACAATTATTACAAGAGTGCTGCTATATACAAAGCAGGAGAAATTGGTGCTTCGGGTACAATCACAAGTATACAATGGTATTGTGGTATTGCTAATACAACCACAACTATCCCCATTAAGATATACTACAAAACCACAACAAATACAACCTTGGCAGCAGATACTTGGGTTAACCATTCTGCCGGTGCAACGTTGATTTTTGATGCAACTATCACGGCCAACGCCACCGGATGGTACAACTTCGATGTAACTGATTTTGCTTATAATGGAACAGACAACTTAGAAATCCTTACGGAAAGCGGTAGTGCTGCTTATGTGTCTCCTTACGTAGAATGGAGATATACAACTTACCCGACATATATGTTTGTGTGGGATGATAATGATGGCTCTGCCCCGACCTCTCTTGCCGTCTCATATAATCGCCCCAACATCAAATTCGTGGGAATCACCAATGTTAATCCTCCCGAAGCAGCCACTCTGGTATCACCAAATAATGGCGGCTATGCCCTTATTGGGCAGAACCTTTCATGGTCTGCCTCATTAACAGGGAACCTTCCGACTGCTTATGATGTCTATTTAGACACAACTGCCGGAACAACACTGGTTAGCAATGATCAAGTGGGAACTACCTATACCCCCACTCTCGCTGCAAATACCACATACTACTGGAAAGTTGTTCCCAATAACACTTATGGCGAAGCAACCGGATGCCCTGTTTGGAGTTTCACAACTCCGGGAGCAACCCAACTTGCTGAAAGCTTTGAAAGCACAACTTTCCCTCCAGCAGGATGGGCAAACCCCGGAACTTGGAGTAGAAGCACAACATACTTTAAGAATGGTGCTGCCAGTGCCTATAAGTATGGTTCTACATCAAGTCAGTATATACTTTCTACTCCGAAAGTAACCATTACCGGAACCAGCACATTAAACCTCTGGACATTATGCTCCAGCACTTCCGGTGCTATCCAGATTGTGTACTCACCTGATAGAACGACTTGGACCCAACTTGGTAGCAACTTGACCCATACTGCAACCTACACTTGGTACAATTCTAATATCGACCTGAGTTCACTTGCTGGTAGTAACTACTACTTAGGTGTCCGCACCAGTTTAAATTCTGCATCCTTCTATGTTGATATGATGATTGGACCTGACATTACTCCCGAAGCCCCCGGTCCTGTCACCCTGAGTACTCCTGCAGCAGCAGCTACCTTAGTGAATGAATATCCAACATTTACATGGACGGCACCGACCACCGGTGGAGCACCCACAGGTTATAAAGTGTATTGTGACACCAATGCAACACCAACCACACTTATTGGTACTGTTACATCTGGTGCTACTCTTACTTATACCGCGACAACAGCTCTTGCCTTCAACACTACTTATTACTGGAGTGTTGTGGCATATAATGGTACGGGTAACGCAAGTATGCCAACAGCTCTTAGCTTCACTACCAGAGCAAACCCCACTATTTCCGCCTTCCCTACTGTTTGGGATTTTGGAACTCTTAGTAGTGATCCCTTCCCTCCCACGAATTGGACGAAACATAGTGGTGTGCTTGCTACTCCGACCGTACTTGGTGCTGCCGGAACTGGTAACTGGATTCAAGACGATTGGAAGAACGTAACTTCTCCTGCTAATAAAGCTGGTAAAATTAACATCTACAGCACCTTTAACGGATGGATGATTTCCCCGCCTATCGCTGTTCCTGCTAACGACTACGAAGTGAAATTCGATGTGGCTTACATGGCTTATGGCAACAACAATGCCCCTGCCACAGGTGGTACTGACGATCAGTTCGCAGTTCTTGTTGGTGATGGCACAAGCTGGACACCTGCCAACGTCGTCCGTCAATGGGACAATGCAGGTTCAACTTATGTATTGAATGATATTCCACCTGCAGGAATGACCTTGTCTTTACCTCTTGGTACTGCCGGAACTAAATATATCGCCTTCTATGGTGTATCTACTGAATCTAACGTAGATAATGACCTGATGGTGGATAACATCGAAGTGCGCCAGACTCCTGCTGCACCAATCTTCAGTTACGCGCCAAGTACTATTGCTTTCGGTGAAGTTATACAAAACACGCCTACCGCATGGACAAATGTAGTTGTCACCAATACTGGTGGTGGCACTCTAAACCTTGCAGCCGGCGATATCAGCATTATTGGAACTGATGCAGCAATGTTTGAGTTCAGTGCTGCGAACCTTCCTGCTGCCTTGGGAACAGGCAATAGCGTTAATATCCCTGTCCGTATGACTGCCACCAGCGAAGGTGCAAAATCTGCCACTCTTAGAATGGTATATAACAGCACCAACTATGATGTTGCTCTCAGCGGAACCAGTCTTCCCGCGGGTGTGATCCCAATCGGAAACGGAACTTCATTGCTTGCTATTCCTATCGATCCCTATTTTGGTTACAGCTACAGTCAAAGCCTGTATCTGCAATCTGAAATCAATACTGCTGATCAGCGTATTGAAAAGATCAGATACTACTGGAATGGAGTAGGTGAAGCAACTGCATCCAACGACTGGGCTATTTATATGGGACACACCACAAAAACAGCCTTCAGCACAACAACAGACTGGGTACCCTTAAGCGGTATGACCCAGGTGTTCGCCGGAACTGTTACTCTTCCCGCCACACCAGGCTGGATTGAGATTACCCTCAGCGCTCCCTTCGTTTACAACAACACCGATAACCTCGTTGTCGCCGTTGAAGATAACGAAGCTGATTATGATGAGGATGGATTAAACTTCTTCTCCACTGCAACTGCAACCAATCGCAGCTTGAGGCATAATAGTGACACTGTGAATGCCGATCCTGCAGCTCCCCCTACAGGGACTCTTGTACTCGCCATTCCCAATGTTCAGTTAATATTTGGTGATCTTCCTGTCGGTCCTCCCCTCCCTGTAGTGTTGGGAAATCCCGCCAACGAAGCCGCCGATTTGGCAAAAGCCGGATTCAACTTCACTTGGTCAGTTGACCCCTTGAGCGGACCTATTGAGTACTATGCATTTGCATTATCAACCGATGATCAAGACATGTTTGGACAGTTCTATTCTGAAGGCACAGCCACAACCATCAACCCTGTGGGAATGCCCTATGGCGCTGGCACCTTTGCCTTTGAATATAATACTCGTTACTACTGGCAAGTAATTGCTTATGGTGGCGGTAACGAAGCTGCTTCCGATGTGCGTTGGTTTGAGATTGAAGAAGATCCAACAACTCCTATAACTGTATTCCCCTATACGGTAGATTTCGAAGCTAATGGCGACAACACTCTTCCCGCACGCTGGACAAGATCTTCTCTTGCCACCGGTTGGGAAGTTGGCTCAGCCCTTGGTAGCTACTACTGGTCAGTCCCTGCTCACACTGTGTATGCCGCAACCAATGATGATGCTGCAGGTTCCGACGGTGATGGAAGCATGGATCTCTTATTCAGTCCTTACTTTGATTTCACAGGTGCATATGAAGGTATTCCCTTGTTATCCTTCGACTCCTTCTTAAATGGTGCATATGGCCAGCTTGCAGATCGGAAGAGCACACGTCTGAACTCCAGTCACGATCAGATCTCG
>CALDSN010000051.1 GCA_937924555.1 uncultured bacterium | reverse complement strand
TAATGAAGGGTAGATAACTGAGGTGTGTGTTTGCCAGTTTGTCATTCAGAATAGCCCGAGCTTTGACCAGTTCAGAAACTTCCACCTCATCCATCACACTCATGTGAGCGGCATTTTGCTTCGAACGGAGCATGTTCTTGGCTATAGTCTTACGAATTTGAGAAATAGGTACTACTTCGGTATGCGAGATTGGGGACAACTTTTCAGGTTGGTTTTGCTTATCCTGAGTTGTCTTATCAATACGATTGTAACGGTCAATGTCTTTTGAAGTAACTCTCCCAGCTGGTCCCGTTCCTGGAACAATGTTTATATCAATACCGCGCTCCTTAGCCATAGCTCTTGCCACAGGTGTAGCAAGGACTTTCTTTGCAGCCGGAGAACTTGAGGCTGAAGAGAGACCTTCATTGCCTGCTGGTAGATAAGCACCATCACCTGCAACCTCAATAGTGCCGACAACGCCAAAGCCTTTCTCCTCCACAACAGCTTCACTTGTGGCAACTTGTGTTGTGTCTGTATCGGCTGCTTCGGTTTCTATCTCCACCAAAGCATTACCAACTTTAACCGTCTCCCCCACAGAGCCAAAGAGCTGGGCTATTACACCGCTCTTGGGGCTGGGGATATCCGTAACCACCTTATCTGTTTCCATCTTTAGCAGAGCATCACCAGAGGATATACTCTCACCTTTTTGCACATACCATTCAATAATCTTGCCTTCTTCCAAGCCTTCACCAATATCCGGGAATTTAAATATATATCGCATGCTTGCCTCCCTAATACCTTATCAACTTCTCTATTTCGAACATGATGCGCTCTGGGCTAATCATATAATACTTCTCGCCCATTGGAAGGGGAATAACAGTATCATGGCCTGTCAGTCTTGTTGGTGGAGCTTCCAAGGAAAGGAAAGCTTCCTCATTTACGATGCTGATCAATTCGGCGGCAGGCCCATAACTCTGCGCTGCTTCAGTAACTATCAGTACTCTACCTGTCTTGCGTACAGATTCGCGAATGGTGTCTCTATCTATTGGCCAGATACTCCGTAAATCGATAAGCTCTATGGAAAGGTCCTTTTGTTTAGCAAGCACCATGGCTTTCTGAACTTCACGTATCATTGCACCATATGCGATGATTGTAAGCTGCTCTCCCTCCTGCAACACTTTCGCTTTACCAATTGGGATACTATATTTCTCTTCGGGCACTTCTTGTTTGATTGCACGGTAGATTCGTTTTGGCTCCATGAATATAACAGGATCTGGATCTTGAATAGCCGAGATCAACAATCCCTTTGCATCATAAGGAGTGGAGGGTATTACAACCTTCAATCCGGGGGTATGTCCGAAATAGGCTTCCGGACTCTCTGAATGGTGTTCCAGGGCATTGATCCCGCCACCATAGGGAATACGTATAACAGCAGGAACGCTGAATTTTCCCCTGGTTCTGTTTCTAAATCGGGAAATGTGGGATAGTATCTGGTTCATTGCCGGATATACAAAGCCATCGAATTGCATCTCAATTATCGGTTTCAATCCTGCTATTGCCATCCCAAGAGCAGTACCGGCAATGGCAGATTCTGCCAACGGAGAATCAAAAACTCTATTCACCCCATGCTTGAGTTGCAAGCCTTCAGTTACGCGGAATACACCGCCCTCTACACCCACATCCTCTCCATATGCCACAACAGATTTATCTTCGGTAAGCATGATATCCATTGCATCATTTATCGCCTGCACCATATTCATCACTTTCATTTCACACCTCCGTCTTTCATGAAGTTCTCCAAGTTGTTCTTCTGCCTCTTAAGCTCTGCTGGCATGTCCTGATACATGTGAGTGAACACATCATCCAGTTTATATGCAGGATGTTGCTCCGCTGCTTCAAACTCTTTGTCAATCTTTTGTTTATATTCCGCAATCAGCGCGTCCTCATTGCTGAGATCGGCAAGTTTATTGTTGGTGATGTATGCCTTCAATCTCTTCAATGGGTCTTTTGCAGCCCAAAGCTCTTCTTCTTCTTTGCTGCGATATTTGCTTGGGTCATCTGAAGTGGTATGCGCTCCCATTCTGAATGTCCTTGCTTCTATCAGCATAGGACCATTCCCCTCAATAGCTTGTTTACGAGCATAATCAATAACTTCGTGCATGGCAAAAATATCATTTCCATCAACCAGTATGCTGGGAATGTTGTATGCCAATCCCTTTATGGCAAGATTTATGGATTTGGTCTGCATGTGCAGGGGAACCGAAATTGCAAATTGGTTATTCTGCACCACAAAAATAACCGGTGCATTCCATACAGAGGCGAAGTTCAGCGCTTCATGAAAGTCACCTTCAGAGGTACCTCCATCACCTACAAAGGCAAACACGGCAGCTTTCTCATCCAAGTAATTCATTGCATAACCTATTCCCGCTGCGTGCACCAATTGAGAAGCTATTGGAACAGAAACGGGCAACATCCGCTTAGCATTTACGAAACGGGAAGCGTCTTCGTTCCCTTTGAAGTAAAGAAATATCTCTTTAAGTGATACTCCTTTTGCCAGCCAAGCTCCAAGTTCCCGAAAAGCCGGAACGAACCAATCATCATCTTTAATCACCATACCTGTTGCAATATGAATCGCTTCTTGGCCGAGATTTGGCGGATAAGTAAACATCCGTCCCTGCCGTTGATAGCTTACCGCCATATAATCTGCTGTTCTTTCAAACAGCATTTCCCTATATGACTGTAAAATGAGTTCAGAGCTAAGATCGGGTTTCCAATTCTTATCTAAGGGAACACCCTCATCATCAATCCTGCTAAACATCTTGTTATCTGTCGGTTTATATGAATCCAATGTATTCTTATCAAACATGAGTAACCACCTTGTTGGTTTATTAATATCCTACTATAATGATATGCTTACTTTCGATATAAGCAAATGCTTTCTTGTTGTTCAACGCTTCTTGTCATTTATCTTGTCCTTATAACATACTTAGGAGTTACACTAATGATGCAGATTAGCGATTTACCGGCAAGTTATGCCGCCATACATCTTCCTGCCAAAGTAGCTTTGGCCGTCACTGTTAAACCTGATGGACAATACAACCTTATTACGATAGAATGGTTCATGCGAACATCCATCCAGCCCCCCATGTTTGCAATCTCAATTGGACACAGCAGATATTCTCACGATTGCCTTGAGGAAAACAGATACTTCAATCTAGTATTTCCCTCTATGGAGCAAAAAGACCTTCTGAGCCTTTGTGGGTCTAATTCTGGAAGAGATATGGACAAGTTCTCCGCTGGAGATGTGCAGTCCTTTCCAGGTAAGTTACATAAACTTCCTGTTCTCAAGGATGCGGTTGCTAATTTCGAATGTGAGGTAGTTAGCCAAGTGCGTAGTGGAGACCATACTATATATGTAGGCCAAGTGCATTACTGCTGGCAAAACGTAGATAAGGAGCTTTTCTTTTATCTAGAGAGGAAGTGAGATAATGTTACTCTCTTTGCGTCGTTAATGAACTTAATCAGTGCAATGAACACTACATAGAATTCCAATCTCCCCAGTAGCATTCCCACAGTCTCGATCCAGATTACATGGTTGGGAGCATGAGTGGTGGAAACCCCAATTGTTATACCAACTGTACCCAAAGAGGAAGCAAACTCAAACAAAGAGTCCCTTAACGAATAGTTTATCCCTGTGACGGCATCTTTAGAAAAAGCAATAACCAAAGACCCCAAAACAAAGAACGACAAGTAGAGGATAACGAAGTTCGCTATCGGGACAATTTTATTATCACTTTGATAGGCCTTGAGATCGCCCTCCCACACATAATTCTTCCTAACGCAATTATTTGGGAGCAGGCTGGATTTGAGATGCCATATCATGGATTTATATAACATGTAAACTCGGTATTGCTTCATTCCGCCTGCTGTGGAACATGTCCCTCCTCCAATCAGCATAAGGATAATCAGGATGAATACTCCACCATCTAACCATGCAGGATCAGTATAACTGACTGTTGAAAAACCTGTGGTCGTAAGAGAAGATACAGCTTCAAATATTGCCACCCTGATAGCCTTACCATTTCCATCATATAATGATTGGGCAACAAAATAGTAAATCAAGGGGATGCAAATCATCAAAGAGACAAACATCACTTTTATTTCACCATTACGAGCAATGCTCTTGAACTTACCGTTGATAAGGAAATAGCCCATTAAGAAGCTCATGTTACCCAGTATCATGAGAAGAATACTGATGCTTTCGATACTGGCGGAGTCAAAATAGCCGATATTCTGGGTATAATTACTAAAACCTCCTGTGGATATAGCTGCAAAACAATGCACCAAAGCATCAAGAAGATTCATCCCGGCAACCAAGTATAAAACAATCCCCAATACCATATATATCATATAGATAGAGATAACAATTCTTGCAGAAGCAAGAACATTCGGCTTAATCAGTGTTCCCTTACCCTCTGCTGAGTATATCTGATGTGTGCCAGAACCGGTTAATGAAGCTAGCATAATGATGGCTATTCCCGCACCACCAACCAACTGAGTCCATGCTCTATAGAACAGGACAATAACAGGAGCTTTTGTTACATCCAATAAGGATAAACCTGTTGTGGTCCACCCGCTTACAGAATCAAATACCGCATGAGTAAAGCTTAATCCTGAGATAAGCATATATGGTACAGCACCTGCAATACTTATTGTTATCCAGGTAATGAAAACAACAATACTACTCTCGTTAAAGTCCAAGGGGACATTACTACGATTCCCCAACCACATCCTTATCATTAATCCTACTGAGCCAAAAATACTTGCCGGGATCCAAAAGGCAGGTGCGAATACAACATCCGATGGAACGAAAAGTAAGGTAAGCAACGGGACAAGCATCACAATTGCCATTATTGGAAATATAAGCCCTAAATATGAGCCTATTGCTGCATATCTCTCACCAAGATGATGGGAATACCTTGATAGCATATTTGGTCCTTATGAGAATATGTTCAAAACAAGAGAGTGATTTTCAGGTAGTGTTATAATTAGTAATCTATCACCTTTCATAATCATAGTGTTACCCCTGGGGATGATTACTTCATCATCGCGTAAAACAGATGCAATTAAAGCAGAATAGGGTATTTGTATCTCATGCAGCATCTTCCCAACAACCTTAGAAGCAGGTGAAACAACAAGTTCCGTAAGCATAACTTTACCCTCAACCAACGATATCTGTTGCTTTATCTCGTCTAAGGTACTCATACTTTCAATGGTCTCAATTAAGAACCTGCTGTTTGATATAGCTTTAACTCCGATTTTGCTGAAGACTTCCTCATTGTCTGGGTCGTTAACTACCGCTAAAATCCGCGGGATTTGATAATACTGTTTAGCCATTTGGCAAGCTACCAGATTATCTTGATCCCTATTGGTCATACTGACAAAGATCTCAGCCTCAAATGCTTTTGCTTGGCTTAGTATCTCTGGATCACTGGGATCTCCAGCTATCACGAGAGCTTTTATGTTTCGGGCATAATAGTCCGCATCCTCATGTTGATTGCTAATTATTGATATTTGGTATCCCTTAGAGATAAATCTTTTAGCGAGATAGTATATCGTAACGCCAGAACCTGCTATGATAATCCTCATGTGTCACTCCCAACTTTTAGGAAGCTGTTTAACTGAAGCATCAGGCTGTCCACAGCAAGAATTGGAGGACAGATAGTTTTTATTCCCATTTTGTTAAATAATTCTGCTCTTTTGGGATTATTCACTCTGGCTATTACCTCCTGTATCTTGAATATGCTCCTGCATATCTGAGATAGCATTATGTTCAAATTATCATCATTCGTCACACTAAGTACCATATCTGCTTTTTCTACTTTAGCTTGTTGCAATATGAAGAACTCGTTTGCATCCCCATGTATTTTAAACCCGCTAAACTCACTTCCCAATTCATCAAATGCATCTTCATTCTGATCTATCATTACGATACTGTGGTTTCTGAAGGAGATCGGAAGAGCACACGTCTGAAC
>CALDSN010000050.1 GCA_937924555.1 uncultured bacterium | reverse complement strand
TTGAGATGCGGTTGCGCCTCCCAGCAAAGTGCTGGGCATCGCAACCGTATCTCAACCGTATATCACCAAGCAAGCCATAGGAAGAAAGCATGTTATAATCCATACCGGTATTTTAACAAAAGATGCTTGTATTCTGCTGTTTTCTCGCCCAACTTATCTTCCCACTGAGCTACTATCTCGTTGTAAACAGAATCATTATGAACCCTGCGCCCGATGTAGAACTGAGATTCGTTGTTGATACTGAAACTCTTCTTATATTTGAACACGGAATCGTGTCGGGAAAGCCCACCACCGATTGAATAGGTTTTAAAGCCCTTGTCAATTAGTGCCTTGATGGTTTCATCCCGCAATAAGGAATTGGGGCTGAGCTTGAAGTATTCGCTCTTGGTACCGGACAGGAAGCCATAAACACTGATGTTGTTATGCAGATATAAATCTATGGAGATAATCTCCCCCTCATACTCCACATACACCATCAGGAGATAATCTGCAAGATACTCTCTAAGCTTGGCAAAGTAGTCCTGGTTAAAGAAATAGAAACCGTCCGCTTGCCTGCGTTGCATAGTTTCAATGTATAGCTCCACAAACTTGGCATACACGGTGTCCTTAATCTCCCTGCCAACCTGCATGGTAAAGGCAAGATTGTGCTTTTCAGCCTTATGGACGGCTTGGCGTACCCCACGGTCGTAGGAATTCTTCCAGATGTCTTCGTGATTGGTGAGATGAATAAGTACATTATCCAACACATCGATGGGTGGAGCCCAGGGGCAAAGCTGTTCGTTGCGGAGCACAGGATTGTAACGAATGAATTCCGCTACAATATTATGCTGTTTCGCCCAAGCCAACCAGGCAGAGGAGAACGCATTGATGAAATCCTGCTCATGGCAATTGGTGGCAACACCATTATAGCCATAAGCTCCCTGGATGTCATAATAGTCACCCTCCAACCTGTAACCAAGATCGTTTATCTTGTTCAGCAAGAAAGGGTTCAGCGCAAGATGCTCACCTTGACGGAAAACAGCACACATCGCTGTACCATCACCCTTTTCCTGATGCAAAAGGTAGTTGTTATGGGTGAAATAAACATCTCGCTGCTCAGGGGGCAAGCTATTCAGAGCCGCGTCCCAAGCATCTTTGTCTTCCAGTTTTAATATTTGAAATTCGTTCATGAAAGTCCCGTGTTCCGGAAGTTACTTACCATCAGGAGTGCCGTATTTGGCAATATATTCTTCCCGCAGAATGGAGTACATCATCACGGATTTGAACTCGCCATTCTTGAACACATCATCGCGGTTCACACCATCCAGGTGGAAACCCAAAGAGATGAACATCTTTTCCGTAACGTTGTGTTCTTGCAAGCAGTAAGCATAGCACTTATGGGTTGGATACTGCGAGAAAATGTAAGCCAACATGAGCTTTGCGGCTTCTGAGGCATAACCTTTACCCCAAAGGCTCTTGTCACCAATGATGGTGCCACCCCATTCCACTTTCTGATTACGCAGGTCGATGTTATTGATGCTGGTGTAGCCAATCATCCTTCCGTCCTCGACAAGGCAAATAGCAAGGTAGATGTTGCGGGGGTCACCGATGGACTTATCCATAACCCATTGCTTTTCCCGCTCGACAGACACAAAAAAGTGGTTTCCGCCTAGGATATAGGTGATTTCCTCGTCGTGCCTCCATTCTGAGATAAGCTTGTAATCCTCGGGTTCTAAAGCCCGGAAATAAATCCTCTTCATAGTAGCTCCTTAAGCTTGTTTAGATAGTCGCTAAGCTGATGCAGCTTAACATTAAGCGGCAAGGTAAGTTCATGCCGGGAAAGCTCCCAGCTGTATTCGTGTTCTTGTTTATCGATTTCGTCAGAGAGCAGCCAATGCAAGGGACAATGGATATCCATGCCATGCAGCTTGCCCTTAAGCTCATTCCGATTCTCCAAGTATATGGGTAAGCCCAGGGGCACATTATCCCCAATATCCTGCTTCAATACAGGGGTTATTGGTAATTGCGCAAGCAGGGTCTTATATACTAAGCGTCTTTTCCTACCCATGGCAGCGAAATCCAAGCGGTCGAGCATCACTTTGTTCTGATTAGGCATGCCAATAATCCCGCTTTGGTGATAGCATTGGTTCGATTTGTCTATATGGTGCAGGAAGCTTTCGGGCTTGAAAAGACCATAATTAAGATGAGCAAAACGCAGCAGTTGAGCATAGCGTTTGTGGTATAGGAAGGGCTTAATGGCTTTGGTGCTGCTTTTGATATTCAGAGGAACGGACGAGAAAAGAACACTTGCTTCAAAAGGAGCGAACTTGCGGACACTGTTGAAGCAGTAGTCCCCATATAGATCAGCTTCATTGTTAAGCCAGGACTGCACTGTATCTTGAATAACCGATACTCCTCTGGCACGAAGAGATGCTACTAACGGAGCCAGAATATCCTTTTGGGGAATCCCGAAGTAATCAATAAAGAACACAGCCCTTAAACCTGTCTTTGTCTTATGGGATATATCCTCAATATCCGGCACCAAGCCTTCTTTCATCTTGTAAAAGTCGTATCTCACTCCTGCTTCCGCAAAGGGCTCAATGATGCTGGGGCAAAGGTATGAAGGTAATAGTATATAGTCACCGGGGATACATTCCAGAGATTCGATAATCGCTTTGATGGAATAATATGCGCCGAAGGTGTAATAGCGATGATACTGGTTCAAGCCTTCGCCGTAATGGCTGAACTGCCCCAGCTTGGGGGAAAAGAGAAGAGAAGGTGAGAACACAAACTCACCACCCACAACCGGCTTTGCGCCAAACATGATTAAGCTTGCTCCTTCTGCACTGGACGATATGAACTTGGAAGGTTAACCAGTCTTGCAGCGATGTCCTTGGCGATAGGAATATCGCCACAGAGAGAGTCCCTAAACATGCTTAGTTCGTTCATCAGCATCCATGCCGGACGGGTTATCACCTTAGCCTCGTTGCTATACTTCAGGAACGCTTCCCGATGCTCCATGCTTGGGAGAAGAATAGCATTAAGCCAGAAGTTGGAGATACAATCCAAAGGTTCTTGCACAAACTGCATATCAGCTTGAGTGGTGAAGAACACTTGGTATAACTCTGCTGTATTGCGTTTATTGCTTAGAAGCTCGGGGAGCATTTCCATTTGGGCACAACCAAGTGCGGCATTGATGTTTGGCAAGCGATAGTTGTAACCGGTCATATCATGTTCAAACTTCCATGGATGGGGCTTTTTGGCAGTAGTTGTGATATGTTTAGCCAAGGGACCAAGAGTGTCATCGTCTGTAATAACCATGCCTCCACCACCGGTGGTGATGGTTTTATTACCGTTGAAGCTGAGAATGCCAAGCTTGCCAAAAGTCCCGGTATGTTGTCCCTTGTAATAACTTCCGATGGATTCTGCCGCATCCTCTACTAAAGATATATGATAGCGCTTGCAGATATCGGCAATGGCATCTATCTCGCAGGGGTGACCAAAAGTATGCATGGGCACGCAAGCACTAATCCTCTTACCGGAAAGCTGGTGCACAGCATGGGCATTATCCCCATTTACCACCAGCTCTACATTATCTATCAACCAGCTTTGCAACGCAGCGGCGGACATTCCCAACGATTTAGGCTCTACATCCACAAACACGGGGGAAGCACCACAGTATGAGATGGCATTGCAGGTGGCAATGAAGGTTAGAGGTTGGGTGATAACCAACTCTCCCTGCTTAACCCCGGCAAGCTTTAAGGCAACATGCAGGGCAGCAGTGCCGTTGACTGTAGCAATGGCATACTTTGCCCCGGTGAAGTCCCGTATCATCTCTTCAAACTTGTCCACATACTTACCCACAGATGAAACGAATGTGCTGGTAATGCAATCTTCCACATACTTCTTCTCGTTACCGCCAAAATACGGCTCATGCAGGGGAACAAGCTCTCTATTGGGATATAGTGACCTGATGTAATCTATCGTAGGTTGAAAGTTCATGATGCTCCTAACAACAAGGCAAAGCTAAACATTATATATCCCTGCCTTATACTTGGCAAGATTCTCAGGCTTCAGGAACCACTCAACCGTCTTTTCCAGACCACTGCGCAGCGAATAGGCAGGGGTGAAACCTGTTAGGCTCTGTATCTTGCTATTGTCGCACCATAGCCTGAAGACTTCCGAGTTCTCAGGACGGATGCGGGCTTCGTCGGTGATGAAGCGAACGTCGCTGTGCATGATATCCTTTATCATCTCCAGCGTATCCTGCACGGATATCTCAAAGTTCGAACCAATGTTGATGGTTTCACCAATCGCTTTATCACATCTAGCAAGTTGGATGAACCCGCTGCAGGTATCCTCCACATAGTTAAAGTCGCGCGTGGGGCTGGTGTCCCCCAGCTTAATCTCCTTCATGCCGGAGGCTATCTGGCTGATGATGGTGGGGATAACCGCCCTGGCTGACTGACGTGGTCCATAAGTATTGAAGGGGCGGGCAATGGTCAAAGGAAGCTTGAAGGCATTATAAAAGCTCATGGCAATGGCATCGGCACCAATCTTGCTGGCACTGTATGGTGACTGGGGTTGAAGCGGATGCTTCTCATCGATAGGTACATATCTCGCCGTGCCGTACACCTCGCTGGTGGAGGTGCAGATTATCCGCTTTACTCCATTCTCCAAGGCTGCTTGACAGATATTCAGAGTACCTTTAACATTGGTATCTACATAGCTATCCGGGGCAACGTAGGAGAAGGGTATAGCAATGAGAGCCGCCAGATGGAATACAATATCCACATCTTTGGTGATGTGCTTACAGAAATGCGGGTCGCGGATATCACCGCTTATCACCTCCAGCTCGGGGCAGGGTTTTACATCCTCAAGCCAGCCCCAATAGTTGAAGGAATTATACTGAGATAAGGCTTTTACCTTATAGCCATCTCTCAGCAGGGCTTCGGTTAGGTGCGAGCCGATAAAGCCATCGGCACCTGTAACAAGTGCTTTTATCATCTATTTCTCCAGAAAGTGGGTCTCATATACTTCTTGTGCGGCGGAATAATCATCCAGCTTACCAATATCCAGCCAGTATTCTGATATGTTGTAGTGGCTTATCCGCTGCTTTGCATGCAGCAGAGCAAGAATCAGCTCGTCCATGCCGAACTTCTTCCCCATCGGTATATAGTTTAGTATCTCCGGTTTGAATACATATATACCGGCGATGATGGTTTGCTTGATATCCGGCTTCTCTTCCACCCCGGTTATCAGGTCTCCATCGAAGAAGAGGTTGCCGAATCTGCTGGGAGTTATCATATCCTTTGTCCCAATGGTCATCAAAGAATCCTTCCCTGCAGCAAACTGATAGAACTTGCCAAAGTCCAGCTTGGTCAGGATATCCCCGTTCATCACTAAAAAGGGTTCTTTGATATGCTCTTTAACCAGTGACAGAGGCCCTGCTGTACCAAGGGGCTCAGTCTCTTTGCTGATAGTAAGCTTCACTCCATACATCGAGCCATCACCAAAGAAATTCTCTATATAGCGTGACTTATAGTTGGTTGCCAGCACGATATCTTCAAAACCGTAGCTTTTTAGCTGCTCTATCTGTATTTCCAGCAATGCTTTATCTCCGATGGGCAACAGGGGTTTGGGGATTGCACCCGTAAAGGGCTTCAGCCTTGTGCCAAAACCTCCGGATAGTATAACAGCTAACATCAGCTCCTCCTCGATTTACTGCTTGTGTTAAAATCTTCAATAGTGCTGCGATAGCACTCTAAGTGTTGCCTTATCACGCTCTCATCGGCAAACCAGTTACGCACACACTGCGCACCCTTTTCTGCCATCTCGCGATATTTATCCTCGTCCGTTAACAGCTTGATGATATGCGCCACCATGCCGTCCACATCACCAATCTCCACCAACAGCACGCTCTCGAACTGGTCATTTAACTCCGGGATGCTCCCCGCTTTATAGCTTACCACGGGGATACCAAGCTGCATGCTCTCCACAATTGTACCGGGAATAACATCAAAGTAGGTGGGTAATACCGATACACGGGCTTTGGACACTTCTTTATGCAACTCATCCTTGGTGGGTATTTTACTGCGCCAAGTGATGGAATCCGCCACTCCCAGCTTGCTGCTGAGCTCTAACAACTCTTGCTTATATGCTTGGCTTGATGTACCGATAACCAATAGTGTAGCAGTGGGTACCGCTTCCTTCACTTTAGCAAGAGCATGGATGAGGTCTTCTATCCCTTTATGCGGATGCAATCTGGCAAAGAACACCAGGTCATAAATCTTCTCAGACGCTATTGGCTGCACCTGCGGCAAAGCATAGCTAACCCAGTGCGTTATCCCCTTGGGATTAAAAGACAGAAAGTCCTCTTTCATCTTTCGCGTGCGCACCGAGAAGTGCCGGAACTTGGTAAGGATGCCTTTCTCTATCTCCTGTCTTCTTTCTGCCAACTTACCCTCTCCGCAACTGAATTCTAAATCCATCCTTTGCAGATTCACCACAACGGGGTATATCCCCAGGAACTGTAGTATCGTCACAGAGTAATACGGGTTTTCTGCTCCTTGCAGGTGGATTACATCAGGTTTAATCCTGTTCACTATCCTACGCACAGCCAGCTTACTGAGAAAGAAATCCGTTATCCCATCCCGCTTGAAGATGGGACGCCAGGACTTATTAACAAACGGCATCCCGGCATTAAAGAAGTGGTAATATATCTTACCCAGCTTAAAGGACTTCCCGGAAGAGATGTAATAGTAAGGTGCCACAAGATGCAGTTCAACATCCTCACTCTCGGCAAGTGCCTTAGCTGTATCCGGTATCCAATTGGCAAACTCCGGCACCACACGCTTCACATGCATTGCCTTCCTGATCTCTTCGTTATCAAAGTGGCAAATCCACACCACTTTCAGTTTCTGCTTCATTTCTGCCATATACCGGGTGCTCCGCTAAGAATTTTATAGCTCTGGATGGGGGTGAGAATTACCGCAGGTATCGCTTGCACGCAGATAAGAGAGATGATTATCCCTTTAGGTCCCAAGTGCAGGTATTTCACTAACACCACCGCAATCGGAATATAGAAAGGCACAATCACCGTGCCCAGAATCATAGATAGCTTCAGCTTCGAGGTGGAGCTGATAAATGAGTTATAGATAACCGTATTCATCTGCATGGCATAGAAGATCACAAACAGGATGGACATCACATAATCCACCTCGATGCGCCCTTTTAGCCAAATGGCAAACACCGGCTTCTGGATTACTATCATCACCAACAAGGCAGCAAAGACAACAAACCAAAGCTTGGTTAGACGCTTGAATGTCCTTTTTATCCAATCATACTCGCCGCGGTAATATGCGTCCCCATAGCCTGTCCAAAGAGGCTGCACCATCATGGCAAACAGCATGGAGGCTAAGGAGAAGTATTTCTGCGTGATGTTGTAATCCGCCACGGAATCCGGCCCTATCAGGATGCTAATCAGCAAGCTGGTGGTTTGGAAGAACACAATACCCATTATCTGGATAAAGAAGAACTTCATTCCCACAGACACCAAGTCTCTCCACAAGCTCAGGTTAATGGTGCTGATGCTGGGGGCTATATTCCTGTAAATCCCCAGATAGAAGTATAGCGAAGCCACTAATGTGACCAAGAAATTCGCTCCGGTATAGAGCAAGGCATACTTCAAGATAGAGGGAGCGGTTACATGTGATAGGATTATAATCCCAACAAAGGTGATGATATGTGCCACCACCGCCATGCCGTTGCTGATACCATTCTTAAGGTCTGCGGTCAGGATTGTGTTTATCAGTTTCAGCACAAAGTTCAGGCACAGCACAATGAACACGACTGATACAGTTTCGCTCAGCTCTCCCTTCATGGATGCCGGTGCATTTAGCATCCTGCTCCAATCCAGGAACATGTTTGCAATGGTGAAGGCAATCACGATTAAAATCGCAATGGCACCAAACAGGAAGTAAGCTGTGCTTACATACTCTTTTATCTCGGCAATTCTGCCCTTTGCCTTAAGTTCTACATACTTGTTGCGTAAGCCGCTGCCAATCCCCACGTCAAAGATAAAGAACCACGCTAAAACCGAGGATAGCGCAGCCCATAAACCGTATCTGGTCTTATCCAGATAGTCCAGCGTTATCGGCACCATCAGGAAGCTGATGATCATGTTCACAAACTTGAACACGATTGAGGAGGAAAGGTTAGAGAATATCTTCCCGTTCCTCGTTTGGTAAAATGACTTGGAGCTCAGTTTCTTTGCTATGCTTGCAATTTTCAATTTAAATCCTTAATTTCTGCGGTTTCCCTGTCTTGTCCTTGCCGTTATTACCTGATCATTGCGTACTCATTGCATGTTTAGTCCGTAATGATTAAGTAATGATCATGCAATGAAAGCAAGAGAGACTTGTGAGATGTTGTGGCATAGTGGTTGATTTTAGATACAATTATCATGTGAGAAATAGAGTGTATTTATACACCCCCAATCAGTTACGCACTCCGGCAGATACCACTCTGCCAGTCTTTTTCGGTAAGCAGTCAATATCGAACCAACAACCCTGATTGGGATATAGGTGGTTGTCACCGGAATCTAAAAGAAACTCCTCCGGGTCGACTGGAGCCCAATAGTTCTGTTCGGCAAGAAGATCGCTATCCACGATGGAGAAGTGCGGTCCCAGTTCCATGCGGATGCTGATAAACATATAGTCAGTTTGGTAAAAGTTGTTGTTAGAGATAGTGGCAAGCCTACGGGGATAGATTGCGATATACTTGTTGGAATAGAAGTTGTTATACTGGATGTTAGTGTTGGCATTCAGTTCGCGGATATCGTAGGTATTCCTTTCGAAGCAACAATGCTGCACAGAACCAGAACAGTCCTGCGGGAAAATGGAGGTGTCGTTATCGATAAAATAGCTGTCCTCCACAGTGAATCCTCCGCTTGCCGCAACGAGAAATCCCTCTATCACTTTGGCAATTATGCTCTTCTTAACCGTTGCCGAACCGTTTAAGCTGTATGAATGGATGCCTCTTACTCTGCCATTTCTGAGGCATACTCTTTCGCAAACTCCAGTATCACCGAAGGAAACTCCGGTGGAGAAATCATATACCTGCACATCAGTTAGAAAGGCATTGGCGGTGTTCAACTTTATGCCATCATAAACATGCCGTACCAATCCCGAGCTTAAACCGCTGGCAGGCTCGTTCAGCGTAACATCGCCAAAGAACATGGTGGAGTCTATTGAACTCTTGGTGGTTTGGTACAGGTTCTCGCTGGTGTCTAACTTCCAGTAAGCATCCTCCGAGCTTCCCTCCGCAATGGTAACTGTGTTGTTGAACCTTAAGGATTCATTCTTGTCCACATATATGCGAGCACCTTTTTCGATGGTAACAGGTGCCATGAAGTTTACTGTATTGGTGATGAAATAGCTTGTGTCGCTTTTGAAGGTTGTGGGTGCATCCACGGTGGTGTTAAAGCCAATGGATTGGGGGATAGACAGATTTCCGACATTGGTTACGTTCTGGGCGGCGACATTTACGTATAATAGGTACTTAACCGACCAACCTTCTTTGAGAAAGGCAATATTATAATCTCCGGCGGTAAGCCCGCTGAATGAGAAGCTCCCATCTACACCTGTGGTCGTAGTCGCCACCGGGGATTGCAGGCGATGGTCGAACTCTGTCTCTTGGTTTATCACAACACCAATGCCCGGATGAGCACTATTTATCCGCACAATTGTGGTATCCAAAGTAGCCAGATGGTAGAGTGCGACCTTCACCCCTGAATAATCCGTTGGGTTTGCCGGGGAGTATCCCGGAGCAGGAATAAGAGCAACCTTACCACTAACTCCGCCAGTCTCATCAGGCTTTGTGGAGGATTTGCATCCCGCAACAAACAGGAGAGAAGCCAAGCCAAGCAATAGCATTAGCAGGGCAATACTACTTTGTGAACGGTTGAAACATCTCATGTTAACCTCGCAACTTAAGGGTTGTGCCGGGGATATGCATTGATGATCGGTTCAACGGAACCACCACCAACCAAGCGTAACAAAACTGAAATTCATTAAAATAGCGGTGTAGCCAAACCAAGAGCCTTTAACAGCTTTAGCCACGGCTTTGTGCGACCTTTTATAGTTGCCCCAAATCTGGTACACAGATAAACCCAGTCCATGCCAAACACCCCAAAGCACATAGTGCCACGCAGCTCCGTGCCACAAGCCACAAAGAGCCATGGCTATCACGGGGACGAAAAGGATTGTCCAAAGGCGCGCACTACTTATCTGAGAAAGGGGGAAGAACAGATAGTCCCTAATCCAATCCGAAAGAGATATGTGCCATCTGCGCCAGAATTGGCTGATATTTGGCGCAAGATAAGGATTGTTGAAGTTCTCCATTATCTTCAGCCCAAACAGGCGTGAAGCACCAATGGCTATGTCACTGTATCCGGCGAAGTCGAAGTATATCTGCAAAGCATAACCAACAAGGGCTAGCATCCCTATCTCCCATGAATAGAGATGAGGATTCTGCCAAACAGGATTAATCAAATAGCCAAGCCAATCCGCAAAGATAAGCTTCTTCACCATGCCAAATACAATCCGCATGAAGCCGTATTCCAAATCATTCCAAGCAAAGGGTATCCTGCTGCTCTCCAACTGGGGCTTCAAACGTTCGAAGCGCTCTATGGGTCCTGCCACAAAGATGGTGAACAGGCTGCTGTAAACAAGGAAATCGATGAATCTGCCCGGCTGCACCAGACCCCATTTGATGTCTGTAAGATAGCTTATATGCTTGAAAACAATATAGGATAATCCCAAAGGAAGGATCAACTTGCTTATGTTGAATACGGGTAATCCATCCACAAATCCTGCCAGACTGCCCAAAACGCCATTAAACATCCCCAGATACTTGAAAAAGACTAATACTCCAAGCACCAAAATAACAGATATCCCGTGCACCAAGCCCTTCAGCTTAACAGTATGGAGCAATCTACCCATTGAATATGTGAATACACTAAGGCATGCCGTCATAATAGCTGCATTGCTATCTAACAAGTATAGATATGCCATGCTGATTAGCCCAAGGAATATATTCCTCATTGCCTGTTTGGGTATCAGCCAATATGGAGCTAAGGCAAGAATAAGAAACCCGAAGAACTTCAATGAGACCATGTTTACCCTCTAAAGTTAGCGAATTCCTGCTTGCATATAGCCAACCAAGTCCGCGGTACGGATGGCACTGCCACGATACAACAGGTGGTAGGTGGTATCCAAGAACAGGGTATCTGCATACACGCTTTGGGCAGGTGAGTACAATACATCTATCCCTGCGGCAGTAATAGCCTCGTGGATGCTGTTTATCTCTTTTGTGCTGCGCTGATAAATGCTGTGCAGAAACACAGGGTAGCCAATGTACATGCGGGCTTCTTTGCCGGAACAATAGTCTCTGAACCCTTTGATATACGCTATGGCAGCTTCTTTGTTACGGAACTTGGTGTCTTTGTAGGACACATCAGCATACTCACGCGGGTCAAGCTTGGTGCTATCCACCTCGGTGTGGCTATTGACATCCCCAAACTGATTGAAGGCATCGCGTTTGTACACACTTGGTGGGGCATCCTTGCCCAAAGCCTTTTGCAACATTGCTATAGCCCGAATCTGCAAAGCAGAGGGGAAGGCTTCCAGAATGGAGGGGACACTATGAATAGACATCAGTTTAATAAACCTAGGTTGGTCTATCAGCACTTCCAGGTACAAGTCTGCACTGTTGCCAAAGAACAGGTTGCTGAACTGCTCATATTCTGGGGTGATGATAACAATGTCGTCCTTCCCCACATATGGCTGAACCTGGTCTATCATGGTTTTAAGCCCCACCCCGGCATTCAAGCCCATGTTGATGACTTGATAATCAGGATAAGCTTTCTGCACCATGTCGGAATGCAAACCAAAGGCAAGATTGGAGCCACCTATAAAGATTATCTTCTTGGCATCTGCGATGGACTTCAGCTTCATTTCTTTATCGTAGAAAGCCTTGATGTAATTCGTCTCCGGCAGAGGAAACACAAACAACAACGCGACACATATCCCTGCGGTTGCCAACAGAGATAATAGAATCACCCAAAACGACTTAAGCTTAAAAATCGACATATACAAAGGTGTTATCCGAATTAAACATACCAATCACCAAAGTGATCACTAACAGCACTGAGTGCATTAGGATCGGGTTAAATCTAAGAGCGGTAACAAAGCCGGGAAGCCTCAGCTTGAGCAATCCACCTTTCAACCATGCAGTTAGAAGCACACAGCCCGCAAGGAAGGCAAGCTTAAGCATATTGATCTTGCCGGTCTCTAAAGGTAAGCTGTGCTCCGTGGTAGGCGGATAGAAGAAGTACCAGGATACCACAATCACACCCACAAACATCAGGTTTGCAAACAAACGAGCAACAACATTCTTGCCAAACACCTGCTTGGCTATGCTTTTACCCTTGAACTGATATAGAGCAATCAAGAATCCATGGAACAAACCCCATGCCAGATACTTCCAACCTGAGCCATGCCATATGCCACACAAGCCCATGGCAATGAGGGGCACGAATAGCATCTGCCACACACGCTTAGTGGACAACCCCGAAAGTGGAAAGAACAGATAGTCCCTAATCCAGTCCGAAAGGCTTATATGCCATCTCCGCCAGAAGTCTGTAATATTTGTGGCAGCGTAGGGG
>CALDSN010000049.1 GCA_937924555.1 uncultured bacterium | reverse complement strand
GAGATCTGATCGTGACTGGAGTTCAGACGTGTGCTCTTCCGATCTCCATATTCATTGGCTCTGCCTCCGTGGTTGAATATGCAGTATGCGAAGGAGGCGTTGCTGTTATTGTAGAGGCGGATGCCCTGCCAGTATGTGGTGATGCCGGGTTTTCTCTCAAACAGGATGGGTTCTGCTGCGCTGCCATTGGCTTCCAGATACCCATATATCTCCAAGCTTAGAGCATCATCAAAGTAGATGGTTGTTCCCGGTTCCAGAATAACAGATACTCCATAATATACATATAGGGGTGCACCCATCACCAGATAAGGATAGCCATGATTGCTAAGGGTTTGGCTTGCCAGATAACCCCCGTTATTGAAGCGGATAAGGTTCTGGGCACTATTTGTGAGGCTTAGTCCGCTAAGCATGTGTGCCCAGTTGGCAGAGATGCTCAAGGGATAGGCGTTGCAGTTATTGATAGATAAGCCGTTGATGTTAAGTTTATAGTCCGAAGCTGCCTGATAGAAAGCATCCATGCCACACCCGTCGATGCTGAGGTTCTGCACATCCAGGCTATCACTGCTGCTGTTGGCACTTTCAATGTACACTCCGCGGCATATGGCGTTCTGGATAAGCACATTCTCCAGTTGTACCCTGTCTGCACGGTAGATGGAGATAGCACTTTGCACATGGTTATATTGGTTGGAACTGGAGCAATTAAGCAAGCGGCAGTGGTTGAAGATAGCAGAGCTACAGTTGGAGTTCAGGTTGAAGCCCCGCCAATTCTGCGTGGAACCGGGCAGACGGTCAAACACCACCGGTTCTTCCTCTGTTCCGTTGATAGTTAAAGCCCCTTCGAGGGTGAAGCCTACGCTGTAGCCAAGCTGGAAGGAGCATCCTGCTTCAATCTGGATGGGAACGTAAGAGGCATATATCTCCACACTTTCGGACACATAGGGCACACCCCAGTTGCGGAAAGTACTTGGACGATAGATACTGCCGCTCATGTGGATGAAGATGCGGTTATCTGTGTTATCTTCCAGGTTGGGTTGATTATCCAGGTCTTCAATCAGGTTTGCGGGCAGCATCAAAGGCTTGCCACAATCGCTGATGCTAAGATTGGCATAATCCAAGTTCAGGCTGGAATTGGTGATGTATAGCCCGGTGTTCGGAGCATCGTGGATAAGGCAATTATACAGCTCCAGCATGCCAGAATTGCTACCCTCAATGTACATGGCATAAGTGCTTCCTCCGGCGATGTCACAATTACTGAAGCTAAGCTCTGCAGCCCCGGAGGACTTGATTGTAGGCTCAGCATACCCATATTCTTGCTGTCCACCTCCGATGAAGCTGCAAAAGCTGAATTCTCCTCTGCTATTTGAGCCGAAGATGATGTTCTTCCAGCCAAAAGCTCCCGCGGGAGAGAAGCTTATCGGTTGCTCATCAGTCCCTAAAGCGATAAGGCTGCTGTTGTTATTCACTTGCAATACAGCGTGTTGAGGGAAGCGTATCTGCACACCTTCAGCAAGGGTAAGGCTTGCTCCGTTGTTGATGTTTAGCGAGCTGCGGAGCAGATAGGGCAGAGCAAAGTTCGGGAGCAGCGTGTTGGAGTCTATATATGTATCCCACATATACAGATAGGGGTTTCCTGCACTGCTGACGCTTAGTCCATCCAGTAGCGCATAGTGCCGTGCCGCCATGTAAAGAGGGTAGGAACTCGTGTCTGAGATGCTTAGGTTGCTTAAGGTTAGGGTGGGGTAGGCATTATCCTCGATATGCAAGGCGGTTTGGCAGTTGCCGAAGCTGCTGTCGTGCAGGTTCAGAGTACAGTTGCTGCTCACATATATTCCCTTGCCGCTGATGGAGCTGAAACTGCTGTAGTTAATCGTGACTGCGGAACTGGCGATATGCACCCCGTTACCAGCCACGCTTGTGCCAAAGGAGCAATGCAATATGCTTACATTGGGAGAGTTTAGCACTCGCATCAGTCCGTATGAATCATTGGTTCTACCAAAGGTGCAATATTGAAAGCTGCTTGCTTCCGCACTCGTGAGAACAAGCCGGGTGTTGAATGTTTCGGTGCTGATGGAGCTAAACACAATCGGTAGCAGGGAAGTCCCCACAGCCTGCACTGAACCCTCGATTATCAACTGAGAATTGTCTTCGAAAAAGATGTTTACTCCCGGTTCGATAACCAGGTTTGCCCCGTTCAGCACCCGCACCGTACCCCGTATCTGGTGGGGATTGTTGGAAAGATAGAATGTGGTATCGCTGCCGATGTCGCCTTGTATCACGATGGCAGCATGGCACAAAAAGCTGCTAAGCAGAAAAAGCCCAAAAAGGAATAGTGATTTCCTCATCTTTCACCTCTGTATATGTTCTATATTTGTGTCATATCAATCAGGTTGGGATGCATTTACTGTTCGCTATGCTCATGTGCTTTTCTTGTTTTTGTCAAGTTCTCTTTGCTTCACTGACGCCTTGTTAGCCATTGGTATTTCGGCAATTTCGGCTTGTGAAGGGCATAGAATACACGAATTCACAAGGCAAAACAGGGTTGTGGAAATATTTCTGCACTCATGGGTTAGTAGAGCATTCTCCTTGGGAGCATTACGCTATCACTACGGACTTACTGCGGACTTTGCCCGTAATGAGAGCGTAATGATAGCGTATTGTTCACAAGCAAGCAATAATAATATTGACGAATATTGGTATGCAGGGATTGACTGACCTTGTCAGTGATGTTAGTGAGGTATTGTTATGCAGCGATGGTACTATTCGGGTGATGGAAAGGATGTGGGACCTGTCTCTTCCGCGAAAGTAGCGGATGCGGTGCTCCGACAAGAATTGGATCTGGAGAGTTATGTAATTTCTGAGAAGAAGAAAGTGTGGACAAGAGTGAAGGAACTACCGGAGATTATGGATATTATCCATGCACCTGCTCCGCATCCTATCTTCAATGAGGCAGCGGCGGAAAAATTCGGGGAGTTCATCAAAGAGGACAAAATCCTGGAGCAAGTGTTTGGACAACAGCAACTCTATTACAACATCCCTGCCAGCAAACTGCTACGCTATCAGTTTCTAAGCCTTGGGTTCTTTGAGCTGTATTGGTTCTACAGGCAGTGGCTGTACTTGGTGTCGAACAAAAAGCTTATGCGCGGGAGTTGGCTGATCGTTTGGCTGGATAGAACCATCTTTGCCTATGTGATATTCCGTGCGATTGAAAGCGATAGAGAGATGCTGCGCCATGCTAAGCCCCGTTGGAATGCGATAAGCCTTGCTTTGCTGTGGTATCTGGGTTTCGGTGGAGCGTTAGCGATTCCCTTCACGGCAAATAGCGTGTTGTTCACTGTTACAGGCTTTTTGGTTCCTTGGTTATTTGGTTCGATGCTCCTGATTCCGGTTCAGCGCTATATCAATGAGGTTAATGAGCTTAGAAAAAGGGGAGTTCGCCCCCTGCAGGAAAAGTCCTAAGCTCGTATAGCTTTCGTAGTTACCAAGAATTAGCTTGCCAGAATAGCCCCCTCGGAAATGATGGCAAAAAAGCTATGGGAGTTTATCATGACAGATAAAGAAAAACAAGCCTGCAACTGTGGTGAAGAACACGATCACGATTGCTGCGATGACGATTGCAATTGCGAATCCAATGTAATCACCCTCGATATGGAAGATGGCACCAAAAAAGACTTTCAAGTATTGAACATCATCGAACACGAAGGCAAGCAGTATGTTGCCCTTTCCGAGATGGACTCTGTGGAATACGACATCCTTCGCTTCGAAGAAGTGGACGATCAGCTTGAGCTTAGCATCATCGAAGACGATGCAGAATATAATGCAGTAGCCGATTTGTTCGACGAAATATTCAGCGCCGAAGGTGACGAACTGGACATCCTCGACGAAGAATAGTAAATAAACACCTCCTTAATCTGCATCCATAGGCTCAAAAGCTTGTGGATGCTTTTTTATATACTGCTAAAAAAGCCTTGACGGAATAGCGGTGATTACGCAATATGCCAAGGATAAATCCTGGGAGTTGGAACGATGTTGGCAGATTTAATAATACATAATATCGGTAGCTTGATTAGCCTTTCCGGTGCAGCTGAACCCAGATGTGGTGCTGCTTTGGAGGACTTGGCTGTTACAAGCAATGCGGCTATTGCCATCAAGGACGGATTGGTGCTGGAGACCGGGAATAGTGAAGAACTGTACCGGCGCTATCCTGACTCAGAAAAGCTGGATGCAAAGGGCATGCTTGTGCTACCGGGCTTGGTGGATTGCCATACGCACCCCGTATTTGTGCATACCCGCCAGGACGAATTTGCCATGCGCATGGAAGGCAAGACTTATGTGGATATAGCCCTCGCAGGAGGGGGAATCCGCTCCACCATCGCCAGCACACGTGATGCCTCCGAAGACCAACTGTATGAGCTTGCTGCCAAAAGAATAAGCAAGATGATAAGCCTTGGCGCAACCACTTTGGAAGCTAAAAGCGGATATGGGCTGGACACTAAGAGTGAGCTTAAACAACTGCGAGTCATAAAACGCCTTGCCGAAACATTGGGCATAGACATCATCCCCACTTTCATGGGTGCGCATGAGTATCCTGCTGAGTATAAAAACAACCATGAAGCTTACTTGAAAATCCTCTGTGAAGAGATGATTCCTGCTGTGGCAGAGCAAGGTATTGCCCGTTTCTGCGATATCTTCACCGAAGCCCATGTGTATAACATTGAGGAATCCCGCAGAGTGCTGCAATGCGCCAGGGATCATGGCTTGAAGCTTAAGATGCATGCCGATGAGATAGAGCCCATGGGGGGAGCAGAACTGGCTGCCGAAATGGGCTGTGTGTCTGCAGATCACCTTGGTGCCACCGGGGATGCAGGCATTTGCTCCATGCAACAAGCTGGAGTGATTCCTGTGCTACTTCCGGCAACCCTTTTCTCCTTGCGCAGCAAGAGCTATGCCCGTGCCAAAGATATGATTGCAGCAGGTTTGCCTCTCGCCATCGCCACAGACTATAACCCGGGAAGTTGCAATTGCGACTCCATGCCCTTAACCATGTCAATCGCTTGCCTGCAAATGGGCATCAGTCCTGCTGTAGCGCTATCCGCCTCCACAATAAACGCAGCCCATGCCCTATGCGAAGGTAGCAGACTTGGATCTTTAGAACCCGGTAAACAGGCAGACTTTGGTATATGGGATATCCCCGGAGTGAACTTCCTGCCCTACCACCTTGGCTCAAGCCACCTACTGAAGTCCTTCAAGAAAGGCAAATGTATCTTTAGTGCAGACCAAGCATGAGTGAAGAAATAAAGCTAAACAGCTATAAAGTGCTGGAGAACATTCACCATTCCCGTAGGTTCAGTCTTTATTCTGCCACCAAATATGATACTGAACAGCTTGTACTGATAAAAACCCCTGATTCAGTGCGCACCAAGGATATGGAGCTGATTGCCAATCTGGTAAGCGAAGCCCAAGCCTGTCTAACCCTGCAACATCCAAACATCCGTAAGTGTTATGAGTATAGCGGAGAAGCAAGCTCTGCCTATATGATTGCTGAATATGTGGAAGGGATGTCTCTTTCCCGCTATATGAAGATGAATCCCGGGGGCATCGAGCTAAACCTTGTGTTAAGCTGGATGAAGGATATCCTCTCCGCTCTGGATTATGCCCACAAGCAAGGCTATGCCCACCTTAATCTTAACCCCCACAACCTGATAGTTACTCCCGATAAGCATATCAAGATTCTCGGCTTTGGCAAAGATAAAGCAGCCTGGATGACGGGTGAGCAAGAGGATTATGGTTATCATCCGTTGATGTTCACCACTCCGGAGCTGTTTCAAGCCGAGATTGCTTTACCTGCCGGGGATATATTCTCAGTTGCCGTTATCGCCTATCTATGCATCTGCCGAGTGCTTCCCTGGCGCATTGATCACAGCCTTGGCTATGTGCAACAGAAGAAGCAAAGTCTCGGTAGAGCGGTTATCATGCCGGAAATACTCAAGGTGGAGATGCCGGATTGGCTGTATGGCGTAATTCTAACCTGCCTTAAGTTGGATCCAAACCAGCGTTTTGGTTCTGCCGCAGAGCTACTGGAGGCGATTAACAGCGGTGATGCTGCTCCCACCGAAGAGCCGACAGCAATGCCTATTCCGGAGACAGAGCAAACTCTGCCCGAACCTATTGCAATAATTGATGAACCTGCTGCCATAGCAGTGGCAGATTTGGAAGAACTTATTCCCGAAACAGAATCAGAGCCGGAGATTGATGTAATAGAACCGGAACCGGAGTCAGAGATTGATGTAATAGAGCCGGAGCCGGAGATAATCGCTGTAGAACCCGAGCCTATCCCTGTTGTAACAGAACTTGAGCGTCCCACCCCGATAACAGAGGAGGAGGAGCAACCTGAGCCAAGCTTCACCATTGCCGAGCCTGAACCACACGCATACACTCCTGAGCCCATTCCTGAAGAGGAGATTATCCCTCCTTTACCCGAGAAACCTGTTATAATTGAAACTCCTAAACCCGAGCCACCCAAAAAGATAGATCCTCCCAAACCTAAACCTACCCCTACAACAACAGTAAAGCCCAAGCTATATAATCCCAGTCCCATACCAAAACCTACCGAACCGGAACTTATCGATACCCGCAAGCTCCACAAAACTTTCCGCACCTTGCTGTACCTATCTTTGGTAGTGCTGGTGTTCTACGTGTTCAAATACTTCGTTTTCGGCTCTCGTCCGAAGTTCCAAGCTCCCCCCGATAGTGTTGCGGTGGAAGAGCTTAGCCAGAACCCACCTGAAGCCAACAAAGCTATAAATATGGTGCTTGCTCCGGCAGATACCCTGATTATGGGCAGCATTGCTCCGGGAGCGGATGATGATGAATTTCCGCTGGTAACCGTGCGCATGGCACCTTTTTATATCAGCACCCATGAGATTACGCAAAAGGAATGGTTGATGGTTTTCCCCACCAATCCATCCCAAAACCAGGATTTGGATCTTCCCGTGGAGAATGTGAGTTTCTACGACATTATCGAGTATTGCAATGCCAAGAGTATCAAGGATGGCTACCGCCAGTGCTATGATTATTACGACACGGAAGTTATCTGCAATTTCGAGGCAGATGGCTACCGTCTGCCTACGGAAGCAGAATGGGAATCCGCTGCCAGAGCGGGAATGCCCGTTGATTTAAGCATATACAGCGGAGGTAATGATGCCGATAAAGTAGCTTGGTACAATGGCAATAGCGACGCCCACAGCCATCCCGGAGGCAAAAAAGAGCCCAATAATCTCGGCTTATACGATCTAAGCGGAAACCTTTACGAATGGGTTTGGAACTGGTATGCTCCTTACTCTTACCGCAGCGGAGATCTGTACAAAGGTCCCGATAGTGGTACGGATAAAGTCATCCGTGGCGGAAGCTGGTATCATCCCGTACACGATTTGCGCGTTAGCAACCGCAGTTTTGCCAAGCCTTATGCCAAAACGCCCTATATCGGAATCCGTTTGGTGCGCAGCGTGGCAAACTAAAAGCTATCTCCCGGTTGCATAATCATTGCCTCATATCCGGCTGCTTCCACCTTACTGACAAACTCATCCGGGTTCACTTTTATCACAGGGAATGTATTGTAGTGCATAGGGATAGCCACTTTGGGACGCAACATCTTAACTGCCCTTACCGCATCATCGATATCCATGGTATAGTTCCCGCCGATGGGGATTAGCAGATAGTCAATCGAGTGTATATCACCAATAAGTTGCATATCACCAAACAAGCCGGTATCGCCACAATGGTAAAGGCATAAACCGTCCACCTCGATTATCACCCCAGCTGCCAAACCCGCATACAAACCATCCGGAGTGGCAGAGCCATGTAGCGCCATGGTCAGCTTCACCTTACCAAACTCGAACTTGAAAGCTCCGCCTATCTGCATGGCATGCACCTTGTACCCACGCTTGGAGATGATTGAAGCAAGCTCAGATACGCAGATAATGGTGGTATTTGCCATGTGGGCAATCGTGAGGGCGTCACCAAGATGATCTCCGTGGGCATGGGTGAGAATTATGTAATCCGCCTTTAGCTGCTTGGGGCTTATAGGCGCAAGGGGGTTCCTTTCCAAAAAGGGATCTATCAAAATCTGCTTTCCATCTTGGGTTTCGATGCGAAAGGCAGAGTGTCCTAAATATTGCAATTCCATAAGTTATCTCCAGTTATGTGATGGGTTGATGCTTGCTTAGTCCCGCTTTTCCGTCAAGTGCTTTTCTGTTTCCTTCTTGGTATCATTACCTGATCATTACCTGATCATTGCATACTAAACAGGTAATGATCAGGTAATGATCAGGTAATTGCAATAAGGAATCAAAAGGATTAGCACTTGACAAAAGCAGTGCGATATAAAACATGCTGCAAAGCATACTTTTAAGCAAATATAGGGACTTAACGATATGAAGATTAGTGGATTTTCGTTTGTGCGCAATGGGGTTAAATTATATTACCCGATTGTGGAAGCTATCAAGAGCATTCTTCCCATCTGTGATGAGTTCGTAATTGCGGTGGGAAAAGGCGATGAGGATGATGACACCCGGCAGCGTATAGCCGACATTAACGACCCCAAAATCCGCATTATCGACACCGTTTGGGATCCCAAATACTGCGTGCGTGGTGCGATTAACGGTTGGCAGACGGATGTGGCGATGAAGGCATGTAGCGGCGATTGGCTGTTTTACCTGCAGGCGGATGAAGTTGTGCACGAGGACGATTTGCCCATCATCAAAGCCCGCTGTGAGGAGCTACTTAACGACAAAGAAGTTGAGGGGCTGCTGTTTAATTATCGTCACTTTTGGGGTGACTATCAGCACTATCACACGGGACACGGATGGTACCCGCATGAGATACGTATCGTGCGGAATGTGGAGAAGATACACTCCTATCAAAGCGCACAATCCTTCCGCTATTTCGAGGTTTATGAGCACCCCCGCCAAGAGACCAATACCCGCAAGCTGAATGTTGCCTCGGTTAATGCCCGAATATTCCATTATGGATGGGTGCGCCCACCACACTTGATGCAGAACAAACGCAGGGCTTTGGACTCTGTGCATTGGGGCAGGGATAAGGCGGAAAACTATTATAATAACGCACCGGAATACTTTGACTATGGACCCATGGATAGGCTTGGGGTGTATAAAGATACGCATCCAGCGGTGATGGCAGAGATGATAAGCCACATGAACTGGCAGGATAAACTGCAGGCAAGCGGTAAGCCAAATCCTTATCGCCAACCGCATAAGCATGAGAAGTTTAGGGTGCGCTTGCTGAGCCTATTGGAGAAGTGCTTTCACGGTGGGAAGCAATATGGCACCTTCAAGAACTATCATCTGCTGAAACGATGAAGCTGAGCTTAATTATACCCGTTTACAATCGTCTGCATCTGCTGGAGAAGTGCATGCTTTCGGTATCAAAGCAAGTATTTCCTCCACATGAAATAATCCTCAGCGATGACGGCTCAACCGAAGATGTGGAGGCTTTCTTCCGGCAGAAGAGGGAGCAGTATCCCTTTCCCATGAAGCTGGTGCGACAAAAGCACGAAGGCTTTCGCCTTGCCCGCATCAGGAATAATGCCGTGTCTGTGGCAACAGGAGACATGCTGGTGTTCTTGGATCAGGATATCATTATCCCGCCCAAATACTTAAGCGATATTGCCGCCGGGATGAAGCCGGGACTGTTTGTCAGTTCCTTTCCCGTGAGGCTTTCGGACACGCAGTCCGAGGCTTTGAATGAACAGCTTATCCTTGGCTGCGATTACTCCAAGGTGTTGCTGCCCAAGCAGTACGCCAAAATTCACCGCCAGTATCGAGAGGACCTGGCTGCCTACCTGCTGTGCAGATACTTAAAGATAGGTAACCACGGGGCAAAGCTGAGAGGTGGGGTATCCACCATCAGCAGAGAGGACTATGATAGGGTTAATGGCTATGACGAGAACTTCCAGTGGTGGGGCGGTGAGGATGACGATATGGGCAGAAGACTGCTGGCAATTGGCACCGTGGGCAGAAATGTAAGCTATCATAACTTCCCGCTGCACCTGTATCATGAGCCTTTCCACCAGAACAACCGTAAGCACAATGCAGGCTATATAAACAAGCGCAAGCAAGAGATAGATAAAGCTAACTTCCGCTGTGCCGTGGGTTTGGATGCCCCCAGAGCGGATATTGAGGTGTTCCATTAAGCTGCAAGACCGCATCTTCGGCTTCCCCGTGTATATGCTTGGGGTGCTGGTGGATCGTCTGCGAAGGATGAACAACCCCTCAAAGCTCTTCTTCTTTTTCACGGATTATCACACCGGCGGGGCAGAGCAGGTGCATGTGGACATCCTGAAGCTCTTTGCCAAGGAGCGTCCCTGGGTGATGATTGTGTTCAAGAGCAAAAACAGCTTCCATAAAGCAGCTATGGAGCAATGTGCCGAGCTGTTTGAAGTGGGGAAGTATATCACAAACCGCAACCGCTTCTTTGTTAAGAACTTCTTTTTTGGCTACTACACCTCGCTGTTGAACAGGCATAAAGGTGCCGTGGTGCTTAGCTCCATGAACAACTTCATTGCCGATATCTCGCCACAACTAAGGCATGTTTACCGCATGGACTTAATCCACTGTTTCCTGGGGATTAAGCCAAAGGACATGATCCGCCCTGCTACATTCTTGGGTAAGCGGGTGCTGGTATCCCGCTATTTGCAGGAAGAGCTGTTTACCCTGTATAGGGAGTGGGGAGTGGAAGCCAAGTATCAACAGCGCACTAAGGTGATATACAACGCCGTGCCTGTTCCGGAAAGCCTGCCGGAAAAGGATTACTCCGGCACCCTCAGAGTGGTGTTCATCGGTAGAAACTCACCCGAAAAGCGATATCATCTATACCAGCAAGTGGCTGAATCGTGCAAGAAGCAAGCGATGAAGCTGGAGTTTGTCAGCATCGGCAACTTTAGCAGCACTAATGAGATAAGCTGCTTGGGTGAAATGACTGAGAAAGAAGCTATCTACCAGGTGCTACACAGTGCCCATTTGCTTGTTCTATGCTCCACCACCGAAGGCTTTGGCTTGGTGGTTGCCGAGGCAATGGCTTGCGGAGTGGTCCCCATCGCCACGGCAGTGGGTGGAGTTCCAGAGCTTATCAGCGATGGGGTTACCGGCAATCTGGTGCATGCTACCGACGAGCCAACTATTGTGGAGGAGTGTGTGCGCCTGCTGAGCCAATATTACTATAACCCGCAAAGCCTGCAAGCGATGAGCAGGGCAGGATATGCTAAAGTGAAGCAAGAGTTTAACCAGGATGTATTCCGCAACAGCTATCTGCAGCTCATTGCCGAGGCAAGAGAGAGGCAAGCCACATGACAGTTAACCCCAAACCTGTATTGAAGATTGACTTTGCCGATTTCTGGAAGAGCCTGGACAAGCAGGACAACTTCTTTTCGCGCCTGCTGAGCAAGCGTTATGAACTGGTTATCAGCGACAAGCCCGATGTGCTGTTCTACTCTATGTTCGGCAAGCAGCACCTGAACTACCGTTGCAAGCGCATCTTTTTCTCCGGAGAGAATGCCGGAGCGGACTTCACAGAGTGTGACTTCGCTTTAACGGGTGACTATAACCCCGATCCCCGCCACTACCGCCTGCCCTTGTATGTGCTCTATTTCCCGCCTGAAAGGTTTGTTAAGCCCCAGTTTGATGCCGAAGCGGAGCTGATGAACAAGAAGGGCTTTTGCAGCTTTGTGGTGTCCAATCCCGGTGGGAAAGTGCGCAACCGCTTTTACAGCAAGCTATCCCGCTATCAAAGCATTGCCTCGGGAGGTAAGTATCGCAACAATATTGGCTATCGGGTGCCCGATAAACTTGCCTTTATCCGCGATTATAAGTTCTGCATGTCCTTCGAAAACAAGTCCTATCCGGGCTACACCACCGAGAAATTGGTGGAGGCAATGTTCGCCTATACTGTCCCCATCTACTGGGGCAACCCATTGGTAAGCAAAGAGTTTAACCCCGATGCCTTCCTTTGCTATCATGACTATCCAAGTGAGGAAGCTTTCATCGACCGCATCCGTGAAGTGGATAGCAACAAGGAACTGTATCTCAGCTATTTACAGGCTCCTTGGTGCCGAGGAAACCAACTGGCATCGGCTTACCAACCGGAAAGTATCTTGAACTGGTTATCTGAAGTGATTGATGCGGGCATTCAACCCGTTGGCTGCCAAGCCCGAACCATCAGGCATATTATTGCACACCAACGGATAAGGTTCAAGAACAAGGCACGCAGAGGGAACTGGTGAGATCGGCAACTACCTATCAACGCTACCCTTCATGTAAGGAGTATCTATGGTCATAAAGCTAAGTGAATTAGTATCTTTATATCGCCTGAATATCAGAGGTGTGCTGCATATTGGTGCTCATTATGGCGAGGAATTGGACTTCTATTTAGCCTGTGGGGTCAAGCACATGCTTTTCGTGGAGCCCCTTCCCGATAACTACCGGCATCTGCTGGACAGGTTTCGTCCCCTCTTCGAGCCTTTCGATGCCTACCCCGCTGAACTTAGTTTACACAATGCATCTAAACAATTGAACATTAAGGCGCTTAACCTTGCCTTGGGAAACAGCACAGGCATCCTGCCCATGTATGTGGAAACGGTCAACCAATCCCAGTCCAGTTCCCTGCTTAAGCCCAAGAAGCATCTGGAGCAATACCCACACATCACTTTCGATGACAAGGTGGATGTGAAGCTGGACAAGCTGGATAATCTGCTGCTTGACCCGATCTATAATATGCTTAACATCGATGTGCAAGGATTTGAACTGGAAGTGTTTAAGGGTGGAAGTCAGACCTTGGCACGCCAGATTGACTATATCTACACGGAAGTGAATCGGGACGAGTTGTACGAAAACTGCTGCATGATCGAGGAACTGGACAAATACCTTGGCGAACTGGGCTTTGAGCGCATGATAACCGATTGGGTTGGCGGTACTTGGGGAGATGCTCTGTACATCAAAAAGCAGCTTGCTCCCGGCAAATTGCGCCAGAGGATAATCCGTTTCGGCTTCACCAAGCGGGGGAGAAAGCTGTTTCGTCTGTTTGGAAGAAAGCGCTGTATAGGTTAGCTAACCACAATATAGTTAAATAGATACAGCTTTGGCAATTTGGCGTTTTATCCTCACTCTGCGTAACTGCGTTCTTATTATCATTGCGGTATCATTACGGACTCATTGCGGTCAAAGAGCGTATTAAGTCCGCAATGATACTCTAATGATAACAGGCAAGCCCCTTTTCGCTTGACATGTTGGACTGCCTGCACAAAAAAGGAATATTGAGATAAAAGCTGATAAAGGGATGGATAATGCCAAGCAACACAAAAGGATACACTCCTCTTTCCGTAGTCATGATCGTGAAAAACGAAGAGCATAGGATACGGAAGTGTTTGGAGGCTGTTGCTTGGGCAGATGAGATTGTGGTGCTGGACACCGGTTCGCAAGACAACACTCCGCAAACCTGTGCAGAGCTGGGCGCAAAGGTGTATCACCTGGATAAATGGGAAGGCTTTGGTAAAGCTCGTCAGAGGGCTGTGTCTCTTGCCTCAAATGACTGGGTTTTTTCCCTTGATGCCGATGAGATTGTGTCCTCACGCTTGCAGCAAGCTATAACTACGCTTCGTAACGAGGGTTTTGGCGACTTCATCTACCGCGTGAAAGTGCAATCCTATTACCTGAACAAAGCCATCCGTTTCTGCGGTTGGCAAAACGAGTGGCACAACCGCATCTTTAACCGCAGGGAAAGCAACTTCAATGCTGAACTGGTGCATGAGACGGTGCTTACTTCGCTTCCTGCATACAAGCTACAGGGCACACTGCATCATTACACTTACCCCACAAAAGCCATGCACAAAGCAAAGATGGAGCTGTATGGCAAGCTTGGGGCAGAAAAAATGGCTGCCGCAGGCAAGAAATCCAGCCCCGCTAAGGCTGTGTCGAGAGCATGCTTCACTTTTATTAAAATGTTCCTGCTAAAAGGCGGCGTTCTGGACGGTCTGCCGGGGTTTAAGCTCTGCGTCACAACCGCTTGGGGAACATGGTATAAGTATCACACACTATGGAAATTAAACAAATCCTGATTGTACAGACCGCCTTTATTGGCGATGTGATCCTGATTACTCCCCTCATCCGGGCAGTAAAGCAGCTATATCCCTCTGCCATGCTGGATGTTATGGTCGTTCCGGGAGCTGCCAAACTGCTGGAAAACAACCCTCATATCCGCAGCATTATCCCCTTTGCTAAGCGTAAGAATTCTGCGATGAGCCTATACAAGATGCAGAAACAGCTTCGCGCTGTACATTATGACCTTGCCATATCGCCACATAGCTCGGGGCGTACCCATTTGCTGCTGTGGCTCAGCGGCATCCCACGCAGGATAGGCTTTGATCGGAGCATGCTGCCTCAGCTACTCACGGACAAGATACCTCACCCCACGGGGATGCACAAGCTTTCTAAAAACCTTATGCTGCTCAGCTTCCTAAGCCAAAGGCAATTCCCTTTACAGACAGAGCTTTTTCCCTCCAAAGCAGATGTACATAGAGCAGAGGAACTGTTGAAACCCCTTGCGGGAAAGAAACTTATTGCCCTTGCTCCCGGCTCAATCTGGGCTACCAAATGCTGGTTACTGTCTTCGTTCACTACCCTTGCTACAAGGCTGGTGGATAAAGGCTTTGGCATCGTACTGATCGGTGCGGAACAGGATAAGGCAAAATGCGATGCTATCGAAGCTGCCTTGGAGAGTCAAGATGTTGTGAATCTGGCAGCAAAGACCAACCTGCTGGAAAGCGCTGCGGTGATAGACCGCTGTGCGCTGATGGTATGTAACGACAGCGGTGCCTTGCACATAGCCAACGCCATGCAAACTACCGTGTACGCCATCTTTGGTCCCACCGTGCAGTCCATTGGCTACTATCCCTATCGCAGCGGAGATATTGTTTTCGAGGCGGAATTGCCTTGCCGACCTTGCGGAAGCCACGGGGCTGCCAAGTGTCCGCTTAAACACCATAATTGCATGAAGCTGGTTAGCCCGCAGCAGGTTCTGGACAGTATTTTGCAGCATATCCCACCTGGTGAGCAGGAAGCCTGATGGTTTACACCTATTATCTTGCCTACTTGCCCTACAACCTAGCTTGGAGAATAGCCAAGCTGCTTCACCCCCGTAAACAATACCTGCTTCACATCGAGGATAGCTTCGACTATTTCATCTTTCGCAACATCCGCCCGCACCTGAAGCACATGGATATTGCTGTCACCGACCCCAAGATAATCCCCGCCATCAAAGGCATGTTGGATGCTCCCACCAAGATATATCAATATCCCTTTTGCTTCCCCGATGGAGTGCTGATGTTCCGCAATGCAGCATGGAAATACCCGGTAAAGCAGATTGTTAAGCTAGGGCTGGAGCACGGTGCATATAACTTCAAACGCTTTCCCAAGGCATACTATTACAATCTTTTCGATGCGTATCTGATGACCAGCATGCACGATGTGACACGTCTCAAAGCCCTTGGAGCAAAGCCGGTGAAAGCTATCGGCTATCCCAAAAGCGACAGCCTCTTTAATGGCAGCTATCCACCCTCGATGCTGGCAGAGCTGAGGCAAAGCCTGCAGTTGGATGAGAACAAGCCAACCGTGCTGTTTTCTTCCACCTGGGATGGCTCGGGGATGAGCGCAGTGCATAAATGGTATAACAAGGTGCAAAGCCTATCCGCCAAATACAACATACTGGTAACCCTGCATCCCCGCATGAGCCAATACTATAAGGACTACCTCAGTAAGCTGCCGGGCATCCACTACATTGACGCTACGGATATCTATCCCTATCTGCTGCTGGCAGATGTGTGCATCGGCGACACGAACAGTTTGATTGCCGAGTTCTGCATCGTGAACAGACCGATAATCACCTTCAGCATCGAAGCCACCAAGCGCACCATGGACGACGTTATCGAGCTTATCAAGAGTGTATCCATCCGCATAGACACTTTTAGCGAAGTGGATAATGCCATATCCCAAGCCCTCAGCACAGCATCCCAAACCGCCTCTGCCCGCAAGGAACTCATCTCCACCCTGATTGATCCCTTGGATGGTAAAGCGGGTTGGCGTGCTGCCCAAGAAATAACAAAACTAATGCCGGAGCTTGCACCATGAACTATATTGACGCCCATTGCCATCTTGCCAACCTCGCTGAGGTGGTATCTCTCCCCTCCCTGTTGGACGAAGCGGAAGCTGCAGGAATAGGCTTCTTTGCCTCCTCTGCCCTGCGAAAATGCGAAGTGGCATGGCATCTTGCCAATCCCGATCCCCGCATAGTCTTTAGTGCCGGCATCCACCCCAATTTCGATGAATGCGATCTGGACATGAAGTATCTGCGCAAGCTGTGCGAAGATACCAGCCTGTGGGCTATCGGCGAGATAGGCTTGGATAACAACAACCCGGAGATTGCCGTGCAACGAGAGGATTTCACCAAACAATTGGAGCTGGCTGCGGACTTTCACCTGCCTGTGGTTTTGCATCTTGTGGGGCATCAAGAAGAAGCATTTAGTACCCTAAAGCAATACCCACTGAAGTACCTTATTCACGGTTATGCCGGCTCGGTGCAAGGCTTTAACCAGCTTAAACGCTTGGATGCGATATTCACTATCAGCAACCGCATTGTGAAGGAAGATAAACTGGATTTACTAAATGCTATGCTTACTCATCAGCGGATCCTGTTCGAGACGGATATCACTCAATACTACCTGAAAGATGGTGAGCAAAACCCGCTGCTGCGCTTACCTGCCTTGGTGCAGAAGTGCTCCGAGCTATCCCAAATCCCTGTTCCCAATCTGCTAAGTTTGCAAGCCCGAAGCGCTAAATACCTCTTTGGACGCTGATATGACCCAAACTACAGACTTCTCCCGCACCGAATTGTTGCTTGGCACGGAAGCCATGGCTAAGCTCTCCCAAGTGTGTGTGGCAGTGGTGGGCTTGGGCGGAGTAGGCTCGCACACGGCAGAAGCTCTGGCAAGGGCAGGAATAGGCAGCTTTATCCTAATAGATTTTGACACCGTTGGCTCCAGCAATCTGAACCGTCAGATTATCGCCCTGCACTCTAGCATCGGAAAACCCAAAACAGAGGTGATGCAGCAACGCATCCTGGACATCAACCCTGCAGCCAAGATTATCTGTCACACTGAGTTTATTGACCAAGAGAACCGAGCCTCATTGCTGCAAGGAGCAGATTATATTGTGGACGCCATCGACAGCCTCGGCCCCAAGATTGGCATGCTGGAATACCTTGTGCGGGATGAGCGCAAGTTCATCGCCGTGATGGGTGCCGGCAACCGCACCGACCCCTCCAAGATACATCTCTCCACCATCGATAAAAGCATCAACTGTCCCCTTGCCCGCAGAGTGCGTAAGTTCTTGGGAAGGCGTGGCATACGTGGCAAGTTTCCTTGCGTGTATTCCTCAGAACTTCCCACCAAACCAGATGAGGATATAGACAGCCCCGATGAACTGATTATCACCCGTGGCAGACAGCGCAAGACTATTGGCTCCATCAGCTATATGCCTGCCATTATGGGCATGATGGCAGCTTCCTGGGTTATCAAAGCCTGTTTAGAGGCTTAAAGCGGCAATATTCTCCAGAGCATAGTTATACGCCTCCGGTGTATCAATATCCAGCCACATGTACGGTGCAGTCACCATGACTCCTTGCATCCGCTTTGCTGAGATAAGCTCGCTTATTGCCCCACTGATGGATTCTATCCCTTTTGCTTCAGCGGTCTCCACTGCCCCAAAGAAATCCTCCTGCAAGCGGAATATCCCGCAATCCAAAGCGTTATAGCTCTTTAGCTCTTTCCCTATAGCCACAATATCGTTGCCCTCAAGCTGCACTTTGGTTGCATCGTCCAGATCAAAGTTCTGTTCAATATATGGATCCACCAGCAGCAGATTTGCCTTCAGGGGACTCTGCACAATCTGCCTCAAAGCCTCAATGTGCACCACATGATCGGACATGGAGAGGATAAAGCTATCACCGGCGCAGAAGTCCTTTGCCTTATGCACCGAAATGCCGTTTCCCCGCTCCCACTCCAGGTTTTCAATTATCTTGATCGGCATACCCGCATCGAATGTCTCCAGATACGCACAAATCTCCTGCATGTTAAAGCCCAGCACCAAGCCAAGCTCCGTCACACCGGCTGCCTTAAGCTGCCCGATAATCGTGGAGAGGATTGTCCCATTACCATAAGGCAGTAAGGTCTTGGGGGTTTTATTGCTCAGGTTCCACAGCCTACTGCCAAACCCTGCGGCGATGATCACTCCCTTCATGCTTCACGCTCCATTTTCGTGCCCACCTTCACGGTATAGCTCTTCCATCTTGCTCACAAACCTCTGGCTTGCCTTGCCATCCAGCTTATAGAAATACTTGTCCCGGTATTCATCCGCAGTTCGCTTCATCTCCTCGCTGGGGTTCAGCGCTTGCGCAAAAGCCTGCATCAGCTCCTTCCCACTGCCAATATGCGGAAAGGCACCTTTCAGGAATTCCCGGTTATCTATCTCCAATAGCGGTTGACCATCGGAGTGATTCAGTTTGTCGCAGGGGAGGTCATACACGATGCCATACTTCCCGAAGGCAATAAAGTCGAACACCGTGCTGCTTGCCTCGCTAAGGATGCTGTCCGCCGCCACATAATAGGGCAGAATGCTCAGCTCCGTAAAGGGTAACAGCCTGGCATGGGGATATTTCTTCACTCTGCTTTCAAAGATGCGGTGCTGCTTATGCGGTGCATATTTGCCCATCCAGCTATAGGGATGCAGCTTGATTATCAGGTTTATCTCCCGCGTTTCCCTAAAGATATCATCCTTGATGTCATACATACAAGTAGGCTTATAGGTAGGTGCAAACAGCAGGGTCTTCTTGGCGGGATCAAGTCCCAGACGCGTAAGCACCTCTTCCCGCTTATACTTGCCCATAAAGTAATAATCCAGCTTCGGCAGCCCCACCAAATGCACTTCGCTCTGTCCCAGGTGTGGGCATGCCAATAGCGAATCCACCCGATGCTGACCTTCCACAAATATCTGATACTTATGTCCCTTAGCCCGGGCAAGGTTGCGGTACAGGATGTTCTTAATCCCCGTTCCGTGGTTCAGGAAGATTAGCAGGGTCTTGCCATAATCCTCCGCATTACGCAGCGTATCTCCCGCAATCACAATGTCAAAGCCCTTCGTTTCCTTGGTGAAGCGATAGCCAAGCTTTGCCCATTGGTCAATAATCCGGTTGCGATACGGAAACTCAAAGATGAAGTATTTCAGCTTCTCCATATCCAACGAGAACCACACATCGTAATTCTCGTTGGACAGAAGCAGGTCTATAATCGGGTCAAAAGCCGCCTTGTGATAGGCATAACCTATTTTGAACAGCAGTTTTATCTTCTTCATCGCCAAAGCTACATCTGGTCGTAATATTCCAAACCCAAGTGGGTGATCATATCCTCTTTCATCATGTATCTCAGCGTGTTTTTCAGCTTGGTTTGCTGGATAAACAGGTCATTCTCCGGCTGCAATCCGGGAGCCGTCATGGGCGATTTCCAGAAGAAGGACAGCCATTCCTGCACGCCATACATCTCGCAGCGTTGTGCCAGATCAATAAACAGAATCAAATCCAGCAACACCGGCGCAGCAAGGATGCTATCCCGACACAGGAAGTTTATCTTTATCTGCATGGGATATCCCATCCAACCAATGATGTCTATATTATCCCAGCTTTCTTTGTTGTCACCCCGCGGAGGGTAATAGTTGATGCGTACCTTGTGGAACAGGTCGCCATATAAATGAGGATATTTTTCCTGCTCCAGGATGGATTCCAACACCGAAAGCTTGCTAACTTCCTTGGTTTTGAAAGATTCTGGGTCGTCCAGCACCTCACCGTCACGATTGCCCAGGATGTTGGTGGAGAACCAGCCATTCACCCCAATCATTCTTGCTTTCAGTCCGGGAGCGATGATGGTTTTCATCAGGGTTTGCCCGGTCTTGAAGTCCTTTCCGCCCACGGGCACTTTCTTGGCTTGTGCCAAAGCACGCAGGGCAGGAACCTCCAAATTCAGGTTTGGCGCACCGTTCAGGAAGGGAATGCCCATCTGCAATGCGGCATAAGCATATATCATGGAAGGAGCAATGGCAGGATGATTTTCCCGCATTGCTTGCTCAAAACTATCCAGAGTTAAATGCACGGCATCCGCTTCCAAATACACTTCCGTGGAGGCTGCCCATGCCATCACCATGCGGTCGAGCTGCTTTTCGGCTTTGAAGGCAGCAATATCCGCCATCAGTTGCTCTGCCAAATCCATTTTGTTTGCCCCGTGTTTGATGTGCTGTCCATCCAGCTTTTTCACATAATCCTTGCTGAACACGGCTTTATGGGGCTTCAGCTTGCGCAATTCCTGCTCCAGGGTGTCTATCTCGGTTTTCTCCAACACTCCGGCTTTCAAAGCTGCTTCATAGGCATCGGCTTCAAAGATGTCCCATGCCAAAAACTCAATATCCTCCAGCTTCGCCAGAGGCACAAAGTCCTTTATCAAGGGGCTTCTGTTCTCTGTGCGCTTGCCCAAACGGATGGTCGCCATTTGTGACACGGAACCGATAGGCTCGGATTGCCCCTTCTTGATGGCTTCCACACCGGCGACAAAGGTGGTGCTGACCGCACCAAGACCTACTAATAAAACACCTAACTTGCCTTTAGCAGCATGTATTTCTTCAGCTCTAAGCATCTTTAACTCCTAACTTAAGTTTTTTTCTCACAGGATTTTTAGCTCCTGCTGCGTGTCAAGCTTAAATCTTGGGGCATCCCTCTGGCAATATCTCTCTTGTTACTTTGACTCATCATTCTTGGGTGACTCCCTCGTGACTCCCGGGTGGGATGAGGGAATCACCTCGGTTTGATGAGGCAGAGATGTGGCATTTCTTGCATGTGCGTTCGATAAACACGGGATGAAATCAATCAAGAGGAAAAGAGTGGGGGAAAGGGAGGGTTAAACGCTAGATGTTAAACGTTAAACGAGCTGCGCACATTGCAGGTTAGCGGGTTAACGGGTTAGCAGGTTAAAAATGACACTGAGTGACGTTGCGCAGAATATTCTTTTAACACAGAGAAGAGCAGAGCGAGGGCAGAGAAAAGCAGAGGGGGAGGTGTGGGTTAAGCGGTAAACGTTAGACGTTAAACGTTAAACGAGCTGCGCACATTGCAGGTTGGCAGGTTAACGGGTTAGCAGGTTAATAATACAATGTAGGTGGGCTTTCCCTGTGT
>CALDSN010000048.1 GCA_937924555.1 uncultured bacterium | reverse complement strand
TATGAAAAGCTGATGCAATTGCGAAGCGGTTTACGCCAAAGGGTTAGCATCTACCAGATAGGTGATTCACATATTCAATCCGGTTACTTCCCTGGCACAGCCCGCTCCTCCCTGCAGAAATACTTTGGTAATGCAGGCAGGGGTTTAGTTTTCCCCCTGCGTTTGGCAGGAACCAATCAGCCGGATGATTACCGCATCAGTTCCACGGGTGGTTTTAGCCGTAGTAACAACCAGCGTGGCATCTGTGGATATGCGCTAAACAGTAGCGGTAATGGCAGCTTGGAACTTAGCACCAACAGCTTTTTTAGTCAAGACCCCAGCTTTGATATCCTTAGCATCATCAGCTCTCAACCCGGGTTGAAAGCCGAGCCTAAAACAGGCAGCAAAGAGCTTGTGGACTTGTCGCTGGATGGTTACAGATACCAATCTATTGCCTGGGATCAACCGCAGAAGAGCGCAACCCTCAGTTTCAAAGGCGAGGCTTCCACGCTCTATGGACTTATGCTGGAAAAGGATCAACCCGGTTTGCTGTATCACTCAACAGGGATTAATGGAGCAGGATTCTATAATCTATTGGAATCTCCCAAGCTTTTCGAACAGATAGGAATACTTAGCCCCGACCTGATTGTAATCTCTTTAGGGACAAATGATGCCCAGGGTACTTACCGAAATGATGTGTTTACTGCCAACCTGAAGAAGTTCATGCAACTGCTTCGGCAATCCAATCCCGATACACCTGTACTCTTCACCTTGCCTCCTGATTCGCAGAAAAAAGGAAGACACAATGCCGATCTTGCCAAGGTGGAGAAAGTAATAATGGATTATGCAAAGGATAACGGCTGTGCATGGTGGGATCTCTCGGACGTGATGGGTGGAAAAGGCAGTGTGATAAAATGGCGGGGCGAGCAAATGGCTTCCAAAGACCTGCTGCATTATACACCCAAAGGCTATATGCTGCAAGGTTACCTCTTCTATCAAGCTTTTGTGAAAAGCTACAAAAAGTATAGCGAAAACTATGACTCCAAGGATTGATAATGCAATTGATCTCCAATCTGCTTAACACTCTGGTCTATAACCCTAATCAGCCACTGTTGTTTAACAGCACTTTCTTCTTGTTCTTCTTCATCGTTATAATGCTATTCTACCCCATTTTTGCCAATAAGGTAAAGGTGCGTACATGGTATCTAATGCTTATCTCGGTGTATTTCTATTACAAAACCAGCGGAAGCTTTGTGATCCTGTTAATACTAACCTCATTGATAAACTTTGCCCTTGGTGCTGGCATTCACAAGGCGCACAGCAAAGCGGGTAAACGAGGATTATTACTACTCAGCTTGGTATGGAACCTTGGCTCCTTGGGCTACTTTAAATATACAAACTTTCTCATCACCACCATCAACCAACTAAGCGGTGGTCAACTGCCTTTGTTCGACATCGTGCTCCCCGTGGGAATATCTTTCTTCACATTCCAAACTTGGAGCTATACTCTGGATATCTACTTTGGTAAGCTTAAGCCGATAAGTAGTTTCGTAGATTTCAGTTTCTTTGTATCTTTCTTCCCGCAACTGGTGGCAGGACCCATTGTCCGCGCAACATACTTCATTCCCCAAATCCACAAGCATGTTCATTTGGATAAGGATACTATCGCAAAAGCTTTGGTGCTCATCTTTGCCGGATTACTAAAAAAGGGCGTGATTGCAGATTATCTCTCCATCAACTTTGTGGATAGGGTGTTCGACAATCCTGCTCTGTTCTCAGGTGCAGAAAACATATTGGCAGTTTACGCTTATGCCATGCAGATATACTGTGATTTCAGCGGATATTCGGATATTGCCATCGGCTTGGCAGCCCTCATGGGTTTCGACCTGCCGGTTAATTTCCTGTCTCCTTATCGGGCAAGCAGTGTAACGGATTTCTGGCGCAGATGGCATATTTCGCTTTCCACATGGCTGAGAGACTATCTGTATATACCCTTGGGAGGGAACAAAAAGGGTAAGCCTCGCCAATACTTGAACTTAATGGTAACCATGCTGCTGGGTGGTTTATGGCACGGTGCCTCCTGGAACTTTGTGTTCTGGGGAGGTTTGCACGGTTTGGCATTGGCTTTAGACAAATTGATACTTGGCTTCAAGTTCATGCAAAACCGTTTCATGAAGTCCTTGGGAGTGATTGTAACCTTCCATTTTGTGTGCTTCTGCTGGATATTCTTTCGCTCACCGGACTTCGCCAACTCGTGGCTGATGATCAGCCGCATCTTCACCGTGTTTAACTCTGCCATCATCTGGCAGTGGGTAAGTGAATATAGGCTGGTGGCAATCCTATTGGCTTCCGGCTACCTCTTCCATTGGATGCCAGATAGCTTCGATTTTGGCTTCGAAAAGCTGCTCCGCAAATCCCCGTTGATATTCCAATCTCTCTTACTGGCAGTGGTGATCTGGGTTCTCTTCCAAGCTCGCTCAGCAGATATCCAGCCCTTCATCTACTTCCAATTCTAAGGAGTTCTTATGCCACACCGTTTGATTCCGACCTTTCAGACCTACCCTTGGGGTGATGATACCTTCATCCAAGATCTCTGCTCCTTGGAGGATCTGGAAGGCACACCTGTTGCCGAAATGTGGTTAGGTGCCCACCCCAAAGCTCCATCATTGATTGAGGTGGAAAATAAACAGATATCCCTATTGGACTACATACATACGCACACAGCAATCTGCTTGGGCGAAGCAAGCACTATAAGCCAAGATTCTTTGCCATTTCTTTTCAAAGTTCTGGCAGCCAAAGAGCCCCTTTCCATTCAGGTACATCCCGATAAACAGACCGCAGTACGAGGCTTTGCAGAAGAAAACAACCAAGGTATTGCCCTGGATGATCCAACTCGCAGCTTCAAGGATGATAATCACAAACCGGAACTAATGTGTGCGTTAACAGATTTTTCTGCCCTCTGTGGTTTTCGGGAGTATGCAGTAATAACTGCCAACTTCCACCATTTTGACTTGACCACTATTTGGGAAGGCTTTACATCTTATACACAGCATCCCTGTGAGGATACATTGAGGGAGTTGTTCAGAAGTATAATGACCTCTTCCGAAAACCAATTGCAAGATGCACACACTCACATCCTAAAAACCCATTCCGATCCCGAAAGCCCTGTCCACGAGTTACGCAACATATGTCTCAGCCTTGCCGAGACATACCCCTTTGATCCCGGAATTATATCCCCTTTGCTGCTAAATGTTATTCACCTTAAAGCCTTTGATGCCATCTACATCGAAGCTGGCATCATGCATGCTTATTTGAACGGAGCTGGTTTGGAGCTGATGGCAAACTCCGATAATGTTATCCGTGGCGGATTAAGCCCCAAGCATATAGATTTGGAACGCCTCCTGAAGATATCAAACTTCCAGCCCTACCAGCCAAAATGGGTGCCGGCTTCGCCCGTCGATGCCTCCACCTACCTCTACCCTACTCCAGCTAAAGAGTTCAAGCTGATGCTGCTTGAGCTTAGAAGTCAACACTGCCTCCCAACCAATAACAAGCCAATGATTGTGTTGTGCCTGCACGGCACGGTTAGCTTGGATGAAGAGCTAATGCTTGGTAGGGGGGAATCAGCGTTCATCGGTGCTGAAGAATCCAATCTATGCTGTACAGGCAATGCTCTGTTGGCCATTGCAACTCTATAAACTTCCCGACTACAAATAACAGTGCCGAACCTGATGGCTCGGCACTTCGCATATATCTAAGCAACTAAGTATATTAGAAGGAAAACTCCACTCCAAAGGTGAGGTTTTCTTGAACTTCATCTTTACCTTTAATCTTGCCATCACTGTTTAAGTCGTTATATGTCTCGCTATATCTCCCCACCAGGTTTGTGTTTGGGGATAGAGAATACACCAACCGTCCCAACACATTCGCATTGAAGTTACGCGGATTCTTGAAATCAATATAGTTAACATTGGTTTGCGAATAGAATATGGTAGCTTCTTTCAGCTTGGGAATCATGGTAGGATTCACCGTAACGCTTGCCCATATTGACTTACCCAAGAAGTTATTCTCACCATACATATCTTGGTAAGCTCCCTTTACAAACACGATGTCATAGAGATTGGCACGCAGGTAACCAAACCAGCCCAAAGAAGGTTCAATACCGGCAAGAGATGATTCTTTTGTGCCAAGCATCCATTCTCTTCTTCCGTCCGAGGGTCTCACTGAATACTGTACAAAGGACCTTTGCACATCATACAAGCGGTCAAAGTACCCTGGTAGGAACTGCTCACCAAAGTTACGGAATTCCAGCTTGGCATCGAAGATGAGGAACTTACTGCTAAAACCGGGGAAGATTACACCGGAGCCATAGCCATCAATCTTCGCCACTTCGCCATAGGTATCCAAACTGAATAAATCTGTTTCCACCAAGGGAAGCATGAAATCTGCACTGTAAACCATAACATCATCATCCTTGGGGTATGCCTGCACGGTATCCGGAACAACAACCGTGTCAAAGCTATACTGGGGATTCTCTATGGCGATATTGGGAAAGATTGCTGCCATATAGGGATTATAATCGGGATGGTCTAAGATACCATTGCCATTAAGGTCAAAGTCCATATCATCTGCAATTCCGTCATCATCCGTATCCAGCCAACTGGTCTTGTTATTGGGAAACTTATCGTAAATATCGGGGATATTGTCGCCATCTTCATCATCATATTTACCGTATTGATTACGATCGATACCTACATTAACCCCAAGCTTAAGCTTTTCCAACAAGGGGATTTGCATAATTGCCAAGGGGTTTACATGTACTCTCCCGGCAAGAATTTGGTTCTCGTGAATATTATGAGTAAAGGCTTCAAACCCAAACCCCGAATACGGGGTGTTGATTCCAAAATATCCACCCACATCTTTCACTTCCGGATAGCGCATCATGTTGGAATAATGATCAAAAATTAAGCCATGACCCAGCGTGTAATCCGGGATGCAGCCAATTTTAAAGTAGAAGGGATCGGTGCGTCTTGCCCAACTGACATAGTATATCTTATTAACATAGTCTTCCCAAGTGTCCCAATCTTCCTTGCGGACATTCCCTTCGGAATCTATCAGCAGGTCTATATCCAAGCCCAAGCCAAGCTTACCGATATTAACCTGTGGCATTAGTCGAACTTGGGAATAAACCTGATCACCTACCATCACAGTTCCCACTGCCCCTTCCATGCCATATTCGGCAGATTCCGGGTAATCTGTGGATTCGTCCGTGCTTGGGTCTCCCGGAACACTAAGTTCATCGGTGTATGCCTGCGCAAACAGCACTAAGGGCATGATTAACAAAATGAATAGAATATGTTTTCTCATCTTCGTTTCTCCTTGTTTAAGGACTGTTGGCACAATCAGCAATAATTTGGATTGTGTCAAGCCATTTCTGCCAGCTCTGATTCCTGAATACTTGAATACCTCGCCATTTCCGACACTTTTATTGGTTTAGAAGCAGTTCCCACATATTTAGAGGAATGCTTCCCTTATAGGTATAAGGACGCTCAATATCCATACCCAAGGCATCAATCATAACCTTGCCTTTAACGGTGTAATCCATTTCACCCTTGAAGACCGAACCTAAGGCACCCAGCACAGATTTGAAGTTGCTTAGCTTGAAGATCATCACTCCTTCCTTGGAGTAGATGCTCTCATCAAAGCGTAGTTGTGTTTGCAGGTTACCTCTGCCCACCACTTTATCCTTGATGAATATCTCAGCGGGGAAGCCTTTGAAGTTAAAGCTGAAGCCATATGGGTTAAGGATTAGGAAGTTCACATGGATCTCGGTTTCGCCCAAGCCAATCTTCTCCACACTTGTGCGTTGGATTTTGAACAAGCTCTGCCCGGAAGCACTGAACTTTGTGAGCAAAGCTTCCAGATGCTCTCTCAGGTCAAGCGCATAGGGTTCATCGAAGCTAAAGGAACGTCCCAAGCTCATTGCCTTGCCTTGCCCCTTGCCCACAATGAAAAACTGCACTTTCTGGTCGATACTGCTAACCATTTTAACCACGGGACGAGTATCCAACTCCACCTTGAAATCGAGGTTAACCGAAGCTTTCTTGGGTATCTCCACCGCTTTAGCCAAAGCAGCAGTACCCACTCTGGCTCTATCCTTGTTAAGGATATCCAGATCCAGCTTACTCAGTTTGATCTTATATTTGTTGGGGTTATGAACAATCAAGCTTAGGTTTACCACACTCTTATCCGGGTTGATACTCACGATTTTAATATCCTGCACTCTTTCCAGGCTTGGTTTGATGAATAATCTGCATGAGCTTAGCAGGAACAGTAAAAGAACCGATACACAGAGCTTTATCATCTTTGTCATAAATTCTCCTAATTGGGATAACTACGGAACCAAAGTTCCAAAGCGATGCTTTGATATAGCATTTCAGCAGCTTGGTTATTGCCGGCAAGATAACTGTGCCACTGTTTATGGATGCGAGGAAGGTTCCAGATACCACGCTGTCTGAATTCAATACTATTCAGGATGTCAGAGAGGAAATTGCGCATTTCACCTTTCATCCAATCCTGATAGAAGGGTGAGGAAAAGATTCCCTTGTCCTTTCGTTCATATATCGCGACAGGGATAAGCGGCTTCATCGCCTGGCGGTGGATATATTTCGTGTAAGGGGGTTTTATCTTGTAGCTGGAGGGAAGGGTGAATACGAAATCCACCAATCTGTGGTCAAGAAAAGGAACCCTACTTTCCACAGAATTACCCATGGATATTCTATCCTCGAAATGCAGCAAGGTGCGGATTGAAGTGTTGCGCATCATATTGTAAAGAAAGTTAGACAAACGAGAGCTTTTTATATCTGCAATGTGTTTCAAGATATGCTCATCCGATTCTTTCTTGGCTTGCCGGGTGAATGAAGCATCGAAAGGATCAAAACGGAGGAAGTTGAACTCCAGCTTATATAATGCAGATTCAGGGAGCAGGGCGGACAAACCTATTTTCCCCAACATAGCAAGGCTTTCTTTTGCCTTGTTCTTGGGTAAGTAGGCATGAAGCTGCCTATGCAGTTTACCGAGCTTCACATCCCTTAGCAAATCGGCAAAATAACGGTAGGAAGCATGGCGGTAACCGGCACTAAGCTCATCCGAGCCTTGACCGCTCATAAGCACTTTAATTCCACTTTCATGAGCTTGCTGCATCACCGCAAATTGGGAAACAAAGCCTGCCGCAATAGGCATATCGTTTAGGTACGTAGCTTTCTCCCACCAAGCCATGGCATCTGAAGCATGGGGACTTACCAGATGCGAAATGCATCCCGTATGCTGTGCTATCTTACTAATCCATTTACGCTCATCAAGAGCCGGGGTGGAATCGTAAAAAGAGGAAAATGTTTGCATCGGTTCGGCAAGCTTGCGCACCGCAGAGCAGACTATTGCAGATGAATCCATGCCCCCAGAGAGGGTTGCTCCAACAGGAACGTCACTACGAAGCTGCAAAGCAATGGAATCTAAAAATAGCTCTTGATACTTTGTCACCGCTTTCTTGAAAGACAGAGAGGATGTTTCGAAGCTATCAATATCCAAGTGGTAATACTCTCTTATCTCCACAGCACCATTCACCACGCTTAGGTTGTGTCCGGGTTGAAGACTGTGGATGTGTTGCCAATAGGTATCATCATCATACACCAGCATAGAGTTTATCTTCAAGCTACGCCAGATCATAGCCTTATTTAAGCTTTTGTCGATGGGGGCTGAAAGAAGCTGTTTTATTTCACTTCCCCAAAATAGCTGTGAAGCATGTATGCAATAATAGAATGGCTTTACGCCATACCTATCTCTGCTGCAAAACAAGCGCTGCTGCTTGGCATCCCACAAGGCAAAAGCCCACATTCCATTGAAGCGGGTTACACATTCATCTCCCCAAGCATGGTATGCCTTTATAATCACTTCGGTATCCGATTGGCTGAAAAAACTATATCCATGGGAAATAAGCTCATTGCGTAACTCTAGGTAGTTATATATCTCACCATTGAAGCTTAGGGCAATCCCCAAACTCTCATCCAGCATAGGTTGATGCCCGCTTTCATGCACATCAAGAATGCTCAAACGTCGAAATCCCATCCCCAATATTGGCTTGGCGTCAAGTTCAAGTTGGGGATATTTCGTCTTAATCGGAGGTATAGAATCAGCTCCGGAAAAGCTTCTGATACCATCTATGGAACCACCTGCTAAAAGATAGCCCTCATCATCTGGTCCTCTATGCCGCACTTTGTAGGTCATTTCACTTAACAGAGCAACATCAATGGCTGCTTTATTCAGATTTAGTATTCCGGAAATTCCGCACATTACTTCTCCTTATTCTCTGAGCATGGATTACACTTTAAGCAAAAAGTCAAGCCTTTTGTTATAGCAAAGCAGAGCTGAACGCCAGAATACTATACTATCGGATATCCTCGTTGAGAGTGTAATAGAAGATTGCCCATTTATTGATTTCGGAGTTTGCCCAAATCTGCCCACCATGCCGATTGATAATCCGCTTCACAATCGCCAAGCCAATACCCGTTCCGGGGAATTCCTCAGATTTATGAAGTCTTTTGAAAGTACCAAAAAGCATCTCACTGTAGTTCATGTTAAAGCCCACACCGTTATCCTTAACATAATACACATCTCTGCCTTCCAAGCTCAGCTTTCCGAACTCCACTCGAGGGTGATAGCTGATGGATGTGAACTTGAACGCGTTACTGAATAAATTCGTGAGTGCTATTTCCATCAGGCTGGGATCGCAATTATCCAGCAGATTTGGCTGAATGATCACCTCCACTTCTTTATCAGGATATTGATGCCTGATGCGGTTAACTACCGATAGCGCAATCTTGCTGAGATCTGTAGGCTGGGGTTTTATATCCACGCGGTTTATCTTTGCCAGGTTAAGCAAATCGTCTATCAGATTACTCATACGTTTTGTTTCTGAGCAGATGGTATCCAAACTCTGTAAACCCTGTTCATCTAGATTAGCGGATTGCTCTTCCTTCAATATTGTCGCCCAACCATCAATCACTCTTAAAGGAGCGCGTAAGTCATGCGAAACCGAATAAGAAAATGCCTCTAACTCCCTGTAGGCAACGCTTAGTTGTTCTGTGCGCTCAATAACACGCTGCTCCAATCCTTCGTTCAGGCTCTTAAGTTCTTGTTCTGCTTTCATTCTTTCGGTAACATCAGAGTATATTGCCACAATCTCACCTGTGGGCAGCTTAAACACAGTGTTCTCATACCAATTGTAGTATTGGTCATCTTGATAAACCTGGGCGGGAAAATGGGCTGCCTCACCTGTTTCCCATACTTTCTTAAAAACCGGGATTAACCCGTAATCATCGATGCGAGGGCGTAGATCAAACAACGATTTACCCACCACTTCCTCAAGGGTTTTATGTTCAATAAGCAAGGCTGCATTGTTGAAGCTTTTAACTACATAATCAGACCCTTTGGAACCATCATTTAACACTTCGTATATCGCAGCTCCGCTTGTCATATTATCAAACAGCCCACGCATCAAGGCTTCACTCTTAAGAACCATGGCACTTATCTTCTTCTCTCGCATGCTGTTCCAAATGCCGAAACAAAGAGCTACAACAATGATGGATAGTATCGTGAAAGCCCACACTGTCCATACCTTCACATACAATACGCGGTATATCTCAACCCTATCCATTTTTACCACAGAGTACCAAGGAGTACCTTTAACTGAATCCGCCGCAGCTAACACCGCCATACTGCGATAGTCCATCCCCTCCACAACACCCTTTTTGCCTTTCATTGCCATCGCTTCCGGCAGAACATAGTACTTATCCAAGTTCAGCCTAAGCTTACAAGCCGCATCCTTGTGAAACCTTAAGGGGTTCAGATACACTACATCATTTGCTTCCCGCCTAACCAGAAGTGTTTCTCCGCTCTTGTTGAAAGTAGGCCAAGTCCTGAGAATGGGATATAGAGTATCCTCCGGATTCAATTGAACCAGCCACACACCTTCAACGGTACTATCCGATAACATGATAGGTATCCATATTCCCATCAATATTGGTTCTTCATGCAGCAAGAGACAATTGGTTTTTTCGTGCAGGTCTTCAATCATGATTTGCCTGCTGATGATACACTTGTAAAAGTTCCGTTCCCTAGTATTGATCTGAACTGCATTATTTTCTGGAACGCCAACAACCTGATTGCCCAGTCTATCGAACAAAATGATGCTATTGTACTTATAATTCACAAACCTGTTTCGCATCCAACTGATAAGGGCAGCCCTCAATGCAGGTGAACTATTACCATGCAACGCCGAAACTGCCATTTGCGATGCAAACTTATTGTTTTGAATAACTGTGGCATCCGCAATTCTATCACTATACCATTGCCTAATCTGGTCATTCTTCAGTTTGCTCATGGAGCTAAGTTCATGGTATGCGTTTTGTTTAACGGTATTGTACGCTTGTTTAAGGAAAAATTGACCGCTCACAGTAATGAGGATGGATAGTATCATAAAGGCATATGCGGTACTATTCCTTAGAGTTGCATTTTTATCTTCCTCATCCTTTTCGGGTGATGATAAAATGCCCACCATCCAACCACTTCTGCCATACATCCCCACAATCGCATAGTTTAGCAATAACATGGCGATAGAGGTCAAGAAAGCCATGGGAGGTGTGGTTCCCTTCACAAAGAGAGGCATCCCGGCATTGTAACTCATAACCATGGTGAGACAAAACAATGTGTTCAGAATAGCGAAGCTTAACCCCAGATACCTCCACAGCCTACGGGGCTTCATCACATTCAGACTCCCCCATATCGCCAAGCAGGTAAGCAATGCGACGGATGCCGTATGTGGAGAAATAACTCCCATCGGCACACCGTTCAGGAACTGAAAACCACCCCATAAACGTTCTAGATAGGGTATGCCATCTCGCAGGACATAGAATAGAACAATAAATAGCGAGTATAGGGACACCAGACCCAGGCTTCCATGAATCCCCGTTTTGTACTTGCCCTTTTGTTTGTATATTTTAGATAACACTACATCGGTGCACAGGATTAGTATTATCACTGCTGTGGATGGTGCCATCGGCAATAAGCGTATGTTGTCTGTTATGGAAAGCCATGTGCTGTTCAACCAGTTTACCATGCCCCAAACTGTTATCAAGCTAACCATCAAAATCAATGTTTCCACTGGTTTCCATAGCTTCTTGACAACACTATTCATCCATTCCTCACCAACTTAGCGTTTTAATTGCGTTGTGCAATGCACTTCAGAGCATGATATAGCGGCTCTGTTCCTTAACTGGCAACTGATATGTAGCGACATCCATTATGCTATAAACACTATTGTGCTTGCTGGATATATTACGGTATTTATGCTCTGAGGCAAGGGCGAATTTGCGATAACCGTTCATCACTATATGCAATCCCTGTTAATTATCTTGATAGAGACAGACTTTATCTGTTGAACTGTGCTTTTTTCAAAGAAATGCAAGAGCTCAATCCTCTCATTTCATGATGTTTTGCTCCACCACCGAAAACAACACCATATCGCAGATTTCTCTAATCCCGTTATATTCACTGTTTCGCAGAGCTTGTTCTTTGCTTGCTCCCGTGCTTTTTATGGCGGTTACATCCGTGCTATACATCCGTTTACCGCTCTTAGTCTCGGTTAGTTCCACAAAGGCA
>CALDSN010000047.1 GCA_937924555.1 uncultured bacterium | reverse complement strand
ACCGCTATACTCCCGACACTGTATTGATCCTGCTCAATGGCTATTTGCGGGAGTATATCCACAAAATCCGGGCCAAAAGCCAACAACTGGAACATCAGCTTGGTTCTGGTGCTTTAAGCGAACGTGAGAAGATGCTCACTCGCAAGGAAATCGATCGTTTGAAAGACGTGATATCCGAACTTGAAGCCTGGGAAGCTAAGGTGATCCTGCCCCTGGCGGAGAAACGCATTGAGATCGATCTGGATGATGGGGTGAAAGTGAACTACCTCAAGTTCTCAGGTGCGGTTCGCAACATTCCCGGGCTTGCAGCCAAGGAAGAGTAGGAATCATGAACAAGATTGAGCAGATAATCACCAAGCAGTTTGAAAAACACCGTATCCTCTTCTGGTATGACTCGGAGCAGGAATTCCGGGACGAATACTGGGCTCTACAGCTTCCTGATGGATGTGAGAAGTTAGAAGTGGTGTATGATGAGTTTGGTGTAAAGCATCGCATCTTGATTCTTGAACCGGATAAGAAGTTCCTGCTCTATTTTGCCTACTCTGAACCCAGCCATCAGGAGAATTGGCTGTTGGACCTGCAGCTCTCTGAGGGAGTGGTGCATATTGACCAGGGTTCTCTATGGCTGCAGGAATTGGGATTGGACCGCAACCGCTTCCTGGAGATCACCCGGGAACACAAGTACTTCTTCAAAGCTGGCAAGCGGTTGGAATCACTCAAGAGAATTGTGATTAAGGATAAGGAATCGCTATCCTCCCTGCGTTTGAAGATGCTGGCGGTATGCGCATCCTGCGAAGCCCGTTGGGAGGAGTTGCTACTTGCCCTCCTGGAAGAATTTGCCTATGAGAAAGAAGATAAACTCAATCTGATCTCCAAATGCGGACTGGAAGTCTTCTTCTGGGAGCAGATGAGTATCAACTTCGGTTATCAAAGCGATAAACCTACGCTCAAGGGCCTGGTGATAGAGCTCTTTCAAGGCTCATGTTCGATTAAGGATCATACGATTAACCGGGATGGAATCCACGCCTTGAAGTTGATGAAAGACCTGAGCCAGCACCGGGAAGCCTTTGATAAGCTCAGCACGAGATGTTCAGAGTGGATTGACGCTCCTGCCTGGCTGGAGAAGCAAAGTCTTGCTGCACTTTGCGAGCTAGACCAGTTTGAATACGCGGAGCGTTTAATCATCAGAAGTTTGGTGGAGCAGTTGGAAAATAGCCAGATCAGCGATAAGGAACTACAAGGCATTGTTCTGAAACGCCGTAGCAGCCATTGGTATTCAGGTTATGAGACAGAATATCAATGTCTGGGGTATGCCTCAGGCTATCTCGAAATAGCATCCACCGCCAAAGCTGAGTTACACGGTCTGGAAAGTGGCTTCAAAGCTTATAGTAATGGGCTTTACGAGCTTGATTTGTACTACCGTAAGTTCTGTCTGTGCTACTCTCGCTTGAAAGAGAACAAGCCATTTGAGAAGCTCTCCCGCAAGATGGAGGATCACTATGGCAATAGCTTTATCTTCAAGCTGGGGACATCGTGGTCAGCGCTGATGCAACAACAGGAGAAATGGCATATATTACTGCCGCACCCACAGTCAAAGTTCTGGAAAAGCCAGATAACGCCATACATTCAGCAGAATAAAAAGATCTTCGTGATCATCTCCGATTCACTTAGATATGAGATAGCCGCTGAGTTAATGAGCTTGATCCGCAGTGAAGACCGTTTTGAGGCAGATCTGAGCGCTATGGTAGGCTCTTTGCCCAGCATCACATCAGTGGGGATGGCAGCGCTTTTACCCCATGAGAGCATCAGTTTTGACAGCAAGAATAATGTGCTGGTGGATGGGCTCAGCAGTAGAAGCACCGAGAACCGGATGAAGATCATGACCAAGTATCATGAGAGATCTCTCGCATTACGGGCAGAAGAAGTCTTGAAGATGGCCACCGACAAGGCCAGGACGCTTTACACGGAATATGATGTAATCTATGTTTATCATAACGTGATAGATGCCATTGGAGATAAGCTGGCAACGGAGGAAAAGGTCTTTGAGGCGGTCGAGACAGCATTGACTGAGTTACTTACCCTGGTGCGCAAGATGAGCTCTGCCAATGCCAATAACATCATTATAACCGCCGATCACGGCTTCCTGTATCAAAGGGATGAACTGAGCGAAGATCAATTCCTGGATGATAAGATAAAACTGGGCGAAAATGACATGAAACTCAGACGTTGCATCATCGGTAAAAAGATTGAGCAGAGTCCCAATCTGCTAATCTACAAAGCTGAAGATCTGAACCTCGCTGGTGATGTGCAGATAGCCATTCCGCTGGCAAGCCAAAGGATGAGGCAAGCAGGGTCTGGAAGCCGTTATGTGCATGGAGGAGCCTCCCTGCAGGAGTTCTGCCTCCCTCTCTTGCAAGTAAGCAAGAAGCGGGTGAGCGATGTGGCACAGGTGGATGTGGAAATCAGGCGCAGTGGAGGCAAAACAATCAGTTCCGGAGTGCTGGTCTTCCGGCTCTATCAGGCACAGCCGGTGAGTGAAAAAATGCAGGGCAGGACTCTGCGGATAGCCCTGTACGACAATGCCGGAGAGCCCATATCCGAACTCAAGACGATGATCTTTGATTCTGAGGATACCAGCGATAAAGCTCGTGATATCGAATGCCGGCTGACACTAACCAGTAAAGCGGATAAAGCGGGAGACGCCATCCTCAGGCTGGAGGAAGCGATCCCCGGAACGGATAAATTCAAAGAGTATCGCAGCGAGAACTACACTATTTCGCGGATGTTTGAAATCGACTTTTAGGGTTTAGGAGATAAGTGATGAATAGATTGGATGAGAAGATCAATGAGCAATTTCAGGGTTTGGTAGTCCGGAAAGACCTGGTTAAGACTGTTAAAGGCAATGCCATCGTTCCCACTTACGTACTAGAATACCTGCTGGGGCAGTATTGCGCTACATCTGATGAAGCAGAGATTCAAGCTGGGATTGAAACGGTGAAAAGCATTCTGGAGAGGCACTACGTTCACAGAAGGGACGCTGAACTCACCAAGTCCAACGTGCGGGAATCCAAGATCAACAAGGTGATCGACAAGATCGCAGTGACCCTCAATGAGAAGAAGGATTGCTATCAGGCAAGCTTCTCCAATATGGGTATCTCCAGAGTTGTGGTGAGTTCTGAAATCGTAAAGAACCATCCCAAACTATTAGTGAGTGGCGTATGGTGTATCGCTGAGCTTGAATACAGCTATACCGAGGATAGAGATAGCAGCCCCTGGCTATTGAATTCGATCAAGCCGATCCAGATGTCCCGCTTCGATATGGAGAGCTTTCTGGCAAAGCGCTCTGAATTCACCAGTGATGAGTGGATAGATCTGTTGATCCAGAGTATCGGCTTCAATCCGGAGTTCATGAGCAAGCGTTTGAAATTGATGCAGCTAACCAGGTTGGTGCCATATTGCGAGAGGAACTACAACCTGATCGAGCTGGGTCCTAAGGGAACCGGTAAATCGCATATCTATTCAGAGTTCTCTCCCCATGGGATATTGATCTCTGGTGGAGAAGTATCTGTGCCAAAGCTCTTTGTGAATAACTCTAATGGCAGGATAGGCTTGGTGGGCTTCTGGGATGTTGTAGCTTTCGACGAGTTTGCCGGGCGTAAGAAGAAAGCCGATAAAGCCCTTGTGGACATCATGAAGAACTACATGGCGAACAAAACCTTCTCCCGGGGAATAGAAACATTGGGGGCTGAAGCTTCCATGACCTTTGTGGGCAATACTCAGCATAATGTGGCTTATATGCTGAAGCACTCTGATCTATTTGATGAGCTACCGGAGCAGTATTATGATTCCGCCTATTTGGATAGGCTGCATGGCTATCTGCCGGGCTGGGAAGTGCCGATCATCCGGGGTGAGATGTTCTCCGATGGCTATGGCTTTGTAGTGGATTATCTGGCTGAGATCCTGCGAGCTTTTCGTAATTCTGATTTCTCCCCCCTCTATAGAGAGCATTTTGAGCTGGTTTCTGATATCTCCACCAGAGACAGGGACGGGGTGCAAAAGACCTTCTCCGGTTTGATGAAAGTGATCTATCCTAATCAACAAGCAACTGTAGATGAGATTAAAGAATTGCTTGAGTATGCAATGGAGAACCGCAAGAGGGTCAAAGACCAACTGATGCGTATAGACAAGACCTATGAAGCCGTTCGATTCGCTTATAAGGATCAGGAAGGAATCCTGCATTTTGTTAAGACTGCCGAGGAGATTCAATACCCCCGTTACTACCATGCCAATGAATCAGCCCCAGATGACGAAAATGAGCCCACAGAGGCGTCAGAACCAGAATCTGGTGAAAGTACTCAATCCCAACACAAGGATGCGCCTGAATCGCCCATATTGAAGCCGGGGAATATCTCTATCCAGGATAACCAGACTGGGATCTCCTATAATAAGCTCTTTGCTAAGTATCTGAAGGGCTCGAAACGAATCGAGATCAAGGATCCTTTTATCAGTGCTTTTTTTCAAGCTCGCAATTTGATGGAATTCATGGAAGTGGTGGCAGCGATAAAAACCGATGCCGATGAAGTGGAAGTGCATCTCATCACCAAACACAGTGAGTATCAGGACTCCAATCAGGATGAGTATTTCCGGCAGATAGCAAGCTCCTGTAACCTGGCAGGGATTACCTTCACCTATGAGATCGATGATACCATCCATGATCGTTACATCCAAAGTGATAACGGCTGGAAGATCATCCCTGGCAGAGGACTGGACATCTTTCAACCCTTTGATCACAAGGACGCCTTTGCCCTGGAGAATCGGAATCAGAGATACCGAAAGTGCCGGGCTTTTGAAGTGACTTATGTAAAACTTGGATAAATGGAGTTCATAGAAATGTCTGATCGGAATGTAAGCTCACCTCAGATTTTTGCCCAACAAGCCATCGAAGCCATTTCCACTACTGAGGCAACTCGTCTACATTATGGTACACGCATAGGTTTTTTTTGAAAAAAAGATTGAACAGTGGAATAGCGCTTCTTGGAGAATTGGCTTAATCGGGATCACCAGTAGTGGCAAATCGACACTGGTTAATGGGCTATTGGGCGAAGAGTTGTTGCCGTCACATGTAAAACCGTCATCAAATTGCCTCATCATTACCAGACACGGTGATGAGAAAAAAGTAATTAAATACTATGAAGACGGCATGGTTCAGGAAGTAACTACTAATCTAAGACAAGAACTGGACGAACTTGGTAATGAATTAAAAAATCCCACTAACAATAAAAAAATCCTCCACTTATCAGTGTATTCTCCTGGTTTCAAGCTCAACAAGAATATCACTTTATGCGATACACCTGGTCTGGAAGCATACAATCTGCCCCATCATGATGAGATCACTATCAATAGCATCCTGCCAAGCCTTGACTTAGTAATATATGTCTCTACTGTAAGATTGGCAGCTCAAGAAAACAATAGGATCGTAAGACTGATTTCTGAAACGAAAAAGCCGTTGGTTTGGGTTCTCAATTGCGCTGATGTGATAAAAGAAAAAACAGAAAGAGACGGATTAGTATCAAAGTCAAGAGAGCAAGTAGCAAATGAACATTTAAAAAAAGTTCGAGATAATCTTTACAACTCAGGGGTCACTGATGCTTCAGCCGTGCCAATAGTTTTTGTTTCATCGATACAAGCTTTAAGGATAGGTGAGTATGAGCAATCCGGTTTCGCTGAGTTTATCAACTCCTTGCACGAACAAATTGATAAATTGGAACCCAAATTCATCGTAGGTCGCTTGAAACAAATATCTAATGAGTTGACGTATATAATTGAGGCTGAAAGCAGGCAGGAGTCGATAAAAGAGACGAATTATGAGAATGATAAAACTGAACTGCAAAGGCAACAGAACGATATAGAGACCATTAGAAACAATACTGTTAAAGACCTTAACTCCATATGTAGAGATTTTGAAAAAAGTGCCAGCAAAATCTTAGATTCTTCGCACTTTTTGTCCAGTTCTGCCATTGATGAGGCAAATAATCTCAGAAGCCAAGCTCAAAAAAGTGTCTCAGAAGCGAACCAAAGGCTTAACCGACTGATAATAGATATGAATGACGAGTTTAAGAAGATTAGAAAACAGAACAATATCCTCAATGAGGACTTCTTTCATAGATTGTCTTCAGGTGCTCCACCCATTCAGTTTTATTCGGCTGAAATACGAGAGTATTCGAAAACGAGGCGAGTAGAAAAAAAGCCAATACTCGGGTGGGGATTACGAAAACTGTGGGGAAAGATCACTGGTACTGATTGTGGATACGATGTATATGAGGAGACTGTCCTCGAAATTAAGGATATTGAGAAGTTCAAGTATCAACTTGAAAATGGGTTGAAATCTGAAATGAAGTGGCTTTTCGACAGTAGTGATCAATCAATATCAGCTCTGGAAAACAACTGTCAGATCATTATGAATGTCATAGAATCTCGCATCCGCTCCATAGAGGAGGCCTTAAGATTTGTAATACCTGTGCAAACTCATAAACAAGTATTAACTCAGGTGCATAGCTTAAAAGACTCGATAGATCAGATTGTGTTTGCAAGTTCTACAACAAGTGGTGATCCAAGTAACAACGATCTATCGATTCCGAAAAATACGAGCCAATGCATTCCTTCAGTAGAGATTGATGATCTGGAACTGAGTTTAATGCGATTTCTGAACAGTGCTGCCAATAGAGTCTACCGGGTACATTTTGAGAGCCTAATTGGGGACGTTTCCGATAATGTTCGATCTCGTATAGTTATATTTCACTGGAATCTAACATTATTTTCAGAGTTCTGGTTACGATATTTCCCGCATGATCCTGTCCCGCAAGGACATTATGCAAAAACAAAGAGCGGATATTATGAGTTTACGGTCATAGATGATAGCCTAGATGATCGGAAAGATTATGAAAACATTCTACGAAACATAGATTGGCAAAACTCGAGTTTGTTTCTTCTGATTCCTGTCTCCCAGATAGGTTATTTTCAAAAGCAGTTCTTTCAGTCCAAGGCTACGAAGCACTTCAAGAAAGCAAAACAGATTATCAGTGTAATTGCTGATTTCTCGGACTTCATAGATAATGAAAATCTCGCAGAGTATTTGATAGCATTCAAAGATTTACTGAATGCCGGCGGTTTAAATACTAATCATATTGTTTTAAATCATGATGACTTGGGATTAGGAAGAGTTATTGAGACGCTCATAAAGTGCAATTATCAAATCAAGAATGAAAGAGATGAAATCGAGTTTATTGCCAAAATGGACAGAGAGGGACACTTTCTTAATGTCGATGTAAAGAATAGAATCGCTCACATACTACCGGAATGGAGGAATTGTATCAATGACAAATGATACCACAGCTAATGATTCAATGAAGATAAAAATGGATACTTACACCAAGCAACTTTACGAAGACTTTGTTAGCGCTTTGTCGGACAGGCTTCGAGATACTGCAGATAGCACTGCATCCCAATTAGGGCAGATTAACAAGAGCTTGGATGCATTACGTGATCAAGTAAAAGAACCTAAAGAGGTTTTACTAAAACATATTGATGACTTAGTCATTCAGTTAAACGATATCCTAAAGGAGCATGACAATAAACTGCTTTCCGACATAACCCAGACGATTGACACTCACAAGTCAAATCTCCAGATTTCATTCCAGTCAGGCAAAGACGAACTGTTTAAATATTTCGATACGTTAAATACCGTAGCTAGTGACATAGCAAATATGATAAAAACTTCGCCTGATGTAATCAATGATAAGGTAAACCAAAGCATTGCTTCGCTGAACAACGAGCTTGTGAGTTCCATTCAAGATAACAGCGATTCAGTAACAAATCGTGTTAACGAGCATATCCACTCCGAAATGGAAATTTTAAATGACTCGTTTACAAGCAATATCCAAGACTCTTTTTCAATGGTTAAAGACTTGCAGAATGAAGTATTGTTTGAGCTTCAGCTAGGTAATGACACAATAGATAAGCGGATATCAAAAGCCCTTGGTCTTGCTTCAATACAAGTTAAAAGATTCCGGTTTACCGAAAACTTGATTTACAAATCACTTAAGACATTCATCGATTCCGAATCCGAGTTCAGATATTCATCTGATGCGAAGATTTCACATGTTTTATCAAACAATCTTGAGCAAATCTCTATTTCAACGCAATTGCTTGACCTTAGCAGACTGATAAACTCGGAAATCTCAAGAATTGTATCTTATGTCGCAAGCGATAAATATAATACGATGAGTGAACTCATAAACTCGTCTGTATTCAATGCAAGAGATCACTTAGAAGATAAGATTAATCGAGTTGCAATGGTCGTTGAAACCCACTACCCAGATATGAAGGAATTTATATCACTGCAAAATAAAGATATTGCAGTTCAAGTTATCGACACCTTAGCAAAGCGAAGTGAAGCAAACAGAGACGAAGTTCTTCAGGCTATTTCAACAAGTGAAACCAATGAAATAGAGAGAACTAAAATGGCGTACAAGGATGTAACAGACAAAGTTGATACGTCAATAAGAATGCTTTCAGATCAACATAATGAACTTTTACAAACGTTGAATAGTCTGCACGAGGAGCTAATTACAAGGCATCAAGATTTGAGTGAAAAGAATGATGCGTTAACCGAGCAAGTAAAAACGAATCAAGAACTTTTAATATGGATACTAACCCCATGGTATAGAAAAATCTTCAGGAGGAAAAATGGAAAACCGCAAATCTTGGCTAAAAAACCAGTTGCTGAATCAGAAGACAATTGATGTAGTTCAATGTTACCTAAACATGGATACTCAAAGAAGCTGGCAAGCATGGCATGATCAACTGGGGGCTGAGAAGTTCTATTTACCAGTCTTTGGCGTGCAAGGTAGTGGTAAAAGCACTCTTCTAAATGCCTTATTCTTTGATGAAAGAGTGTTGCCTACAGATGCTCAAGAAACCACCTGCGTCCCTGCTGAACTACATTACTCTCCGACATTAAGAGGCAGGGCTAAAGTGATTTACAAAAATGGATCAGTCGCCGAAATTGCTGCTAATGACCAAGAATTAGCCGTGTACATTGATAATGTAAACAATCCTGGAAATGTGAAGGGCGTGAGCTATATTGAAGTATATTCTGATGATAAAACACTACAAAATGGATTGGTAGTTGTCGACTTGCCGGGTTATGGCAGCTTAACACTCGAGAATCAACAAACAACACTCGATTATTTAGCTAAATCTAGCGGAGTGATATATTTGATTAGATCTGTCCCCCCCCTAACACGTGGAGAGGTATACTGGCTTAGGATTACATGGCCACTATTGCCACAGGCAATTTTCTGTCAAAGTTGTTGGGATACTGAAAGCACAGAGGAAACTGAGGATGCAAGGGATCACAATACTTCAGTAATTAAAAACGAGAAAAGGGCGATTTGGGGAGAACATTACGAAGACCCTTCTTTGCTCTGTGTTAACGGTGAGGGGGCACTGAAGGCAAGATTTACAAACAATGTCAATGAATATGATCAGTCTGGTGCACAATCACTTAAGGATACAATCCAAAGATATTCTGTTCATTGGCGGGAGTTAACCGTAACTGTGCTTGCCAACCAGTTCAGGAACGATATTGAAAACACTCTTATTGAGGTGGAAAATAGGATAAGCCTATTGGGTAGCTCATCTGAAGAAATTGAACGAGCCATAGAAGCTGAGAAAAGATTGTTCAGCGAATATAAGACTCGAGTTACAGATAAAACTGATTCGACGATGAGTCTGATTGATACTTTTTATCGAGATGTCTCATCTGAAATCAATGAAATGATAAGAGATAATGAGATGACTTTCCGGAATAACATGAGAACTAAACTCAGGGCAGGAATAGTAGATGGAGATAGATTGGATTCAGCATTTAAGGCAGAGAGTTCAGATATTGTCGAACAACTTTACTATTATGTACAAGACAAGATAACCAGTTTACAGGGAGTTCTCCGGGCAGAGTTGGATGGATTAGTTGAGTGGAATTCAGAGTTGGGAGCTAAGGACTTCGAGTTTGTAACCCCTGAAAAAACTAAATTTGAGAATATATTACCTGTTATTGGTAACGCAATTGGCGGAATAGGTGGAGCGATTGGAGGAGGGGTTGCAGGGGCAGCTCTAGGGGCGAAAGCAGGGGCGGCACTGGGTATGGCTTTAGGTCCAGCTGGAGCGATCATTGGAGGGATTATCGGTGCTGCGGTTGGTGGATTAATATTAGGGTGGCTAGGTAAGGGGGGTAAGAAACTCGTACTCGATCAACGCATTGCCAAAGTTGAACCCCAGGTATTTTCTGCGATTTCAAAGGCTATCGAATCCACTAGAGAAGAGATTTGCAAATTCGTAACATGTTTCTCTGATGATACTCAAAAGCAGATCAGCAACTGGCTACAAATTCAACATGATAGTTACGACAGCCAGATGAAGTATAACCTTGATATCAAAATGCTAAACAAAGAAGAAAAAGAAAAGGAAATTGCCAAACTCAGATCAGATAAAAGCATTGTAGAATCTATCTTGAAAGAAATGGAGGCACTGTGAGCAAGCTACTGGAACGAGCTGCGATAATTTGCGAAGACTTATTGCCTATAATAGAAAAACTAGATGATCAGGATGCAGTATCCTACGGCCGTCTATTATGCCAAAGGTTACATGAGTATCAAGCTTATGTTACGGTAATCGGGGAGACCAGTACCGGAAAATCAACTCTTATTAATGGATTATTTTACCGCAATTTACTTCCTGCAAAAGCGAAGCCTACTAGTGGAACGGTTGTACACGTCAAGCTTACCGAAGAGGAAAAACCCGAGTTTTACGTTGTGAATAAGGATGCAAGCCTAGATGAAATTGACCAAGTGATTTTTGAAAAGATTGCGGAGCTTCCAGATGAAAATACTCTAAGGCTATTAGCATACGTGAACCCTACTGATTCCTCTTTTTGTGGCCTTAACATCTTTGATACGCCAGGATACAATTCTTTGATTGTGGAACATGAAGAAGCCTTGAAGGAGTTCATACCAAATAGCGATCTATTGGTCTTTGCTTGTGGATACCGAACCGGTTTTAATCAGATTGATCAGGATTTATTTGAAGTGGTTAGGGAGTCCATCCCAAATAAAGACATACCTATCATTCTGGCAATAAATAGAGTTCCACCCGGTACAAACATTTCCAATGGAAGGATTAAAGAAATTATTCACAACGCTGAAGATTCTCTGCACCAGAAAGTTAATACAGTTATGGTTAATGAAGTGGACAAGAAAAGGGATCCGGGTGTTAGACCCAACACAATGGATCTTTGGCACCAAGTTAACACAATAATCCAAGACCCCAGTGTTCAGGAAGTGGTAGATAGATCTCTACTACAATTACTCCAAGTATTTATAGATGACTCAATCTCTTCGGTTGATCTGATGATCAATTATCATTCCATAAAAAGAGAAGATACAGTAGCATTACAGAAGCAGCACTCGATACTTAAACAAGCCCACTTAAAATCGGTCAATGCAGTATATTCGTGTTCCAGGAGGTTAAAGAGTTTACTCCCACCAAGTATTGATCAAGCAGCAAACAACATTGAAAGAAGCATTGTGTATGACATTGAGTCCTCAAATAAATGGCTAGGGAAAGATGATACCTATGCATGGATTCAAGGGCATGCCTTGCCAATTGGGATGAAGAAAGAAGGCAGAATAATAGAGAGCCTTATATCTATTGAGCTGGATAGACTTGATGAAGAACTTGAAGAGATAGCTAATACTGCCATAAAAGAGATTGAAAGAACTATTCACCTTAAGTCAGATACAGAGGCTGAGATTTTTGAGCAAGTATTAAAAAACCTCTTACAACGATCTTTAGCGAAATATATTGGAAGATCCCTAGCAAGGCTTGGAGGAGTGGGTGGTCTAGCGGCTGGCGCAGGAAACTTTGTCAAAATGGCCTTAAAGAGGGTTGGTAAGCTGTTTGGTAAAAAGTTCCCCAGGCCTGTATATGCTAAAATCGGGAGAATCTTCAATAAAAAGTTCATAGCTAAAGCTAATGTAATTCTTATGGTAGCTATTGAAGTGATAGACTTTACAGTCGAATCTCATAGATGGAAAGGGAAATTAACAAAGGCAGTTGAAAAAACCCTAAGAGAATGGAAAATAGAGATCATGAATGATATGGTTAATGAAGTACTGCCTTCAATTGAGAAAGAGAATCTTCAGGGAGTTAATGACATCTATCTTGAAGATATGCAACACATTGAAACTATATTACAAATGAGTAGTAAGGAGATAGATGAAAGCATCTCTTCTTTGATCTTGGTCAGAGATAATCTTGTTCAAAGTAGAGAGAGTTTTATTAAGCTATTATCAGAAGGAGAGAACAATGACAGATAAGTATAAGTTGCCCATGTCATCGAATCCAAGACGCGATGTCACAACAACTGAAGTTGGCAATGATGTAAGCACCAAAGCAAAGAATGAAAGCAAGCACCAAGGTACTATTGAAAAACAGAAATTAGAACAAATCAAAAATGCCGGAGAGGTAATCAAGCTTGCTCGGGGTATTATGGACATTGTTAAAATTAGAGAAAGCACAAACTCGCAGCTTACGATCATAGACGCTAAGATGAAGCAAATGGAGACTGAAGCTAGGACGTATATACAAAAACTGGAGGCAGAAACATCGCTCTTTATAGTTAAAGGACAGGTCGCAACATCCATTATTCAAGCCATCTCCGATCTGATCAATAAGAGTGATGATCTCGATTCAACCGGAAAATTGGAAGCAATTAGAAGCATCTCGAGCTTAATGTCTGCCATCATGGGCAAATCTAGTGATTGACAATCTAGATATCTATCTATCTGCTATTGTAGACCTTTTGAAAAACAGCGAGTTTAACAAAGCAAAAGAAAAGCTTGATTTAGCAACAAAAGACATGATTGCGCTTGATTTCAAGAACAGACAGGATTGTATCCGTAAGATTATCGTTCAGATGAATAGGCTAAGAAAAGTAAAGGCATCAACTCTATCCGCAATTGCTAGTTTACCCGAGGAATTACGTTTACATGCACTTGAATCCATGAGAGATACGATGGAGTCAATTGAAAAGAAAATTTTCGAGTATCAAAGGCAAAAAAACTTGCTGTCCGACCCCGGATATAAGGCTTAATGAAACGAGCTGATGATTCGATTCTTGATAAACCTGGAATTAAGAACTTTCGGCGATCCAAGATATCATGTTATTAAAAGTAATTAGCTTATGCTAAAAGGAGTCTAAATGTTTGTTATCATCTATATAATTCTTTGCATTGTGTGTGGATTCTACGCCATTTCCAGAAGTCAACGTTTTTTTTATGGATTTTTAGTTTCTTTCGTACTCACCCCTATTCTCGGGTACATCCTTATAAAATACCTCAAAAAACGAGAGTATTAATTAGGCAATGCAATGCTGATACCTGCAAACAAAGAAACGGAATAGGACAATCACAAGATGTATTGATTCATGCATGATCTACGTTTGCAGATATCCTGTCACAATTTGCAATTTTCGGTGATCTGAATTGCAGATATCCTGTCACAAACCCTAAAAATGGTCTTGTTAAGGATGTCCTACGATGCATAAGGATGCGACAGTTTGCAGATTTCGCTGCACTATTTGCAGTTTTCGTTGTCACGTTGCATGAATTTCTTCTTTTGTTCACCTTCTCATTCCTTAAGATGATCCAATGTGACAACCGTGTGATTCCTGTGTGACTCCTGTGTGAACACACAGGAATCACATGAAAAATAAACACATTACACACTTTATTAGTCTAAGGGATGAGTAGTGGAAGTCCAAGAACCAAGGTGGGAAGGAGGAAATGAGTGGTAACCCTTTCAAGTATACAGGGGTGTTGTTACAAAAATAATCATGTCTGTAGGCATCGCAAATGATAGGTGGAATAATCAAGGATAGA
>CALDSN010000046.1 GCA_937924555.1 uncultured bacterium | reverse complement strand
TTGTGCCAGTCTTTTGGTTTTCGCCAAGGCAGCCTGGATAAACTGATCTATCCCGCTGCTGTCCGAAGTGAGGATGGAAGCGGATTCCAGCTCAGGCTCTTTGTTCATCAAGCCGATAATGAGGGTGCCATGCTCGCGGTATTGAGCATCAAAATAATCCCCAAAACTCTTACCCACATAGGATTCGGCTATCTTAAGAGTGCTGATGCGGTTAGCAGGATCTTTGGCAAGATGACAGTAGAGAGCGAGACTATCGTGCTCAAATACGTTATTGGCGAGGATATAGCCGCCTATATCGTCCCAGATGATGATGTTACTGATGCCGATTCGTTGCAGCATATTGCGGTTCTCGGTGTTGATAAGCTGCACGGTAATCTTCTCTTTCTTGGTTAGATAATGCACGGCATTGGCAACTATTATGCTACGGTCGTCGGCTGCACTGCGCGCAAGGCTTTGGTCGGCAAGGATAATCACTTGGGAAGCATGCTCTACCGCAGCCCGGCGTAAGGATTCCTCTTGAGTAGCCTCACCGCGCACGAAGCTGAGAGGCAGAGAGGGATATTTGGCTTCCAGGCGTTCAAAGAACTCCGGCGTTTCGTTTGCCAGAATACATACATCGGTATCCTGCAAGTGCTTGTCTATCAATGCCCGGAGAAAGAACTCGCCGGTGTTGTTCCATCCGCAGATAACCACATGATTATGGGTTCTAATCTGTTTCAAACCTTTAGCTCCTTTCAGTTTATCCTCCACGAATAGCGAAGCGATAAGACCCGTGAATACTGATAAAGTGGTGAATCCCACGGTGATGAGGATGATGCCTACTATCCTGCCCGGGTAGGTTACGGGAAATTTGTCGCCATAACCCACGGTGGCAATGGTAACCACTGCCCACCAGATACCATCCCAGAAGGATTTTATCGTGCTGGGTTCCTTACCCCGGAACTCGAAAAACCATGCCAGGAAAGCGGAAAGCACCAAGAGGAACAGAATGAAAAGGAAGACCAGCAGGAAACGCTTTGCCAACCTGAGCGCATCTGCATGCAGATTGAAACGGTTGGCTATCCTGCGGCTTGTGCTTTTCAGCCTGAGCATGGAGGGTTACACTACGATAAGGAAGAAGATCATGTTCATGATGCCGATAAGGAAGTTCACGGCAAAAAAGGCTATCAGCAGGGGTTTGTACACATACTTACGGAAATAACCGTAGAAGAACTCGATGCTGAACTGGAAGTCAAAATCGTCTATCCTATGCTCAATGCGAAGCTGCTCTATCATTCTGGGAACGGTCTTGCGCAGGATATTGCCGGCAAGGTTCACGAAAGCATCCACAATCTTGGTGCGGATGTTCAGTTTCAGTTTGGCAGGTAGAAAGCGCCATTCTTGCACAAACTCCGTTTTCTCCCACAGGAACATACGTATCTGCTTCAGCCACTTGCTGAGATAGCCGTTGCGATCCGGGTCTGCCGCCTGTTCCAGATAGTCATGCAGGATGTCTCGCGCTTTGCTGAACAGCCATTCCCGCTTGGCGACTAAAAAGCCGGGAGTGAGAGGAATGCGTTTGCCAAAGATGTAACGAGCTTTTGAATTGAACAACAGCCACTTGAACATGTAAACCAATGATAGCCCCAAGGCTATGTTCCACAAGATAAAACCAATAGATTTAAGTATGAGCATCAAAAACCTCCTCCTGCTCCACCGCCACCGGAACGACCTCCGCCACCGCCGCCAAAGCCGCCGAAACCACCAAAGCCACCGCTGCTTCCACCGCCCCAACTACCGCCGGAACGACCTCCGCCGCCCCAGCCACCGCCATTACCACTCAGGATGGATGCCCAGATTAGGACTTCCAAGATCCTGCCTTTGGTGACGATCATCAGGATAACAAAGATTATTATTAAGGACAATCCGCCCAAGCCACCTCTGCGGCTTCTGTCGGATGCGCGTTTGGAATACTCTGAAACTCCGCTGAGAGTTACGCCCTTTTCCTTGGCAAAAGCGGAGAGCAACATCAGGCTGCCTTGGATGAAGGCTTGATCCCAATCTTCACTACCCTTTGCCAAAAAGCCTTTCATGTCTTGATACACTTCCGAGGCATAAGCATCGGTGATATAACCCTCAGCACCATAGCCCACTTCGATGCGCAGCTTACGCTCTGCCAAGGCAAGCATAATCAGCACGCCTTCATCCCGCTTGCTGCCAATACCCCATTGCTTGTAAACCTGCACTCCGTAATCAACCTCGCTGGCACCCCCGATATCCGGGAAGGTAGCAATGAAGAAGTCACAATCTGTCTTCTCTCTAAGCTCTATAGCCCAGTCGTTTATCTTGTTTCTGGTGTCCGTGCTCATTAGTTCTGCAAAGTCATTCACAAACCCCACGGGCTCTGGTATCACCGCCCAGGAGAGCGAGATGCAGAATAGGAGTACACCGAGCAGGATTAGCCTAAACTTCATGCAGGATGTGCCCCATTTTGGTCTTCTTGGTTTGCAGATAATAACGATTGTCCTCACCCGCTTCAATCTCAATCGGTACTCGCTCCACAATCTCCAAGCCATAGCCGGTAAGCCCCACAATCTTCTTGGGGTTGTTGGTGAGCAGCTTAATCTTCTTAAGTCCCAAGTCTTTAAGTATCTGAGCACCAATGCCGTAATCACGCAGGTCTTCCGGGAAGCCAAGCTGTAGGTTTGCCTGCACGGTGTCTGCCCCATTATCCTGCAGGTGATATGCCTTAATCTTGTTCAACAAGCCTATGCCTCTGCCTTCTTGGCGCATATAGAGAATAACGCCTTCACCAGCCTCGGCTATCAGCTCGAAGGAACGGGCAAGCTGCTCGCCACAATCACAGCGGAGGCTGTGCAAAGCATCCCCGGTTAAACACTCGGAGTGCACCCGCACCAGCATGGGTTCATCCCGCTTAATCTCTCCCATCACCAGAGCAATGTGATATTCGTCGGAGATGTCGCTGGCGTAGGTGATAATATCGAACTGACCGTACTTTGTGGGCAAGCTCGCTTTGCTAACCTGATGCACCATGCGCTCTTTCTTGCGCCGCCAATGGATAAGCTCTTCAATGGTGATAATCTTCAAATTATGCTTCTTGGCAAAAGGAATAAGGTCGTCCAGCCTTGCCATTTCACCATCCTCACGAATAACCTCGCAGATGGCTCCTACCGGGTTCAAGCCGGCCAACTTGGCAAGGTCAACGGCTGCTTCAGTATGTCCGGCACGCCTGAGAACTCCACCTTTCTCTGCAAGAAGGGGAAATACATGACCCGGACGCATGAACATGGCTGAGTTGCTGTTGGGATCAGCAAGAGCTTTGATGCTCTTAGCCCGCTCCGATGCCGATATCCCGGTGGTGGTGCCGTCTATAACATCCACCGAGATGGTGAACTTGGTGCCGTGCCTTTCGTTATTCCTGCTGGTCATGAGGGGAATATCCAACCTGTTAGCCACATCTGCTTCCATAGGCACACACAGCAAGCCCTTGCCGTGACTGATCATGAAGTTCACATGCTTGGGGCTTATCAAGTCTGCTGCCATCAGCAGGTCACCTTCGTTCTCGCGGTTCTCATCATCCACCACAATAATCATCTCCCCGGCTTTGATGGCGGAGATGGCATCTTCTATGTTACTGAATATGGGTTTTATATCTTCATTCGCTTTCAATCTCGTCTTTCTCCTTCAGGATTGTTTTAATATCTCTCAGTTCTGTGTCAATAGCAAAATAATCATCCAGCCATTTGAGGGTATAGCTGATATCCTCCGGCAGTTCTGCCTGTACAGAGATATGCTTCTTTGATATGGGATGCACAAACTCCAGCTTCCATGCATGCAAGGCTTGTCTGTGCAAGTGTGTGGTAAGCAGCTCCGTAGCTTTGCGTTTCATGTTATCCGGCAACAGCGAATGCACATACCGCCTAGTGTTATACAGCAAATCGCCAAGGATGGGATAATGGATGTGGGCAAAATGCACTCTTATCTGATGCATCCGCCCTGTCTGTAAATTCACTTTGATTAGGGCAAAGAAGTGCCAAGTCTTGAGAGTCTCATAATGGGTTACTGCATAACGACCTTCATCCGCCACACACATCATGCGTGGGTTATTGTTGCTTCGCGCTATGTAAGTCTCAATGGTCCCCTTATCCGGCTCAGGAACTCCGGAGGTTATTGCCAGATAGGTCTTCTTTATCTCTCTGTTGGCAAACATGTCAGAAAGCAGGGATTGAGCGGCATCGTTCTTGGCTATCACAATCAAGCCGGAGGTGCCACGGTCCAAGCGGTGCACAATACCGGGACGGTTAACATCTCTGCCCGTGGATAAGTTCGTGCCGAAATGGTGCATGATAGCATTCACCAAGGTGCCATCGGGATTGCCGAAACCGGGATGCACAATCATCCCGTGGGCTTTGTTGATTATTGCCAAATCCTCGTCTTCATACACGATGTCCAAGGGCAAGTCCTGTGCGTAAACATCCAGAGGCTCTGGTTCCGGCAAGTTCAGGATAATCTCATCCCCCTCAGATACAAGATAGCTCTTTTTCACCGGAATGCAATTAACCATTATCCGGTCTTCTTCCACCAAACGCTCAACAAAGCTGCGTGAATACAGCTCCTGGATATTCAAGCCGGAAAGGTATTTATCCAACCTCTTGGGTTCTGCGTTCTCGCAAACAACCCTAATCTTGTTTTTCATTATCCACAAAATCCATCACATATACTGCCCCGGTGGAGATGCCTTTACGGTTGCGCACAATGGAGCCGTTTATCTTGGCTTTTCCCAAATACACCAGGTCGTCCACCAGCACATCGTAAATATTATTCCCATAGCGCAGGGCATCTATCAACACAGCCACAATCCTTGCTTGATAGTCATTCTTCAGTATCAGTTCGTTCAGGTTCACCATCTCAGAAATCATAGGAAAGCGTTTGCGTAGCTGCTCGTTGCAATACACCACATCCCCGTTCACCCCGGTGATAAGTATTGCTTGGGGCAACAGGTTTATCAGCAACTGAAGCCTTTGATGGTGCTCGAATATCTTATCTGCCTTAGCATTATCGAAGCGCATGATTATCCCCAGCATCTTGTCCAAGGCAAAGATCAAATCCTGAAAGTCCTTATCCTGGTCATAGGTGGAGCTATCAATATCTATCTGATAGTTCCCATTGGATATACTCACCACCAATGCTTCCACTTCTTTAATTGCTCTGCGGAGATGGAAGGGAATATAGTTATACAGCACCACGATATAAACAAAGATCACAAACACGAACACAATAACAATGGAGTGTATATCACCCGCAAGACCCATCAGATCTTTTGCCTGGCTAACCACAAACAGCAGAAAGGTGGTTTGCAGGGCGATAAGCCCCAACAGCACCGCTATCATGATATGATACTTAGCTTTAAGAGAGCGTTTCATAGCTTAGTCCTTGTTTCCTGAGGTCTCGTATGTCAGCTTATCGATATTGCCTTTGGGACCCAGCAGGATAAGCACATCACCTTCGTTCACCAAGTCATTGGCACCGGGCATATCGTTCAGCTTCTTCTCTATCACATTCCTGCCGTCATCTGTTACGGTCAGGAAGTTTGTCTTAATAGCAATCACATTCACCCCCCTCTGTGTGGGCAAAGCCAAATCCTGCAAGGGACGTCCCACAAACTCACGCGGGGCTATCATCTCCACCACGATGTGTCCGCTGGAGAGGTTCACATATTCCAGTATATTCCTGGAGATCAAGGTCTTGGCAAGCTGGTTTCCTATCATCTCCTCGGGTAACAAGGTATGCTGCACCCCGATTAAGGACAGTATCCTGCCATGAAGCTGGGATTCCACCTTGGCATACACAACCCCCACGCCAATCTTTTTTAATATCGCACAGGTGAGGATGCTCTCTTGGATGTTATTACCAATTCCCACAATCACCGCATCTGCCTCATTCAGGTTTTGCGACCGGAGGGCAGATTCATCCGTGCTATCCATACATATGGCAGAGGTAACCAAAGCACTTATCTCATCCACCATATCTTGTTTTATGTCTATAGCTATCACTTCCATGCCGTTTTCCGCCAGTATCTTGGCTACCGTCATGCCAAAGCGTCCCAGACCTATCACTGCGTAGCGAGCCATACTTACTCCTTAGCCTATCGCAATCTTTTCTTCTGCAAAGTTTATATTTGGTTGTTTCTTGCTCATGGATAGAGCGTATATCAAAGTGAGTGGTCCTATCCGACCGATATACATCAAAAGCGTTATCAATGCCTTGCCATGATAACTGAGATCTGCGGTTATCCCCATCGACAGCCCCACCGTGCCGAAAGCGGAGATTGCCTCGAAAGATCGGAAGAGCGTCGTGTAGGGAAAGAGTGTAGATCTCGGTGGTCGC
>CALDSN010000045.1 GCA_937924555.1 uncultured bacterium | reverse complement strand
GCTCTTCCGATCTTGAGAAATCTACTACAATCGGCAAGGCATCCACCACCACCGTTATCATAATAGTTTGATCTGCCATATCCGGGTCGTTGGTTGTTATATGCAACAAATAGCTATAGTTGTCGGCAATTACACCCTCGGTGTTTACATTCACCCCTATTCTATATGATCCCCCAGGGGCTACCGTTCCCTCTGTCACATCCAAACTAATCCAACTCGGAAAGCCATAGGTGCTATTTGCAAAGGTCAAATCCGCAGCTCCGGTATTAAATATATCGAAATATGAAGAAGTATAGGCTTCTTCCTGGGTTTGGATAACCAGACTGTTGGGGTCTAAAACAATATGCGGGGCAAGCATACTCCCAAATCCACTTAGAGAAACTTGGTACAGGCGAAAATCTGTTGTTTCAAACTCCAGAGTAGCATAGTCCTCCCCTGCATCAGATGGGCTATAAAGTACTTGTATCATTACATTATCATCCGAATTAAGAGAATAAGGAAAAGACACCGCAGTACTGGTGGTGGTATTAGTCGTTATGCCCAAGCTGAAATCCGACGATCCGGCTAATGTTACATTGTTAATCTGCCCTGTGCCATACATCCCAGCCCATTCTGATGTTAAGCGTACTTCAATCTCTCCCGTTCCGGTCGAACCCACGTCCCAAGTACCAAAATCATAAGTGTCTGGGTAATTGAGCATCGCCGGATCCATACCCCCAGTTGGATCACCCATACCACTCACATCAACGCTTTGTGTGGGATAACCGCTGGGGCTGACAATCAACATTGCAGTAGCCATCCCAACGCTCATCGGTGAGAACATGATATCGAACATCACAGGATCTGAAGGATAGAGGGTGAAGGGAACGCCTGGGGCACCCATAATAGAGAAAGCAAAATCTCCTGATAAGCCCAGGTCGTTTATCACTACTCCGGCTTCCTCCGAGGTACTCAAAGTTACGGATCTCATATCACTCATTCCCATATTTACTGAACCAAAGGTAACAGGATTTGGGGTAATATTCAATACTTGCGCTCCGGCATAAACAAAAAAGACATAAAACAATACTACCAAAACCAACTTGGTAACGGAAAGTTTCATATATCCTCCCATTCGTTATAATTTGAATAACTTATTCATCTCAGCGGATGAGGACAAGATGGCTTATACACACAAACTAACTCAAACACTAATAAAGCGGGACTTGTTCACACTGTATAACAGCGTCGCTATGGACAAAAAACTCTCCAGCGATCACAAACGCACAGTATAATGTTTGTGAAAAGCGGTCAAGGAATATTTTCTTCAATAGTCTTACCTTTCTCTTGCTGCTATTACGCTATCATTGCGTACTTATTGCGGACAAACAGCGTAATAAGTGCGTATTGATTCCGCAATTGAAGCAAGGAACTTTGTATCAGGATAGTAAAGCACTAAGTACTATAGTTTTGCAGGACAAGCAGAAACTACAAAGATAGAGTATAACCGAAACGACTGAATTACCGCTTGACAGAATATGTCCCCCTCTCTAATTGGTGACCGTCGGTCAGCGATATGACTGATAGTTATTGTCTGGAGATAAGTTATGGGAATCCTTGAAAGAAGGATGCAAGAAAAAGAACAGCGTAGAGAGGATATAATCTCAGCTGCTTCCCATGTGTTTTGCACCAAAGGACTGGAGAGTGCAACCATGGAAGATATTGCCAAGCATGCCGAGCTTAGCAAGGCAACGCTGTATCTCTATTTTAAGAACAAGGAAGAGTTGTTTTTGGCTGTATTGCTAATTGTGGTAGATGAGTTTTGCAACATTATCGAAGCATCACAGAAGGCAGAGAATACTTGCACAGAAAACCTCCATGCCATGGGCAGAGCTTATGTGGATTTCTATCTGAAGTTCCCGGACTATTTAAAAATGCTAAACAGATTAGAGCCGGTGGACGAAGTAGTGTTCGAGAAATATGAGATAAGCTATGACTTGGCATCCGGTAACAACAGAATATGGGAAATTGTATGTAAGCCCATTATTGAGGGCATAGAGGTGGGTGTGTTCAAACCGGATACTAACCCCATCGAAATTGCACTATCACTGTGGATGAGCAGTATTGGCACGATTAATCTTATGGAACGTGTATCTCAATCCCCACATCATAATCTTGCTGTTCAAGAGCGACCCGATTGCCAAGTATTGTTGGAATTGAAGAATCTGGACTTCATTAAGATGATGGAAAATATGTGGAATGCCATTATCAACCACATCATGGTTTGAAGCAGCGTATCAAGTTAACGTTTATGTTCTTGACAGTATTTCTTCTTTCAAGAGCTTGATTCGGAAAATTGACACATAAATTGAGTAAGAAGTTAATTCACCCTTTTAATCAGATAGTTGAGGTCATACAAATGAAGAAAAGCCTAATCATCGCCCCCTTTATGCTGTTCGCAATGCTGTGGGGTATCAGCTTGGATGAGAGTATCAACCAAGCTAAGAGAAACAACAAAGAGCTGTTGATGGCTCAAGAAGATGTATACAAAGCAGAGCAAACCTACAAGGACGTAAAAGGATCACTTTTACCTCAGTTAAACTTGCAAGGAGCATATAACCTTTCAACAACTTATTTGCCGGATTCAGCTGTTCCTTCGCAGGTAAGTTTTTCCGGAGGATTGGATGCCGCTGCAACTGATAATGATCAGTACCTCTCGGCTGTAATTGAGAACGTGGTAAACTCGATGATACCTTCATCCCCCGTTAAGGAAGGCTCTTTTGCCTTGCAGATGAAGATGGATCAGGTTCTGTTCCTTGGTGGAAAGCTTATCAATGGAATACGTGCGGTGGATCGTTTCCGTAGTGTACAAAAGCTGCGCTACAACTTGACAGAGCAGGAAGTTACTCTGCAAACAACTGAGCTCTTTTATCAATGCTTGTTGGCAAGAAAGCTCTGGGAAGTACAGCAAGATGGTCTCCGCTTGGCAACCAAACACCTTGAAAGGGTGGAACTGTTTTCGGGCGAAGGTCAGGTATCCGAGTTTGATGTGTTACGTGCCCGACTGGAAGTGGCAAAACTTCAGCCGCAAGTGCTGGCTGCAGAAAATCAATACAATCTTGCTCTATCTGCCTTCCGTAAACAAATTGGGACCGAAGATAGAAGCATCATTCCAGAGGGAGATTTTGTCTTGCCGGAAAGCTTTGATATCAGTTTGGACGCAGCAATCTCTCGCGGTTTAGCTAATAGGATTGAGCTTGAGTTAGCAGATATTAACACCCAGATTATGAAGATAAAGTATAATGCAGTAAAGGGTAACTATCTGCCCAATATAGCTCTTAGTGCTGACTATTCTCTGTTTACTGCAGCTGATAGTTATGGTATTGAAGCCAGTGATTTTGGTTCTAAGTATGGAGTGGGAATTGGTTTCCAGATTCCGCTGTTCACCGGATTCTCCAATACGTCCAAACGAAACTACGCCAAACATGATCATCTTCAAGCCAAGCTGAAGCAGCGTGATGCGGAGGAATTGATAACCTTACAAATAACACAAAACCACCAGAATTTACAGAATGCAAAGCAGAACTACGATGTTCAAACACAGAATATCAGATTAGCTGAGCGTAGCTTAGAGCTGGCTCAAGTGCGTTATGACAACCAGGTTGGCATTCAACTTGAAGTGTTCGATGCACAGATAATGCTCCAAGCAATCAAACTGCAATACTATCAGTCGATATACCAGATTATATCGGCAGATCGCAACCTTAAGAAATCAATTGGTATTAGCTTATAATGGAGAGAACAATGAAGAAATACTTAGGCATTATACTCATTATGCTGTTGCTCTTTGCCTGTGGTAAGAAACAAGATGACAGCAAAAACATGGAACAAATACAGAATGAAGAAGGAATCCCTGTTCGTCAAACCAGCGTGGAGACTTCAACATTTCATCAGGAATTGAAATACAACGCCGTTCTTAGCGGTAGTGAAGAATCCACCCAGACAGCAATGGTGTCGGACATCATAACCAAAATTAATGCCAAGGTTGGAGATAGAGTTGTTAAGGATCAGGTAATCATAAGCTTTCCTGCTAATACACCTGCAGCTCAATTCGAGCAAGCTACCAGTGCATTTAATAGCATCAAGGCAGTATATGAACGCATGAAACGCCTTAATGAGAAGGGTGCCATCAGCAGACAGGATTTGGAGAATGTGGAAACACAGTATCAGGTGGCAAGAGCCAATCTGCAATCAAGTGAGCAGATGATAAACGTCCGCGCCCCTATTAGCGGAGTCATTACTGCAATGATGGTCAACCCCAGCGAAAAGGTATTCCCGGGAAAAGAGCTGTTCACTGTCGCTTCAACTAATGGCTACAAGGCAGTTATTATGGTTCCTGAATCGGATATCACCAAGCTTAAGAAGGGTATGAAAGCAACTGCTACCTGGTTAGACCAGACGATAAATGGAAAAGTTAAGGACATTTCTTTGGCTATGGATGCAAACAGCAAGGCTTTCCGGGTTGAGGTGCAATTCCCCGGGATTAACAAGAAGATAAACTATGGTGTTACAGCCGAAGTGAATATTGAAACACTTGCCAAACCAAACGTGATTGTAATCCCCAGAGAATTGATCAGCTACGAGAATGGAAATAAGTTCGTTTGGGTTAATAACGCAAATAAAGCAGTTAAAACCCCCATTGAGACAGGATTGGACAGCACCTTGGATTTTGAAGTCATCTCCGGTTTAAATATCGGTGACCTACTTGTCACCGAAGGTATGAATATGCTGACCGATAATGCCAAGTTACGCGTAATCGAATAAGGAACACCACTATGTTTCTATCTAAACTATCTATTGAACGCCCGGTGCTCGTTACCATGGGTATTTTGGTGTTCGTGGTCTTTGGGATACTAGGTTACATAGGCATGCCGCTTAACCTAATGCCTGATGTCCAGGTTCCCTTTGTGTCAATTCAAGCTGTGTATCCCGGTGCCGGACCACGTGAAATTGAGACACAGGTTACTAAGAAGCTCGAGGATGCCATTTCTACCGTTAGCCAGATTGATTATGTTCAATCATACTCTATGGAAAGTGTATCCATCGTATTTATAGCTTTCGAGCTTGGCAAAGATGTTGATATTGCCAATCAGGAAGTAAAAGACAAGGTTGATGCTATTCTCAGAGATCTACCATCTGGAACTGAGAAGCCGGTTATCCAGAAATTCGACATCTCTTCACAACCCTTCATGGATATTGTGCTTTCTGGAAATCTGAGCGGTAAAGACCTGTATGAGCTTGCCGATTTGAAGATTAAAGACCGTCTTGCGCAGATACAAGGTGTTGCGCAAGTAAGCATGACCGGTGGAACCAAGAGGCAAGTGGAAGTACGCTTGGACAACCGTACGGTTTATGAGAACCAGCTTTCCCTGCCCATGCTTACCCAAATTCTCGCTGCTCAAAACATGGACATGCCCGCAGGAAACTTCAACCGTGGATCCCAAGAGTATTCCGTACGCTTAAAAGGGGAGTATCAGAGCTTGGAAGAGCTTAATGAAGCAGAGATACCCACCCGCTTTGGGGCAAAGAAGCTAAATAGCCTTGCCCAAGTTATCGACGGAAACGAAGAAGTGCGTAGCAGAGCCACATATTTCAATGTACCTGCTAATAAGGTTGAGGATAACATCATCCGCTTATCTCTCACCAAAAGCTCCGATGGTAATGTCGTGAATATAGCCAAGGAAGTACGCAAGCGTTTACCCGATATGCAGAAAGGACTTCCCAAAGGTGTTGAGCTAAATGTGATTAGGGATGACAGTGACTTCACCAAAGCCACAGTTGATGATACCATGGGCAACATCTGGATGGGGATTATCCTCACCGGATTGGTACTGTTCCTCTTCCAGCATGATCTCCGTTCCACCCTAATTGTAGCATTATCCATGCCCATTTCCATTATATCCACCTTTGTGTTCCTCCGCATGGCAGGTTTCACCCTCAACGTGATGACTCTTATGGGTTTATCCACCTCTGTGGGTATCCTGGTGTCCAACTCGGTGGTGGTGCTGGAAAACATCTTCCGGCACAAGGATATGGGAAACAGTCGCAGAGTGGCTGCTGAAGTGGGTACTTCAGAAATAACTGTTGCAGTGCTAGCTTCCACGCTTACCAATATAGTGGTTTTCCTGCCTATTGCCTCTATGACTTCCATGATTGGGCAATTCTTCAAAGAGTTCGCATTAACAGTGACGTTTGCTACTGTCTTCTCACTTATCTCGGCCTTCACCATCACTCCCATGCTTGCCTCCATGATCATCCCTGAGGGCAAGCACGATAGCCGTTTCGGATTAAAGTTTGACGCATGGTTCAACAAATTCTCTACATTCTACTCTCGTTTCCTCACCAATGTGTTGAAATCTCATAAGCGTAGCTTGGGGATCATGGTGATTACAGTCTTTGTGCTTATTGCCAGCCTTGCTCTGTTCCCGGTGGTTGGTATGGAGCTCTTCCCCACCATCGACAAGGGCACTATAAGCATTAAAGTCGAACTACCTCAGGGGTTCAATCTTGATCATACGGCAAAAGTGCTGCAAGAGATTAACAACCGTGTGGCGAAGCACAAAGAAATTGAGCACATTGTTACCAGCCTCGGCTCCCAAGGTATGATAGACACCGGAACCAACCTTGCTTCTGCCGACTTGACTCTGGTAGATTTGAAAGAACGAACGCTAAGCTCTAATGACTTGGTGAACATCCTCACCAAAGAACTGGCAGACATACCCAACGCTAAGATTAAAGTTAGCATGGGTGCCGGTATGGTGGGAGGCAGAGGCTCTGCGGTTGAGTTCTTCCTCCAGGGTCAGGATAACGACCGATTGGAACAACTTAAGAATGAAGTATTCAACGCTATAAAGGACACCCCCGGACTTAGCAATCTGGATACCTCAACCAGAAGTGGTAGAGCAGAACTAACGCTATATCCCAACAGAGCCAAAATGGCAGAGATTGGTGCAACGGTCTATGACATTGCCCTTGCTCTGCGTACCTCTGTGGAAGGTATGGTATCCACCCAGTATCGTGAAGCTGGAAACCAGTATGATATTAAGATATCTCTAACTGAGGAAGCTATTGATTCTCCCGATAAAATCATGAATCTAAGCATACCCATCAATGGAGGAAATTATCTGGTATCTCAGCTTGCCGATGTGCGCTTTGCACCCGGAATAAACAAGATAACACACCGCGACCGTTACAAGAGTGTGCAGTTCTCGTCCGATATTGCCAAAGGCTCGAACCTTGGTGCAGTTACCGGTGGAATTAAGGAACGACTTGCCAAAGTAAACCTACCAACCGGATATCAAGTTGTTTGGGGTGGAGATGCAGAGATGATGGGCGAAACCGCTGTTGATATGTTACGCACCTTCATTCTGGCTGTGCTGCTGACCTACATGCTTTTGGCAGCTATCTTGGAGAGTTTTGCACAACCATTGCTTATTCTTGCCACTGTACCCTTGGCACTAATTGGTGTTGTGCTTGCCCTCCTAATGACCGGACAAGCCCTAAATATCTTCTCGATGATGGCTATCATTATGTTGGTTGGCATCGTGGTTAACAACGCTATATTGTTATTAGACTATACAAATGTTAAGCGAGTGGAAGGCTATTCCGCACATGATGCGCTTATCGAAGCTGGAGAAATGAAACTGAAACCTATTATTATGTCCACCCTTGCCATCATTATCGGTATGATGCCGATGGCTTTGGGGATCGGTGGTTCCGGTAAGGAATTCCGTCAATCCATGGGTGTCGTTTCAATCGGTGGTTTGGTGGTTTCCACCTTCCTAACTCTCATAATCATCCCGGCTTTCTATTATCTAACAACCCGCAGTTCCGAGAAAGCAAAACAAACAACAGAAATATAAAGAAGAGGTAACCCATGGCTATCGAAAGAGAAAAAATCGAAAAGGTGTTGGATAAGATTCGTCCTGCTATTCAAGCAGACGGCGGAGATGTCGAACTGATAAACGTCCGTGAAGACAATGTGGTGGAAGTCCGCCTTAAAGGCGCATGCAATGGCTGCCCTATGGCAACCCTAACCCTGAAAGCAGGCATCGAGCGAATTGTTAAGGAAGATATCCCTGAAGTGGTGGAAGTAATCTCCGTGTAATTCAACTACCTATACTACGTATGTGGGGGAACATGTTTCCCCCTTTTTTATTTGTTTCTAATAATCTCTTGCACCTTCCTACACACCTATTCCGCTGTCACTTCACCGCCTCGTATTTCCAAGGTGATTCCCTCGTCCGACCCGGGAATCACGAGGGAGTCATGAGAGAGTGATGTGAAGTTAAAACAGAGAAGGATAATGAGAAAGAACAGAGCGAGATGGAATATGGGGTTTATAGAGCTTTTGTGCCTTTTTGGGAAAAAGCATTGACGCTCAAGGGAGAGAACATGTTCGCTTGCAGCTTGGGGATTGCTGCTGCTGCAACCATAGCGGCATTATCCATACACAAAGGGATGGAAGGATAATAGACCTTGATGCCAGCTTTAAGAGCCTTCGCTGTGAGCTGACTCCTCAAAGCAGTATTGGCAGCTACCCCCCCGGCAATGAGGATGCTGGGAATCATCTGCTTCTTGGCATAGCCGATGGATTTATTAATCAAAGGGTCGATTATTGCCTGTTGCGCTGATGCGGCAATTGATGGTAAGTTATCGTTGATTATACTGTCGTTCTGTTGGGCAAGCCACGTTCTAATTGCGGTTTTAAGTCCGCTATAGCTGAAATTAAAGTTGTCCTTAGCTGGTAAGGCACGAGGAAAGTGCACATACTGTGGATCCCCGCTCTTTGCCAGTTTGTCTATCACCGGTCCCCCGGGGAATCCCAATCCGAGTAGTTTTGCAGTCTTATCAAAGCTCTCCCCAGAGGCATCGTCCACGGTTTTACCTACCACCTCAAACTCTGTAAGAGTCTTGAAGTGAACCAGTTCGGTATGCCCACCTGACACTACAAGAGCTAATAAAGGGGTCCCAATTACACCATGTTCAATAAAATTGGCAAAAATGTGGGCAAGCATGTGGTTAACAGTGATGAGAGGAATTGATAAACTCCAAGCTAAACTCTTAGCAAATGAGAGACCCACCAGCAGAGAACCTATTAAACCGGGATTTACAGAAACCGCTACTGTATCAATATCACTGAGCTTAAGCCCTGCTTTTTCCAAGGCATTGTGAGTTAGAAGCATAATGTTTTTTAGATGCAAACGGGAAGCAAGCTCCGGTAAAACTCCCCCAAAAGCAAGATGCTCGGCTTGCGTGGAAACAAGATTCACCAAGACCCTATAATCTGTGTCCACTATTGCAACAGATGTGTCATCGCATGAAGACTCAAAAGCAAGGATAAGTTTACTATTCATCTATTTCAGCCGCACCTTTTCCGGAGTAATCGCCACAAGATTTAGTCCTTGAGGTAGGGTCACTATCAACTTATGCATCCCGGTTGCATCTGCCTCTGAACTTACCTGTATGGAAACTTCAGTGGGATTGAAGTTCTTCATCACTTGGGAATCGGCAGATACCTTGATGGTTGCCTTTGCGGGAAAACAACGTTCTCCAGAGGGACATACAATGTCTATGTTATCAACCACTTTGCTCGTGTTATATGATTCAGATATTTTAACCCGTATCTGGGATTCGGAAAAAGATACATCGTCCCCCAAAGCGGAAAGCTTCAGGATAAATCCACTCTTAGTGCTCATCTCACGGGTAATGAGCTCAGTTACAACAGCCTGAATGGCTTGAACTTTACTTTTAGGCCCGAAAACAACAACCCTGTTAGGAATTATCTCATACTTTAGACTTTCAAACTTCTGTCTGGTGAGGGTGTCAGCAAAGCCTAGCTTAACCGGCACTCTCTTTTGATGGAATTCATCTGCTTTAACCGCAATTTCATGCTGATCGGCAGGACCAATTAAGGTTACACTTACATTTTCAGGAAGGTCTATCGTATAATCGGTCAAGGAGATAAGTTCTATTCCCGGTTGTATCTTGCTGGCATCAACCGATACCTTGGTGTGTGAAAGTACAAGCTTGATAATATCATAGCCCTTGCCTTTCACGATAAATGGTATGTTCTGAGGGAGCTTTTCCAAAGTGATGTTTTTGGGGATAGAACGGAGATTAACTGGCAGGTTAACCACAGTCCGATGCTCATTCACCAATTGTGACTGCAACCAGACAAATACCGCCATAAATAAGGCAAAGATGCGTAATCCCAAGTTCTCGCGAAACAAATGTTTATCCTTCTGGTAATGGGTTTATATCCAATGCTTTCATCTTTTTGTAAAGAGTGGTACGCTCAATCCCGATATTCTTTGCGGTTTGAGATACACGCCATGAGTTCAAAGCAAGATGATGTAACAGATAGTCACGTTCAAATGCCGCCACACTATCCTTAAGAAAGGGTATGTTTACGTACTTATCTACATCTTGCTCATCATCTGTCTGTTGATGGGTGATCTTGTGTTTCAAGTGTTTAAGGATAACGCTGTTGCTAAGCTTCTTTTCATTTATCATAACAAACTTGCAGAAGTTGCGAAGCTCTCTGATATTACCAGGCCAAGGGTAGTCCAACAAATCACCTTTCATTGCTGGTAAATCAAGCTCATCGATAGTGCTGTACTGAGAGGAGAAACTAGTAAAGAAGTAGCTCATTAACAGCAGGATATCATCATCCCTGTCGCGCAAGGGAGGTAACTGCACAATGTTTCCTTCAATACGATAAAACAGGTCTTTACGAAACAGGTTGGGATCAGAGAGTTTGTCTAAACCCGCATTAGAAGCAAAAATCAAACGAGTATCGACCTTTATTAAGTTACCCCCTACTACCTGAATTTCCTTATTCTCAATTGCCCGGAGTATCTTTGATTGGGCAATCAAGGATAGATTGGTAACCTCGTCTAAAAATAACAAGCCCTGGCTGCATTCCTCAAAGAAACCTGTCTTGCTCCTGTCTGCATTGGTAAACGATCCCTTAAGATGCCCGAACAGTTCAGATTCAATTAGGCTTTCGGTTAAAGCACTGCAATTAACCGTATGAAATGGCTTACCGAAACGCTTGGTGTTAATGTAATAATAGTTTGCGGCAACCTCTTTACCTGTTCCCGTCTCCCCAATTAAAAACAAGTCCTCATCAACCGAAGCTAAGCGGGATATTTGTTCTCTTACTTTCTGGATTGCGGGACACTCGCCTATAAAGGGAAAGCTACGGGTGAATTGCTTTTTAAGATTTATATACTCTATCTGAAGTCCAATGTGCTCTTCTTCCTGCTTCTTAAGGGTAATGGCATTCTCAATATGCAGTAACAATTGATTGGTGCTAAAGGCAGAACCTTTCTCAGTGAAGTGATATGCGCCAAGCTCTCTAATCTCAGTTATTTGTGCTGTACTAACCTCACCGGAGATGACAATAACCTTATAGTTTAAGTCCATATTGGTTTTTAGGTGTTTCAGTACTTGAATTCCATTCAAACGTGAACCAATTAGAAAAACATCAAGTAATATCACATCAGGTTGAAACACTCTCAGTTCGTCAAAAAACATATCACTATTGGTCGTGATGAGAACTTCATACTCATAGCGCTTCATTACTTTGGCAATCTGTTCTGCAAGAATGATATCGTCTTCTAATATAAGAACTTTCCCCTTCATTTTCTAATCTATTATCCTTTCTTCTAGTTCTGCCAATGCAGTTATAAAGTATGTATATGCCTGATCTGGAGAATCGTATGGCGAGAAGTATTTGTGAACATCCCCATCTTGGAAGTATTTAGCACACATATAATAGAAATGGTCCGAGGTACTAAGCATTCGTGCGATGCGCAATAACTCAGGATCACCTTTCTGCTTGACCTTAGCAAAGAGTTCATATAAGGTTTCTATGGCATTCCTCTGCATATCGTTCTCCAACCATGCCGAAAGATCTCGCTCTTCATCAGCCCAAGACACAGCTTCGGGGAATGATAACGCCTCCTGCTGGTAATTGGATAGCTCAGCAGCATCCTTGGGGGTGGCAAAGCCTAGGTGGGGTTTCTTTAATACTTCCTGTGGGAACTCCCGCATGAAATCGAAGATGCCTGATTCAGCCCATTGATGCTCACCAAAGGTTTCATAGTCCATAAAGAGGTTTAGGAACAAGTTTTTATCTCCCTTCTCAGCTAAAGTAAGATGGTCTATCCAAGATACAAACTTTGGCACTGTCAGGGGATATTCTGGCCAGTCCCTATTGGAAAAACGAAAAGCTATGTCATCAGCCAATTGGTAGTATTTCAACAGTAAAGTAATGTCTTTGCTGTAGTTCTTATAGGCATATAATGGTGTTCGCCACTGTAAAATCCTATCCACACCCTCTGTGACGATAGTGTTGAATCCTTCCACTTCATAGATAAGATCGCTAAGTCTATCCTGATAAATCAACTCGGTGTTGCGGAAACTTGTAGTGTAGTAGCCGAATTCTTTCTGCATCAAATCACGATGCATCGCTACCTGATCTAAGAATTCATTAGTATCATACAAGAAGGAAAGGGAATGATAATAGGTCTCACCCAATAGTTCAACACATCCGGTATCTACCAGTCTTTTAAAGGAATCCAAGGTTTCGGGAGAATATAGTTTAAATTGCTCAATAGCAGTGCCTGTTATGGAGTAGGCAATTTTGAACCTGCCCTCGCACTTATTGATTAACTCCAGCAGTAGTTTATTGGTTGGGAGGTAGCACTTCTCAGCAACCTTACGCATCACCAAGCCATTTAACCTGTCATCGAATATGTCCCGGTTCTTACCAATATCCAGCACATTAAAGTGATCTAGTCTGTACGGCTGATGAACCTGAAAGTAGAATATGATATTCAACATGCTCTCTCCTAAAACTGGGGTCTGCGGATGTATTCTGCCAACACCCCGGAATATAAGTGTCTAATCTTTTCGGCAGCTTCATCCCACTGGATACGGTTTACTTCGTGCATAGCTTCAATGCCCATCTTCTGGCAATTATCCGGATTCTCAATCAAGTGGTTTATTGTTTCAGCCCATAGATCCACATCCCAATAGTCTATCTTGAATGCGTGATTAACTACCTCAGCCACACCGCTCTGCTTCGAGATAATGGAAGTAATCCCAAACGCCATCGCTTCTAACGGAGATATCCCAAATGGCTCCGAAACAGATGGTAGTACATAAATATCTGCCGCTCTCAAGATGCACTCTACCTGTTTACGGTTTAAAAATCCTGTGAAGAGGAATCGGTTCTTCAGCCTCATTGCAGCTGATTTACGAAGCAAATGCCGGGACATATCACCTGTACCCGCAATTATAAATCTTGCCTCAGGATGCACTTTCAGCACCTTTTCGGCAACTTCCAAATAATAATCTGGTCCCTTCTGTAGAGTAATTCTTCCTAAAAATAACACAGTTGGACCCTTGAAAATCCTTTCTTTAGTCATTTTTGTATCTGTGGGAAGGGAAAATGCGTTGTGTATAATTCTTATCTTTCCTGTATCAATACGATAGCGACTCATGATCATTTGCGCTGTATACTTGGATACAGCAATAACCTTATCTGCATATGTCATCCCTGCATGCTCAATTTTATGTACTCGCTCATCGCCAGGACCACCGGCGCGGTCGAATTCTGTGGCATGAATATGTACAACCAGAGGTTTCTTTGATATCTGCTTGGCAAGCATACCACTTGGATAAGTAAGCCAGTCATGCGCATGAATCAAATCATACTCAAGGGTGCGTGCAAACCTATCTGCCCTCAAGGTATATTCCTGCACCTTACGCATCAAGTCTTCCTCTCCAATAAGATTCATGGTCATCTGATCCCACAGCTCTTGTTCTTCCGTACTCACTATCTCCTGCATCCAATATTGGTCACGTACCTTATTAGCATAGCGACGTAACTCTTTTAGACTGAAGTAAGATTGAGGTTCACTGCTTATCCCGATATACTCCAACCTATCTTGGACTGTTAAAAAGCTATGACGAGTATACTCACGCTGCAAGAGAGGATCTAAGAACACAGCCGGAAGTGTGTCCACGTCACTTACCTCCCTCATCGGGAAATATACCGGTTCTTTGGTTGGCAAAACTAAGTCTATCTTGATTCCTTGAGCCAGAAGGGCTTTAACCATACCATAGCAAGCCATTCCCAAGCCTCCTGATATCAGCGGGGGGAACTCCCAAGTGAACATTAGTATCTTCATTGCGAATCCCCCAAAGTAGCTATATAGCTTTCAATATTGTAAAGAGCTGCCACACTCCAAGCTTGTGCGGGAGCACCTTTGGGAAAATGAGGAGCATCCCCATCCCAAATCTCAGCAACTGAGGCAATATGCCCCTTCATGAAACTTTGCCGGAAAGTCTTGACGAAACTGCTAAGCGTTTCCCTCATTTCTTGCCTGCTGCGAATACTGCTATACGTTTTCACATACAATCCGCAGAAAGCACCTAACAGCCATGCCCAAACACTCCCATTATGATAACTCATATCCCTCTCGCGCTGCGTCCCATAATACTTCTTTCTGAAACGCATATCCCTGGGGCTCAAGGTTCGTATGCCGTAATTTGTGTATAACTCCATATAAGCACGTTCCAGGACAAGTTCCATTTTATCCCTGCTCAGCACTTGCCAAGGAAGAGAAAGTGCCAATATGGCATTAGGTCGTATTTCAATTATTGGTTCATTACCTTTTAATCTATCAGCCAAGAATCCATCGTTCCAAAACTTGTTGAAACTCTCGCGTACTTGTTCCTTCAAGCCTACAAACTGAGGTAATGCTATATTCTCTTGATTAGTTGCCTGAGCATAAGAAATACACATTGCTTCGTAACAGCAAAGACTGTTATACCATAGAGCATTTATCTCAACCGGAGCTCCACTTCGAGGGGTAATCGGTTTGCCGTCGATACGCACATCCATCCACGTGCCATGTGCAAACTCCTCTTGCAGCTCAATTAAACCATCCTTACGTACATCAAAGGGGTAGCTGAAGTTGTTTACAATGGCAGTTAGTATATCCTCGGTTATTGCTATCTTTTTTGCCCAATAATCAGTGCTCTGTTTGATCTTCCCGAGTTTCCACAATAGGATAATGTACCATAATGTAGCGTCAACCGTATCGTAATTCTCTTCTCTACCTGATTCAGCGAGCATATTGGGAATCAAACCATTCTTGATTCTACCACTATATTTATCCAGTATCCTCTCCACGGTATCAATCTTATTAGGTGAGTGTAGTAACGCATTAAGCACTACCATCGCATCTCTGCCCCATGCCCCATAGAAAGGATAGCCTGCTACAATATCATCATTAGCTATGAAATCCGTTAATGAAAACTCCAATATCTGCATATATTCTTCGTATTTAAACAGGTAGTTGTCCTCATAATCCAGTGAGTTTAGCAAGCTGTCATCTTCATCTGGTTTCAATGGAAGATCTTTGGGTTTAGGAAGATATGCATAGCGTTCTTCTATGCGATGCACAAGTTGCTCAGCATCATCAATCACTGTATCACTGAAAAGGATGCAATTACTTTCACCCACTTTTAAGTCAAAACTAAGTTGGAAAAGGCTTATCTGATCTCCGATCCCCTGATAGCCACTCATCACTTCCCAAGGGTAAAATACGTTATAATATACATAGCGATTTGGCATTACTTCACCATGCAACATTGCCCCATAAACCTGAGCACCATTACCGACACGCCTTGCATTGAATCTTACAAAGCCCTCGGATGCTGAGATGCTATACTCGCTTTTGATATCTTTTGATGCGGGAATGCTGGTTTCCTTGCCTTCTCTTCTAACGAGTTCTATACTACACGCAAAATCCTCATTATCCAAGCTCCCTTGGCTGTTAAGCTCATGATGTGGGGTCATTGTAAACTTGGGATGAAACTCATAGTGAAGCTTATGATGCCCTAGATTTGTGTACTTAACCAATACTGTATTGGTGAGCTCATCCATCATAATCTCTTTGAGAATTAGAATGTCATTCTGATGAGGTAAAGCAGAATACAGAAAAGCAGGATATGGACGCAGCCAAGGCTTTACCAAATGCAGAAAGCCTTCAGGATATATACAGTTACTATAATTGTTACTGTCCAAGTGAATAACTTCACCCCGCCATTCCACTTTCTCTTCCATCCCAGCCACCAGATGCATACGATTAAAAGTCTTATCACTGGCAACCAGTAAACCATGGTACTTACGTTGGTTTATCAAGTTCCCCGTTCCAAGAGCATACGCACCATTACGGTTACTTAAGATCCATTCGTGATGGTGAGTTTCCATGAAGTAGTTATTCATAAAACCCCCTTTATAACTGAGATTCATGATGTGTTGAATTATTTCAATAGCGGCAAACTCGTCAAGTCCTTTTTTTCTCTTTTTTGGTTTTAAATCATCTTTTACGTGCTTCGGGATAGGGACAAAACTAAAGGAACTTTCTATTGCCTTATACTACATTATCTTACCTCGCAGTTCGTCACTCACTTCCCAACACTCATTTAAGCATGGGAATGTCTTTCCCGACATTTAGAAAAAAGTGAATTGACAAAAAATACATAGGGAATATAAGAGGGTTTATTAAGCTGTTATGGGAGATATTGGTGACTACGCACAAGAAAGTGATGCTTACAATTATGATGCTGTTGATGGCGGTGATCCCGTTGTTTTGTGGAACTGCTGCCAATAACACAGTGAGCTGGCTGGCTGATATGGGGTTTAGTCCCTCTTGGATAGTGGTTATCATTTCCATGCTGCCCATCATTGAGCTTCGTGGAAGCATACCAATTGCTATTATGCTTTTCAAGATGCCTTGGCAGGAAGCTGTGATTCTATCCATTTTAGGCAATATGCTTCCCATTCCCTTCATCCTGCTGTTTATGGACTGGTTCTTTTCTCAGATTAGCAGAAGTAAGAGAGGAGCCAAGTTTAGCTCATGGATTTTTACTCGTACCAGAAACAAGGGGAAATCCATTGAGAAATACGAATCCATCGGTCTGATGATCTTTGTTGGCATCCCTCTACCAGGAACGGGTGCATGGACAGGTGCTTTCGCTGCAAACATCTTTGGACTGAAGTTTTGGAGTTCCTTACTGTTCATATTTTTTGGTGTGCTGCTTGCTGCAGCAGTTGTTACAACACTATCTTTAATGGGAAATATGGCAATCCAATGAACGAGAAAAAAACACAAGAACGCGAATACACCATTTTTTGGTTGGTGGGGGAAAGTTCCGGAGATTTACACGCCGAGTTGGTGATGAAGAGTTTAAACCAAGCAATACCTAACCTTACGCATGTTGGCATAGGCGGTCCTCGCATGCAAAAACAGGGTTTGATACCCATGTTTCCCTTCCAGCGGTTTGCCGTGATGGGTTTTGCCGAGGTGTTGGCTCATATCTTTTTTTTTATGGGAGTTCAGAGCAAGATACGCAAGCTCTTTGCTAAGAATAAACCCGATCTCGCAATTTTGGTGGATTATCCGGGATTGAACCTACGCATCGCGAAAATGGCTGATGATTACAGAGTTGCTGTCCTCTATTTCATCTGTCCTCAATTTTGGGCTTGGAAGCATGAGAGAGTATATCAACTTAAGGCATCCACCCGGCATGTTGCCTGCATCCTTCCATTCGAAAAAGAAATGCTTGATATCCACAATATCACCAATAGCTATGTTGGTCATCCTATAGCGGAAGAGGTGAATATTGAGCTTGATCGTAATGCCTTTGCCAAGTTTTACAAACTTGACCCCGCCAAGAAGTGGATAGGTTTTTTCCCGGGGAGCAGAAATGCGGAGATACAGACCATGCTGCCCATCTTCCTAAAAACAGTCGGCAAGTGGGATCCAAACAAATACGAGTTCCTCTTCTCCAAGTCCCGCAGTGTGAACCACAATGTTTATATGGAATGTCTAAGTCCTTCCGATAAGCGAACCATAAAACTAATTGATGGTTACAACTATGAAATGATGCAGCATTGTGACAGCCTAATATGCACCTCGGGGACGGTTACCCTGGAAGCAGCTTATATCGGCACCCCCATGGTGATATGTTACAAAACATCGAAGATGTCCTACAGTATAGGAAAACGTTTTGTGCGCATCCGCCGCATCGGCTTGCCCAATATCATTTTAAATCAAAGCCTTTGTCCTGAACTTATTCAAGATGATCTAAGTCCTGAATCTATTTTCTCTCAAACAGAGCTTATCCTGAACGATTCTGTGTACAATACTTTTATTCGCACCGAGTTATCTAAGCTGAAATCAATGCTAAGCGACAAAAAGCCCTCTGAGGAATTGCCCCCTATAGTTAAAGAACTGCTCCGCACCTATGCATAAGCTTCTTTTCTTTCTGGAGCGCAAGTTTGCTGCATGGCTTCTATTGCTGCTCAGACAAAGCATCCGTTTTGATGTGCAGAACCAACATGTTTCTGATAATATCCGATGCATCTATGCTTTTTGGCACCGCAATCTCCTCATCCTAACCATGCAAAGGGCATTTACCCACGCCGGAGTTCTGGTATCGTCCTCCAAAGATGGTGAGTTGATTGCAGGACCCCTCAAGGAACTTGGCTATGTCCCCATCAGAGGCTCCAGCACCAGAGAGGGCTCTCGCGCTATGCTGGAGATGATCCGCGCAGCTAAAACCATGTCTTTGGCAATAACTCCAGATGGTCCCAAGGGACCTGTGGGCACCATGCATCCTGGGATGTTTCAGATCGCCTTGCTGGCAGGTATCCCTATTGTGGGCATTGCCGCCGATGCTGACAGAGAAAAGGTGTTTGCTTCTTGGGATCGCTTCCGCTTTCCCTATCCTTTTTCCAAGGTTACAGTAGTATATTCTGATCCTATCTACGTGCAAGATAAGGATAGCTTCCCCATGGCAGAGGCATCCTTGCGCAAGTTTTTCCTGCAACAAGAACAAATCTTCGAGGCTAATAAATGAAAAGAGCAAAACCAAGCAGTCCTGAATCCTTCGAGCGCAACTTGATAATTGTGGTATCCCTGTTATGTGCGGGAATCCTTATCTATCTGGGCATCAAAGGGCCTATGTATCTTAACGATATTGTTTACAAGACCCATCCCTCGGTGAATAATCAGCTTATCGCTCAAGACTTTGTGAATGTCTTTGCCATCGCTCCCATTCTCATCATTGGAGCATTTGCCTTGTCCGCCAGGAAACGTTATGCTAAATACTTGCTTATTCTAACGCCTCTTTTTCTAATATACTACGCTCTCAGCTATGCCCTGGGATGGGAATGGATGGCACCCAATTACAGCGGAAACAGCGAGCACTATTTCTTTTACTATCTTGCAGTTTTAATTTTTGCACTGCTGATTATGATGTATTGCCTCTCAGCGTTCTCATCCCACCGGAAACCACACTTCGGCAAGAAGCCTTTGCTGATTTACTCCATCTGCTTCGCCGTGTTTATGAGCCTCTTTGGCATGATGTGGATGAAGGAGATATTCACCGTCTTCGCCACAGGTACGGCACGGGGTTATGATCTCTCCCCCACGGCTTTCTGGCTGGTGCGCACCTTCGACCTTGGCTTTTCCATTCCTCTTGGCTTCATCTCGCTTTACCTGCTTTGGGTGCGCCCCACAAGCAGCTTTCCTCTGCAAATGCTGATTTATGGCTTCTTCCTCAGCATGAGCGTGGTGGTTTGCGCCATGGCTGGAGTGATGTATTTCAATAATGATCCCAGCTTTGAACTTGCCAGTTCTGCGGTCTTTTTCGTCTTAATGGCAATCGTCTTCGCAGGATATATATTCATCCTGAAATCATATTCCAAGCCAAAACGCAATTGATTTCTTACTGTAACTACGGTATCATTACGGACTTATTACGCTCTAAGTCCGCAATAAGTCCGTAATGAGTCCGTAGTAATAACAAGGCAGTTTCTTGGATTAGGCTTGCTACTTAATCACCTGATACAACTTTGTTATGCGCAGTTGCTTTTCTGGCTTGACAAATTCTGGGCTCTCACTGGAATGGTATCTACAGCATGTGCTGAAGTGGTGAAATTGGTATACACGCTAGTTTCAGGGACTAGTGAGCGATGAGCTCATGGGGGTTCGAGTCCCCCCTTCAGCACCATTTTTTTGCCTACGAAAATAAAGATTGACTTCGCTGCCAAGGGTGCAAATACTTGTAATTAAGAATGGACATGAGGTGACGCTATATGAAAGATTATCGTGAAATCATAGACAAGCTCAATCTTCAGCCACATCCGGAAGGTGGGCACTATCGCAGAAATTGGCAAAGCACCCTAACCGGTGACATCAAAGATTCCTCAGGTAAACAAACCCACACCAAACGCGCTCTCGGTTCATCCATACTATACCTACTGCCTTCTGTTGAAGTCTGTGCGTGGCACAGAGTATCTTGTGAAGAGATGTGGCATCACTATGCGGGTAGTGCCTTAAAGATACACATGCTTAGTGCACAACGTGGTTGGGAGTCCTTTCTTTTAGGTAGCAATGTCCTTGCCGGAGAGCAGCCCCAAATAGTGATTCCCATTAAGACTTGGTTTGCCGCCGAAGTAGTGGATAAAGATTCTTATGCCTTTTGTGGTTGCAGTTTATGGCCTGCCTTTACCTATGCGGATTTTGAGCTGGCAGAGAAGAGCAGGCTGGTGGATGAATTCCCCGCATATAAAGATAAGCTAAACCCTTGGTTCAAATAGATTATGGCCGCAGCAACGAAGACTAAGAAGAAAGCCCCATCCAAGCAGCAGAAGATTTTTGTGTTGGACACCAATGTGCTCATCCATAGTCCGCAGGCATTGTTTTCCTTTGCCGAACATAGAGTTGTGATCCCTATAGTGGTGATTGAAGAGATAGACCAGTTCAAAAAGGGTGTGGATGAGAAGAGCCGCAATGCCCGTCAGATTGGGCGTTATCTTGATTCCCTTCGCTCAAAAGGTTCCTTGCAAGATGGTGTACCTACAGACACAGGGGGAATTATTCAGGTAACGGTGAACAGAGATGTGAGCGATTCAGCCTCGAAGTTGATCTTTCTAGACCATAACGACAACTTGATTATTGGTACTGCACTCTATTTCAAGAATAAATATCCCGAGTCCTTGGTTACCCTTGTATCCAAAGATGTTAATGTGCGGATTAAAGCTGATTGTATGGGGATAAATGCTGAGAATTACGAGACGGATACCATCAAGTTCGATGAATTCTACACCGGTTGGGAGGACTTGGAGATAGACCCCCAGCAGTTTGCCACCATCGAGGAGAAGAAGTATATCAGCAATATCTATGGAGATTTCTTTGCCAATCAGTTCCTACGGGTGACAAACGAGGCGAACAAGGATAAGATAAAAACCCTCCGCTATCATCAGGGGCACGACTTGCTTTATGCCATATCGCATTATACAGGGCAGGATGTGTTTGGTATCAAAGCCAGAAACTATGAACAGGAAATGGCATTGGACTTGCTGCTGGATGATGATGTTAAACTGGTAAGCCTCTCTGGAAAAGCTGGAACAGGTAAAACCCTGCTAGCAATGGCAGCAGGATTGCAGAAAGTGGTAGAGGAAAGCAAATACTCCCGCTTGGTAATCTCCCGCCCTATATCCCCGCTTGGTAAAGACCTTGGATACCTCCCGGGAACCAAATCCGAAAAGTTCAATCCCTGGATGCAACCAATTTATGATAATATGGATATCCTGCTTTCTCTGCATGACGAAAAGGGTGGGGATTCCTTCAAGAATAAGAAGAAAGCAAGCATGAACGACTTTATGGATTATGGCTTTTTAGAACTGGAGCCCTTGACATATATTCGTGGAAGAAGCCTTCCAGACCAATTCATCATCATCGATGAAGCGCAGAACCTCAGCCCCCATGAAATGAAGACCATTATCACCCGTGCCGGTGAGAATACCAAGCTGGTGCTTACCGGAGACCCCTACCAGATAGACATCCCCTATCTTGATTCTCAGAGCAACGGACTCTCTGTTGCCGTAGAGAAGCTGAAAGGAGAAGCTTTGGTAGGGCATATGACGCTGGATAAAGGCGAGCGCAGCGCACTGGCAGACTTAGCCGCAAAGTATTTTTAACTATGTTAACGAAGCAGAATACCGAACGCAGTTGGGTTGAGATTGACCTCTCAGCCTTGGAACATAATCTTCGCATTTTAAAAGGCTATATGCAGCCTCATCAGAGCTTCCTGATGATTGTGAAAGCCGATGCCTATGGGCATGGAGCTGCCGAGATAAGCAGAATTGCCATCGCTGAAGGCGCAGTGTATCTGGGCGTGGCAAACCCGGAAGAAGGAAAGCTGTTACGCATACAGAACTGCCAATCACCAATCTTGGTGCTTTCCCCCAGTTTAATCACCGAGATTGATGCAATCCTTACCTATGACTTAACTGTATCCGTTTCCGAGCTTAACTTTGCCAAAGCGTTAAGCAAAGAAGCTGTTAAGCAGAACAAGTGTTTAAAGATACATGTTAAGGTCGATACCGGGATGCGTAGATCGGGAGTTAAGGCAGAGGATTTCCCCACACTGTTTCAGGCCCTAACTGAGCTACCCAACCTCGTGATAGAGGGGGTATTCAGCCACTTTGCTGCTGCTGAAAATAACCCGGAGTTCAGCCTGGAACAAGAGACAAGCTTTATTGAGCTACTGGATAAGCTCCCCGTAATACCTAAGTATATCCACATAGACAACTCCAATGCCTTAGTTAATAAGCTGGGCAAAGCTAGTAATCTCGTGCGCCTCGGCATTCTTGCTTATGGCGTGAACACCTCAGCCCATAGTCTTGCTCTACAACCTGTAATGACATTTAAAGCAAGCCTTTCGCAAGTCAAAACCATGTGCAAGGGAGATAGCATTGGATATAACCGCAGTTGGACTGCTTTGCAGGATGGAACTTATGGTATTATTCCCATCGGATATGCAGATGGTTATGACTTCCTGCTTTCCAACAACGGGGTTGCCAAAATAAGCATACATACACAAGCAAATAAGGAAGAGCAACACCTCTGCAAGGTTATTGGCAGGGTATCCATGGATATGATTACCATTGATCTCAGCCATGTGCCTGATGCCAAAGTAGGGGATGTAGTAAGCTTGGTGGGCGATAGCGACTATGCACTACGAGCAGAAAACCTTGTGTCCGCCTACAATGGTAATCCATATGAACTGCTATGTCAGATAGGCAGACGAGCCAAAAGGCACTACTATCATGGAACAAAACTGATACACAGTTCTCCCCTATCCCGCAGGGACTTTGTGCCAGATGACTTCAACGATTCCAAGCTGAACCATATCATCGAATCAGCAATCTCCAAACGACTACAGAGTGTTGAGATTGGTGAGCTTATCTACCGTGAGATACTCCGTAGCTTCTTTTTTAACAAAGACAGGGACATCCACTACCGCTATAACTTTCACCATGAGATTAGCTTCTCTCAGTCCTTACATTCTGGGTACTATAGGGCAAAGACCAGTCTCAACTTCGATAAGATACTTCAGAATGACTACTTTATCGTTGCATGTGCAGCCTCAGATGAGGTGCTGCAAAGATACTTTCTTCGCAGTGATGTGGAATACCGTTGGTTGATGGATGATGCCTTCATGTTGGATGGGGATAGCTTCCACATCAGCTCTGTCACATTGAATAACATGGTATTACACACCGAGATAAGCATAGAGGATAACTGTCTGGAGATCAAGTGCAGTCATCCGGACCTTAAGAAGCTGGTGGGTAAAATGGCACACTTCAGCATCAATACTCAAACCCTATATCCCAAAGCTTCGCACCAGTTAAGCATATTCATTACCGAGCTTACCAAAGGGGTGTATGTATCCTTCAACTATCCGGAGGAACTTACCAAGGTGGAGTGTATCCCTGTGTTCTCTGGCAAGGATAAATTCCCCATTATTCAACATAGTGATGGGATGATTGAAGTGGATAGCAAGCCCGATGAATGGGTGTTCCCCATCAGTGGAATCGTATTCTCCTACTAACTATAACTAAACCAACCCTATATACAAAAGAACCGCCTGATCTCTCTAGCGGTTCTTTTACTATAGGGTCTATGTATTTACTTTCTCTTGGTGAGATGCTGAATAGTGCTTTTCTCTTTGTGCGTAGCATGAGCCAAATCTATCACCAGATTACTGGCAACGAAGATGGATGAGTAAGTCCCAAAGAAAATACCCAAGCACATGGCAAAGGCAAAGTCATGCAACACACTGCCGCCAAAGAAATACAAGGCTAATGCAGTGAACAGTGTTGTACCCGCGGTGATTATTGTGCGGGACAAGGTTCGGTTGATAGCACGGTTGAACACATCAGCAACCGGATCTTTCCGATAGGTTTTCAGGTCTTCACGAATTCTATCGAAGATCACAATGGTATCGTTGATGCTATAACCCACAATTGTGAGCAGGGCAGCAATAATCTGCACAGTAATCTCCCTACCGGTTATAGCGAAGATACCAACAATAATGAACACATCATGGAACAAGGCCAGAATTGCCATAAGCCCGAAAGTAAGCTCGAAACGGAACCAGATATACACAATCATCAGCACAAGAGAGATAAGCACAGCCAATAGGGCAGCAGTGCGAAGTTCTCCCCCAACTTTGGGTCCCACTTCGTAAATCTCTTCGATTACATCCTTGGCAAGGTCTTTACCTGCTACATACTCCGGGAAATTAGTCTGGATAATATCCAATATCTTTCCCTTGGTGTCGGATGAAACATCACTGGAGCTGGTCTTGCTCTTAATCTTAATCATGAATGATGCATTTTCCACTTCACCCACATGCTGGATTTCTGCTTCGGGATAACCGTTTGTTTTAAGCACGGAACGAAGCTTATCAATCTTCAAAGGTGGCACCTTGGCATCGGTAGCTTTCAGATTCACTTTTGCTGCCACACCGCTTGTGAAGTCGATACTCCAGTTCAAGCCATTAACTGCTATGCCTATTACTCCGGCAATTATCAGAATTGCGGAAAGAGCATATGCCCAATAGCGGATACCTACGAATGGTATGTTTGTATTTTGCATTAATCTCATCAGTAATCTCCTCTTAGATACTCAGTTTCTTACTGGTGGCAGTAATCACGAAGGTTTCCAATATTGAACGCACAAACACTATTGCGCAGAACATCGAGCCGATAATACCTATTGCAAGCGTAACGGCAAAGCCGCGGATAGGTCCACTACCAAACTGGTACAATACTGCTGCAGCAATCAAGGTTGTGAGATTGGAATCCCAAACTGTAATAACTGCTCTTTTGTAACCTGCATCAACTGCACTACGAGGTGTTTTACCCAAATCAAGTTCTTCTCTGATGCGCTCATAGATAAGCACATTAGCATCCACTGCCATACCGATGGTAAGGATGATACCGGCAATACCGGGAAGAGTGAGTGTTGCGCCAAATGCAGTAAGCATTGCTAGAATGAAACCGACATTGAATACCAGCACAAAGTCTGCAATAAAGCCGGACAACTTGTAGTAAAAAAGCATGAACAGCACAACTGCCAATAAACCAATCACACCAGCCATAGTTCCGCTGCGTACGCTATCGCTACCCAAAGTGGCACCAATGATGGAGGTTGATACAGGTTTAATAGGAGCTACAAGATTACCTGTATTGAGAACAATGGCAAGTTCACTTGCTTCGCTGGTGGTGAAAGTGCCAGTTATCTGCGCTCTGCCACCGGAGATTTTATCGTTAATACTGGGATCTGAATATACAACACCATCAAGGACAATAGCCAAACGACGGTTTATGTTGTCCCCGGTAACTCTTTCGAACTTCATTGCTCCATCGCGCTTCATTTCGATTGAGATATAGGGTTTGTTGGCAATGCGGGGATCGGTGGAGGTGGAAGAGCCAAACTCTACCTTTGCCTTGGCAAGATCTGAGCCGGAAAGCTCCACATTGGAGTGTAACACTACCAATCTACGATCTTCTCTTTTCTCAGCAGTGTTGGCTTTTTCCAAGGCAAGTTGGAAGCCCATGGGTACTGCACGCTGGAATAATGTGTCAGCCAGAAGTTCCTGCACGATACTTACATCGTCAAACTGAACTGTGTAATCTCTTTCACCGGGACGAACCAAAGTGCTGAACACACCGGTACCGGCTTGCAGGGAATCTGCTTTGGTGGAGTCAGGAGCTAGTACCTTCTTGTCCTTTTTGTCCAAGGCAGCTAACTTCGGGAAGAAAGAAAGATTCTGGTTCACATTGGCATCAACAATCTCCAGAACTTTCTTGCTATCTTCGGGTTGTGCCACAAGCTTGAACTCCAACATAGCGGTCTGCTTAATCAGCTTTTCGGCAGCTTCAAAGTTAGAAACACCGGGTAGTTGAACCATAATACGCTTTTCACCGAGCTTTTGTATGGTAGGCTCAGCAACACCAAATTGGTCGATACGTTCACGGATAATCTTGATGTTTTGATCAAGAGCACCACGGGCATCAGCTTCTGAAAGCTCGGAAGTATCTACTTCAAGCAAGATCTGCATTCCGCCTCGAAGATCAAGACCCAATTTCAGCTTATGTTTACTCCACCAATCGGGAAGATTGGGGATTGCCAAAGGAGCCAGATAAAATGCGGTAACGCATATAAATATGACTATTGATAAACCACGCCAGGAAAACTTTTTCATGGGCTTATGCTCCCTATTTCGTTATTATTACACTCGATAATTTTGTATTAATCCAAAACTCTGAAAAGCCTACATCCGTCAAGAGAAATGTTTGCACAATCGCTTTGGAAGTGTTGATCAATCATTTACCTCGATGCTAGCTTCCTTAAGGTTATTACGGGATTATTGCGGACTTACTGCGCTCTTTGTCCGCAATAAGTCCGCAATGATAGCGTGATGCCCTCAGGGGAATTCCACAGAATCGCACAATAATATGATGGCATTTGGAACATGGCTTGCTACGTAAGCCAATATATTGATATTAAAATAGAAAAGGCTGGACGACATGAAGCGACTTACCCTAACACTGTTACTTATGATATTGACCTTGCTCTGCTTAGCCAATGTTAACAGGACTTACCTCATAGACAAACCCGTTATCACGGAAAATACATCTTACACAAGCATTGCACTTAGCAATGCTCAAAGCTGGGGTGACCCTGGTAACCCCAATCTTCCCTGGGTGGGAATTAAACTATTGCTTCCCACCTCCACTGAAGCCAATAGTATCATAGTTAAGCGTTCAAACCCAATTACCTATATGGTAAACAAGCCTATTGAGCCTATTCAGCAACAGTATCCCTTTTCTCACAAAACCATGGAAGCGGTTACTACGCCTAATGCACTCATATACACATCTCAGAATGAATACCCAGTTGCTGAAAACAACGGTTTGAGCACTTACTATTTAAGCGGCAACCCCATTGCCTTCTCTGCAGTGTGTCCTTTCACCTACTACCCACAAGACAACAAACTGGTATTCTATCAAACCATTAGCGTTGAGATCAGCTATACCACAAGTGAAAGAGGCTTGGAAGCATCATCCCTGTTGAAACAAGATGCCTTTACCCAAGCAAGAATCCAACATTCTGTCGATAATCCCGAGATGTTCAGAAGCTCAGACAGCAGACCACTTGGATATAACTACCTCATGATTATTGATCAGGCGAAATATGATAATTGGCTCCCCCTGAAGACCTTATATGAGAGCCGCGGCATGAATGTGCTGGTTAAGTCTGTGTCCGAGATCACAGCAAATGTTGCCGGGGCAGATACGCAGCAAAAGATTAGGAATTTCATTATCCAAACCTACGCTACCAATCCATTGCGATACGTGTTTCTGGGTGGGGATACAGATGTTATACCCCATCGCGGAATGTATGTGAACTTAGGTCAGGGAAGCTATACTGATGAAGATATACCTGCCGATATGTACTATTCCTGTCTGGACGGAAACTGGGACAATGATGCAGACGGCAACTGGGGTGAAAACGGAGAAGAAGATTTAGCTCCCGAACTGGCAATTGGCAGATTTTGTTACAACAGCAACCAAGAGATAGCCAACTTCCTTAACAAAGTTATGAGCTATGTGATGGCACCGGTGGAGAGCGAGATTAGAACCGCCTTCTTTGCCGGAGAATGGCTTTGGGATGGACCTACCTGGGCAGGGGACTACATGGATGAAATGATTGGCGGAAGCAATGCTAATGGTTATTCCACAGTTGGCGTGCCAAACTCTTGGACTATCACTACCCTTTATGACCGCACCTTCGGCTCTGCTGATTCTTGGGGTGCCAGTCAGATACGTCCTCTTTTGTCTCAGGGAGCGAATTTCGTGAACCACCTGGGGCATTCCAATACCACCTATAATATGCGTCTTTCCAATAACCAAGTTTCTGCAACATCCATAACGAATAACGGCTCAAACCACAATTACTCAATATACTTCACCCAAGGGTGTTATGCGGGGTCATTTGATAACAGAGATACCGAAGCGGGGAACTATACCGACGATTGCATCACCGAGAAGTTCACGTCCATTGCCACTGCAGCAGTGGCGATGATATCGCACTCCAGATATGGTTGGGGTGAACAAGGTGGCACAGATGGTGCTTCCCAAAATATCCACAGGCAGTATAATGATGCTATCTTTGGTGAAGGCATACATGAATTAGGCTACACCTTGGTTGATTCCAAGATAGATAATATTCCGTACATCAATAACACTCCCGTGATGCACTGGGTTACATACGAAACAAATCTGTTTGGAGATCCTGCCATGATGCTGTGGACAGATACTCCTCAAACGGTAAGTGCTAACCTTCCTTCAGAGTGGATAATGGGTATGAATTCATTGCAGATACAAACTAATGCACCTTATGCGATGTTCACGCTAAAGAGTGGTGATATTACTGTTTTTGAGACCGAAGCCAATGCCATGGGGTTGGTTAGTGTAAACCTATTCAGCAGCCTAACTCCCGGAGATTATCAGGTTTATATCAATGCTCCGAACTTCTATGCCTATGAAAACGGCATCACCGTGACTGCTGCTCAGATACCTTATATTGTCTGTAGTTCTGTAACTTTCACCGATGCAGATGGTCTGCATCAGGTTGGTGAAGAGATTGATGTGAATCTCTATGCCAAGAATGTCGGTTTGGTAGGGTTAGATACCCCCGCCAACCTGAGCCTCAGCTCACCTTCGTCCAACATCCAGATATTAACCCCTCCTATTAGTATAAATAACATTGCAACGGGAGATTCACTAGCATACAATGCAGCTTTTAGAGTAAGAATAGTGGGTAGTTATGAGGATGGAAGCAGAGCAAAGCTTGTTTTCACCGCCACCCATGGTGACCATAACTCTCAAACCGAAGTATATCTTCCGCTTAACGCACCTAATCTGAGCATCAGTTCGTATCAGATTGAGAACCATACAAATGTAGTGATGCCCGGAGATAATCCCGCTATCAGTCTGGTATTAGATAATAGTGGTTCGGGAGATGCCACAACTCCAATGCTTGTTTTGTTCTGCGACTCACCCTATCTTAGCATTGCGGAGACAGAGATATTCTTTACACCTATCATTCATCAGCAATCTCTTAGCGTGGATAATGCAATTAATGTGAACGTAAGCCCAACAGCACCTCTGGATACAGATTTGACCATCAACTATATGCTATCTGCAGAGAATGGAAACACATTTGAAGGCTCCTTTGCAATCCATCTTGGAGCAGTAAGCTTTGGCTTTGAACCAGACTTTCAAGGATGGCAAGCACTCAGCCTGAGCACTGGTTACACTAACCAATGGCATCGCTCCAGTAATCGCAATCATACCAGTTCAGGTCAATACTCCATGAAGTTCGGTGGATCCGGTTCAGGCCAGTATTCAGGTAATGCCCATGGTGCGCTGGAGAGCCCTGATATGGCTGTATCCCCAGGATGTCAACTTAAGTTCTTCCATTGGATGCAAGCGGAGACTCACGACACACAGCAAAACTATGCTTGGGATGGTGGATTTGTACAAATGAAGCTAAATAACGGTACATGGCAGCAGATTACACCAGTAGGTGGATATCCATATAGCATCTTCAATAATCCCGCTTCACCTCTTGATCCGGACACAGAAGTCTATTCAGGTACATTTGGTTGGACAGAAGCTACCTTTGAGCTTGGTAACGTATCGGGAACAGCTAAGTTTCGTTGGATTTTCGGTAGCGATGGTTATGTTGGCGGCGAAGGGTGGTATATTGACGATGTTCGCATCTACGGAAACACCTCAGAGAACGAAGATATTGTCAGTGATTTAGCTTCACAAACACTATTTGCAAACTACCCTAATCCATTTAACCCGAAAACAAACATACGTTTCAGTATCCCGGAAAACACCATGGTAAATTTGGATATCTATAACCTGAAAGGTCAGCACATTACCAGTTTGGTGAACACCTCCCTTGGTAAAGGTATTCACAGTGTAATCTGGGAGGGAACTGACAAATTTAACCAACCCGTAGCTTCCGGAGTATATTTCTATACACTTAGAACTGGATTGGGAGTTCAGACACAAAAAATGCTTCTCATGAAATGAAGAAACTAACAAAAGATACTAAAGTAGTAGCCCTCACCGGCGCAGGAATAAGCGCAGAATCCGGGATAAGAACTTTCCGAGAATCGGGTGGCTTGTGGGAAAACCACAGAATTGAAGATATCGCCACGTGGAACGGTTTTGTTAAGGATCCATTGAAAGTATGGCAATTCTATCGCGAGAGGTGGCAACAAAGCCTTCAGGTGCAACCGAATCCCGCTCATATAGCACTTCTTGAATTGGAAGAATATCTCCACGATAACTTCTCTTTGATAACACAGAATGTTGATGGTTTACATACCAGAGCAGGCTCAAAGCATGTGCTGGAGATGCATGGGAGCTTGGGCACTTGCTTCTGTACTGAATGTAGAAGCAGATACTATATGGCAGATATACCATTGGGAC
>CALDSN010000044.1 GCA_937924555.1 uncultured bacterium | reverse complement strand
CGGCATACGAGATCTGATCATGACTGGAGTTCAGACGTGTGCTCTTCCGATCTCAGGGGAAGGGGTCCCAGTAATTCTTCGGGTATTATGCCCAATAATTGCAGGCTGCTGCAATCGGTTATTTTTATGTAATTGGCTTTATTCAAAGTAATGGTCAGGTTCACGGTTATGGGGGAGTCTTCGTCCGTTACATCCACCACATACACCTCAAAGCTCCCGCTGGGGTTCATGTGGATGCCCCAATCGCTTATCTCTTGGAATCCACCGAAACTCTGTGCCAGCTTGGGTTTCATCGCTTTGTCGGCGTAGTGAAAAACACGGGAGAAGTCCCCGGAGAGGGCATGGGTAAGCAAGGTTTCCAAAAAGCGTTTGATGTTCACCATCTGGCGGTAGTCCAGAATATCTGGTGTATCTGCCCAACCTTGTTTCCTTAGATAGCTTGCCCTCAGATTGGTGTAGATGCGGTGCTTGGTTTCCCGTGCTTTGGGGTAACTGATGCCATTTGCTTGTGCATAAGTTTTCAGGGATTTATGGCTTTTAATCTCCGTGTAAGTTAGATAATCTTCCTTACTCAGCAGCTTGCGCAGCATTTTGTCGTTCAAGCGTTTATCCAGCTCTTCATCGCTGGAGGGAGCAGGTTCACGCTGGGTCTTAATCTCGTTAACCAAGGAGGCATACAGCGCACTATCCCTGTTTTTCAGCTTCAGGTGAAGCATTGATTGCTTATTAACTGCGGATTTCAGCCAGGCTTTAACGAAGGTTACCGGTTGTTGGGATTTCAGCAGGGCAATCATCACCATTTGGCTGATTTCCTGGGCATCTTCCTCGTTCTTAAGCAACATCAAGGCATAGGAGAAACAGTATTGCCACAGATCGGACATATGCGTTTCTGTGGCTTGCTCAATCTTGGTGCTTACCCAAGATTGCAGGTTTGCCACTTCCGCATCTTCCTTGATGAAGCTGAGCAGAACGCTGTTGGCAATGTCCTTCGCAAGGGTGCTGTGCGGTATCCGCGAGCTTACACTCGTGGAAACCAGCTTTTGCACATTGCGATACATTCGCGTCTGATACAGCTTGCTTTCGCGTAATTCTGGTAGCATGATACTTTCTCCCACGACCACGAAATCAGACATTCAAAACTTGTAAAGCAAAAAGTGAAGCCCGCCCCAAGAGCAGTGATTCTACTCCCACATTCCCCCTTTGCCGCATATCCTGCCGCCTTTCTTTGTGAGATAAGAACCCAATCCGGAATGTGATACAAACAATGCCTGTAACGGAAAGACCTTGACAACAAAGATGCTTATGCTGAAGTAAGCTCTTGTAGAGTTGTGGAGCGGTGATTAGTCACCGCTCCATGACAATGAAGAGAGGGAGCCATGAAACGTGTTATCGCCATCTATCTCAGTTTGATCCCATTACTCTGCTTTGGGGTTACCCGCCATGTAGCAATAGACGGCAGCCAAACATACACCTCCATCCAAACAGCCGTAAACGACGCTGTTAGCGGAGACCTAGTGTTAGTTCATCCGGGACGCTATATGGAGAACATAAACCTCTCCAACAAGAGTGATATCGTTTTGGCGTCTTTGGAATACACTACTGCAGATAGCAGCTATATCAGCACCACGATAATTGACGGAAGCACTAGTAACACTTCTACTATCCTGTGCTATGAGAATACGATCAACTGCACCATATCGGGCTTATCCATCACCGGGGGCAGCGGATATGACTTCTTACACGGGGCAAGCCCGTGGCAAATCAGCGGGGGGGGGATACTAATATATCAGAACAATGTTGTATTGCTAGAAAAACTGAATATCTTCGGCAATCATGCTGCCACCGGGGGAGGAATCTCAATTGGTTCACCCAATACAGTGTATATGTCCGGAGTGAACATCTATAACAATTATGCCCGTTACCTGGGTGGAGGACTAGGGTTTGGCAGCAACCCCACTCTTGGCGCACCTAATATTGTATTTAGCCAGACTGAACGTTGCAGTATCTATAACAACTTTGCCCAATGGGGAATGGATATTCACTGGCATTATATTCATGGGGGCACCTTAGCTGTTTACCTGAAGAAGTTCACCGTACCCCAATGGGAGAAGTATTATGCGGATTATTATGACTCCTCTTACCCCCCCAGTCCATATACTGTGTTCGATGTACAAGAAGCTTATCTACAGCCCATTGATGCAGATTTGTACGTAAGCCCCGTGGGCGATGACAACAATGATGGCTTAAGCCCTGCCACACCCCTCAAGACACCCTCTCTGGC
>CALDSN010000043.1 GCA_937924555.1 uncultured bacterium | reverse complement strand
CGAGAGCAGACGAAGCTTAGTAAACACACTCTTGAACCATGGCTGTTTCTTCAATTTCAGATAGCTGAGGGTGATGATAAGCATTATCACCAAGGAGGGCATAATCACCCCCAAGGTGCAAAGCAAAGCACCAAACACTCCACCCTTTTGATATCCGATGAAGGTTGCCGCATTGATGGCTATTGGTCCCGGAGTCATCTGCGAGATTGCCACCACATCCATAAACTGCGTATGGGTTAGCCATGGGTTGTTTACCACCACTTCCTGACGGATCATCGCCAAAATGGCATATCCTCCCCCGAAGCTGAACAGCCCTATCTTCATGAAGGTGAGCATCATTTGCAGGTATATCATGCCTTTTTTGTCCTCAAGCTCTGCCACAAAGAAAAGACAATCGTTGCCAATATCAGATACATTGGGCTTACCATCACAATCCCTGCCAGTAATGCTGCCCCAAGCGGGAACCATATGTTCTTGTAGTTCACCCCCGCTTTGCGCGCCATCTCCACCAAGGGTACGGCAATCAAAGCCACCACTGCCGGACGCAGAGCATGAAAAGCTTTTTGCACCAAAGCAGCTTCCGCATAGCTATTGAACAGCATGGCGATAAAGAGAATACACAGCGTGGAGGGGATTATCGTCCCCAGCACCGCCACTGCCATCCCTTTTCCTCTGCCAATGTGATAACCAACATAGATGCTGATGTTCACGGCAATGGGACCGGGGCAGCTCTGTGCTGCTGCCAAGCCATCCATGAACTCCTCCTCGCCAATCCATTTGTGATTATCACACACCTCTTTGCGGATTAGGGGAATCATCGCATAGGCACCGCCAATAGTGAATGCGCCAATCTTGAGAAAGGAGAGAAATAATTGTAATAGCATCAGGATAGCTTGATATGCTCTTGCACCATTGCCACAAGCTCTTTTACCAAACTTTCTTCGGGGACTTTTTTCACAATCTCACCCCGCACAAACAGCAAACCTTCGCCTTTCCCTCCGGCAACCCCGAAATCTGCTTCCCGGGCTTCGCCGGGTCCGTTCACCGCACAGCCCATCACCGCCACTGACAGCGGGTAATCCGTATATTGGGCTAATGCCGCCTCCACTTGCTCGGTGAGACCGATGAGGTCTATTCTGGTACGTCCGCAGGTGGGACACGAGATGATAGACAGTCCCTTCCTAAGCCCCAGGGAGACCAATATCTCCTTCGCTACGGCTACTTCCTTCACGGGATTTGAAGTGAGTGATACCCGCATGGTATCTCCCATCCCCTCCTCCAGTAATATACCAAGGGCAATGGAGCTTTTTATGCTGCCCCGCATCAGGGTTCCTGCTTCGGTTACCCCCAAGTGCAGAGGATAGTCACACACCTGGCTCAGCTTGCGATAGCTTTCCAGCACCAAGGGGATGGATGAAGCTTTAACGGACACCTTTATCTCTTGATAGTTCAGGTCTTCCAATATCCTTATATGCCCCAAAGCCGCCTCAACCATTGCCTTGCCCGATACTCCGTATTTCTGCAATAGCTCGCTGGGTAATGAACCGCTGTTCACTCCGATGCGGATGGGGATCATGCGCTCTTTTGCCGCAGCCACCAAGGCTTGCACTCCCTCCACCTTACCAATATTGCCGGGGTTTATCCGCAGCCCGTCAATACCTGCAGAGATGGATGCCAGAGCCAAACGGTAATCATAGTGGATATCTGCCACCAAAGGCGCACTTGACACCTTCTTTAGCTCACGAATAGCCTTAGCATCATCCATATCCATCACGCTGAAACGAATGATATCGCAACCTGCACTGACTAATTCACGAATCTGGCGGCTGGATTCCGGAAGATTTGCGGTTTTTACGGATAACATGGATTGGATGCTAATCGGTGCAGCTCCCCCAATGGGGATATTGCCCAACATAATGCGACGCGTACTTCTTCTCACTATTTCTTTCATAGCGCAAGGCTGCAATATCCCTCAGATTCTGTCAATATCTATCTGCAATCCGCTCATATCAGCCATTCGGCTCTCTTTTTCATCCTCCCCATTGTAATTCATCTTCACACTAACACTCTATCTACATCTAAAAAGATCATGCAGGTTTCCCTGCCTTCATTATGGTGCGGGTGACAGAATTGGAAAAATATTAACTGGTTAGCTGGTTAATAGGTTAATAATGCTATGTAGGGTCTTTCCATTGGTGTCTGCCCAATGAATGTTTACTTCGCCATCACCAATCTGCGCAGGGCTACCTCCCGTCCATTCAGACGCAGTTTAAGGAAATATATCCCACTACCCAGCACCCTACCTTCATTATCCTTGCCATCCCACACCAACATCTGCTCTCCGCTGCCAACTGCACTGTCCGCAAGGCTGCGCACCCTCTGCCCCTTCACATTATAGATATCACAATTCAGATAACCCGGTGCCTTAAGATTGAAAAGCAGAGTATGCTGTGCAGAGAAAGGATTGGGAAAGCTGCGCAACTCCATCAAAGGCGGGCTTAGCTCATCGGAAAGCCCCACGGGATAGTTCCATTCATAGCAACCAAGGTCAATCGCTGTACCGTAAATGCGCGGATTACCCGCCAGATCAGTGGTAGGCAGATGCAAACCAAGGGTATCCGGGGTGCCCATATCCCGGCAGATGGAGCTATTTGCCAAAAGGTAGCTGAGTGGTTCTGATGCCAAGCTGCTGCAAAAGCCAGGTTCTCCCGTAAGCACCACCTCGTTGAAGTTCACATTGCCCAATGCTTCAAAGCTGGTGGAGAGAGGATAGTTGCGGATGAAGTTGTTATGGAATTGGAGTTGCGAAGTGCTACCCGCACTGCGTATCTCCCCCGGAGTATCGTTATCGAAGATGCAGTTATTCACCTCGAAGTTGCCGTTTAGTTGCACCGCGTAGTTTGCCCCACTATTATTGGCAAAGGTGCAGTTATTGATGATACCGGGGTTGTCATTGAAAGCAGCAATGAACACGGGTGGTGCACCTGCGGTCTGATTGTTTGCGATTAGCACATTGTCCAGATTGAGCTCTCTCGTGGCTTCATCACCGCTAATGCCAATACAGGCTATGTTTAAGTCGTTATCAGCCACAGAACTGTTTGTCATGCGGGAGTTACTCATCTTCAGCTTATTACCACTAAAGTAGAATAGCGAATTTGTTGGTATCGCGTCTCCAATGACATTGCAACTATCAATGAACAAATCAGTTATAACTCCATCACAAACACTACTATAAAAACCTGCAGCTACAGATGCATTTATCCCACTGATTTTTACATTCTCTACTTTGTACCAAGCTTGTTGGCTATTATTCGATCCGAATGATAGCCCTGAAGTACCTTGAGCTCCCCAAAGAGATATTGAAATATCCTTTATATAAATTTCTTTTGAGCCTCCAAAGCTTATAGCGCAACCTCCGAAAGGATTATCACCAAACTCTAGAGTGAGTTTCTCTATGCAAGCAAAGTGTGATCTTGCTCCTGCAATAGTATCTTTATAATGAAGATTTTCCAGTATTGATAATGATTCTACATCACCAACAAGCTTTACGTGAGGCTTCATACCCAATGGAAAAAACTGTCCCTCATTTGAGGAGTAAACACCTCCTGAAAGATGCACTGTTTTGGAATATAGGCTATCAGATGCCACAAATTGCAAGGCTCTATAGATGCTTTTTAAAGGGTTAGAAGGGCTAAGCCCATCATTATTGTCACTCCCTTGTGGCGAAACAAACATATCATTATAAACTTCGCTTCTTAAAGCACATTGCACATCAATTACCGGAAATGAACCAGGCCAATCAGGAGAGCTTTTTTGATAGTAAATGTAGTATTCTGAGGGTGGATTAATGGTACTCATATCAAGATACACATTAGTATCTACTCTGGTATCAACTGCAAGAATGTCTTGAACAGTACCAGCACAGTTGTCATAAACACTGCATCGATTTATCTGATCAAACATAACCTGACCAAGGTGACTCATATGAATACCCCCTCCTGCACTAGCGAAGTTATTGGTAATTGTCGTTTTTGATAAAAAGACTGTGCTTTGGTACAACCATAAGCCACCTCCCCATACTGCTTGGCAGCAACTTATCACACAATGTGACACCTGAAACTGAAGTGCAAGTTTTATAGCAATCCCTCCTCCAAGATTAATCATCGATCCTTGATAGTAGGTAAGTGGAGATCCACTCCCATTTTGTATAGTAAACCCATATATCCCGCAGTTGGTGGTGGCAGTTATAGACTTCACCACAGAGCCATTGCGGTTTCCGTCGATGATGGTGCTATCCCGATAGGCAGGGTCTCCCGTGGTATATTCCAAGCTGTAGATAAAGATGTTCTTACCATTATAGTCAATGTTCTCCACATAAGTCCCGGGGAACACTTTGATGCTATCGCTATGCATTGCGGCATCAATGGCATCCTGGATATGCGTGAAGTGTCCGCTGCCATCCTGTTGCACCTCCCAGGTGGTGGCAGCAAGAAAAAGGCAAAACATCAGTGCGATAAGCGTGGTTATCAGTTTCATCTGCATCCTTTTATTAATCGGGGAGGGGCATTGCTGCCCCTCTCAAACCAATTCTAACTTACTTCATCAGCATCAGCTTGTGGCTAATCTGTTTCCCATTGTAGTTCAACACAGCAAAATACATTCCACAAGCTACTCCGGCTCCATTATCATCTTTGGCATCCCAGACACAGGAATGATCTCCAAGTGTTTTAGCACCACCAAACAAGTTTCGGACTTTCTGTCCTTTCACATTATAGATATCCAAACTGATATTGGCATCCTGAGGCAAGCTATAGCGGATAGTGGTCTCAGGATTAAAGGGGTTGGGATAGTTTGCCATGTACAGTTTTGGACTGGGAGTTTCGCTGAGTGATGCTCCATCCATCTTTAACATGTAGTATGGCTTGCGTTCCGAAAGGCTTAGCGAGCATTCATCGAATTTCTCAGTATTCGTGTTCCAAATCTGGTACCTTGGGCTTGGGTTGTAAGTCGCTTTTGTATCATAATAGACTCTTAATTCCAATTCAGGTTCACTGCCAATATCTTCCAGGATGTATGCAGGTATCTCAACGGAGCTTCCACCGACCACTGCCGCACCCTTGCATACGCCATTTACATACACTGCTGCTTCTTTTGGAATTTCATTAGGATTAAACTCCACATACACCGGGACGTAAGCCAGTTTCTCTGTGAAGGTAAAATTACTAGGTTTCTCTTTAATGAACTCGTCTCTGGGGGGAGCTTCTTCATTCCAAGTAAAGCTTGCATCATTGAAGCACTTTACAATAACCATATCTCCATACTTCAATGTAGGTGGTTTTGACCCGGGATAAGAAATTCCAATCCATGGGCTTCCGGGAACGGCACTCCACCTAGCCAGAGTCCAGTTCTGAGCTTGAATGTACCACAGATTATCAAGTATCGAAGCAAATGCATCATAGGGATGAACCGTGCCGGCACCGTAATAGCCTAGCCAATTCTCATTATCGGGGTTCTCTCCTGAACTCTTTTGATCTGTCCAGGCTTTCAGTTGCATCGGTTGATTCACATTGGGTAGAATCCCTGGTGTAGTAATACTTACAGATTCTGCTAAACTAGGATTCATAGAAATCTTATATCCAATCTCGGGGTTAATGAGGTGATCACTTCCAACCCATCCATTTTGTTGGCTGTAGTGAAAATCCATCGGGTTTCCATTCCCAACCTTCCATGTAATATTCTCAGTAATCATAGGATTAAGAATATCTGCAAAAAAATTCATAGCCATATCATTCTCCCCACATATCCTGTCTATTGTTGGGAAGCTCATCCATTTGATTCCATTACGTTCATTCCCAGCAGGGAAAGTGTATGTTCTGTTTTCATGAGGAAACTCAGTAAACTGTGAAACCCCTATATCCGGTCTATGATTTGATTGATTACTTACCAGCTCTTCATCATATCCAGTCAATATTGCTGGACTTCGAATTGTCTCATTCCAAAGCAATGAGTAGGAATCTCCTGTTTCGTTAATCGATATACCCGGGTCACCATATGACACATTAGTACCAATAATCATTGAACTGCTATTATTCAATTGACATCCAAAATGTGAATATGAAATAGGTATTCTTCTGTCACCCTGTAATGTTAGGGGTAACTCATTGAAATCACAGATGTCAAACACTCTTTCAGAGCTCCTTGTACTAAGATTATTGCGAAACATTGTGATTGTGTTATAAAATTCATTGCCAGTGTGGGTTTGCAGCTTAACAATCCTCTGGCAGTCAATAAAACTGTTACCCTCAATTGATGCAGATACACACCACCGCAGGTCAATATTTAATAGTGCTAAATATATCGCAATTGGGCAGTTAAAAAAGGTGTTATTGATTACTTTTGCATATGCAACACTCGAACTTGCATTTGCAAGGTATAATGCATGCTGGTCTGGAGATAAATCACCAGAAAAGGCAAATTTATTATTTAGCACTACAACCGGGGTTTCGCAAATAGTTATCTTAGAATTAGTAAGAGTATTATCCTGGATTCTAGTATTCGTGCCATCTTGTTCTGTGCTTCCTACGTGCGCTAGAGCAATCTCAGAACGCTCCATATTATTATTAGCAATGTTTACAAATCCATAGCTATTGCCTTGTAAATTAATAGATCTAGAAGCATTGGATTGTATGGAATTAATAAAATGGCAACCCTCAACTATTGCTTCGGCACTACTATAATTTTGCAACCAAGAGTTTACTCCTCTACCTTGATCATATCGGTTTGTAAACATTGAATTGACTACCTTCAGGGAAGAAATGGACGCTAATTCTGCATCTACTGCTATCCCATAGTAGTCGTTAACACATTCGTCCATCTCAAAATCCCCGAAATATCCATCGTTAAACACACCATTGCCAATCTTAACGCCTCTTCTGTAAATGCTAGAATTGTTGGATGTTATGCGAAGTCCAAACAATTTAAGCCTACTTGTGCTGTATCCGGTAGCATAAATCACAGGTAGTTGGCTATTTGTGCCAATTATATGGCAATCAACCTCGTCCTCATCTTGCACATTCGTCAGAGTAATGTCCGTAATATGTAAACTATTCCTGTAGTATAGTACAACATTCTCATAATAATCCCCATCGAAAATGTTGATTTGAACTGTCGGGTATGGTGGTGTATTGTTCTCAGGAAGTGTATTATTAAGGGCATGATCTACCGCTTGCTGTATTTGTATGTAAGGGTGGTCAAATGATCCATCAGCCACATTTGGGTTTGCCGAACAATCTACATACAAGTCGTATCCAAAACATGATGCACTCATCAGCCAACAAAGTAACAATAAACCTAACATAATGGCTAGCTTCTGAGTTCCGATTTGTGCTTTACCTCGAAATGAATAAATGGGTGTATCCCACAGTCTCTCTTCTTTCATGGTCATGATCTCCTTGTTTTCAATTTGTTGCATGTATATATTGTGCATGCAAACATGTCAATATATTTCTGCAAGGTCGCGCTAACGTTGATACTATACCTATCTCTCAGAAACCATCATTTTCATCCTACGTTTGAGTGATGTGCGTTATGCATGTTATTCATG
>CALDSN010000042.1 GCA_937924555.1 uncultured bacterium | reverse complement strand
CATTCGCGGCAACCTTCCAGTCGCTGCGCATGGTGATGTGCAAATCCACCACCGCTTTGTCCCAAGGATGGTCATAGCAGGGCCACCAATTACGCGCTGCATCGGGATCGGAGATGGTAAACACGGTGCTATTGCCGAATATCATCCCCAGATGATAGCTATTGGTAGTCAGTTGTGGCACTCCGCTATAAAACACCTGAGTGCTGAACTGCTGTCCGGCAGGGATATTGGCACTTATATTCAAGATTCCGCCGCTATGGGTGTAGGCAGCGGTTTGTCCATTTACTTTCACACTGGAGACCGTTAAGCCCACAAATTCATAACTGAGGGAGCTAAGGGCTTCCTCCGCCAATACCGTGGCGAGTACATTTCCCTCAATATAATGGCTACTGTCGTTTATACTTAAAGTTATCTCATACTTTTGCACATCGAAGCCATGGGCAGAATCCGCTCTAACCGGCTCATAGGTGGAATATGTATTCTGTTGCAAATACTTGCGCGAGGGTGCTGCACTCCAAGTATCTGTACCCATTAGTGCCGAGTAGCATATTGCTACTAACAAGATAAGCCATAAAGCCTTATATTTTGCGTTTTGCATACTGTCTCCTGTGCGAGTCTCACGCTTTTCGTCAATGCATATGAGTCTTGCCTGAGCATCTAAGCATGCAATAATGTTTCCACTACACAGAAGAATATTTCTTTATCTGCATGTGTGAGAGTTGTGAGTAAATCCCTGGATGGAATAGCCCTGTTAATGAGAGCTAAATCTTGATTACACATCAAACCTTTTGCCTATTGTATCTCAATACCCCGCTAACTCGTTTAGCTGGTCACTCCCTCGTGACTCCCTCGTGACTCCCGGGTCGGATGAGGGAATCACCTAGGAATTATCACGCATTGATCTGCTGTGACAATTAGCTACCCTTATGTGTGATCTTAGGCCCAGAGGAAGCTCACATAATGGAACTTAGCCTTAGCCCGAGGGCGTAGAGGGCGATATCCCATAGCGACGGGTTCAGAGAGCCGCAGGCTCGTAGACCCTCGTTACGGCACCTCACGACGTGACTAGCCCCTAAGGGCGACACAACCCTGGTAGGTTAAACGGTAAACGATAGACGTTAATCGGGCTGTACAGATTTCGGAGATGCAGGGGGATAATGCGCATCGCAAATAGCATTGAAGGCTTTATTCAACACAGGGCAAAGCAGAGAAAACAAGAGCAAAGCAGAGGGGGTAAACGTTAAACGAACTGCGTATAATTAACAACCATTCGAGTCCCATCGGGACGGCATTTTAGATAGAAGAATGTAGCCCTATGCAGATGAGTCCCATCGGGACGACATATCTATATTCGATTGGAATATTGTAAAGTTAGGTGCGAATGCCATCCCGATGGGACTCTCATGGGAGAAGGATGTGACGCTCATATCCCTTTTCTATCTAAAATGCCGTCCCCATGGGACTCTCCATGTGGATTTACGGTTCATATTGCCTGCAGACACAAACAACATGTAGGGGCTTTCCCTGTGTGTCTGCCCAATGAGCTTGCAACTATAAGACAGCCTAATACACCACAATCCGCTTGCTGCTATGGTGTTGCCCTGCTGCACTCACCTTGATGATATACACCCCGCTGGGGAGTTCGGGAAGTTGGATGCTGCTTGTATCCCCTCGGCTACTGTCCTGCGCTTGGAATACCCGCTGTCCTTTGAGGTTATAGAGGCTGATGGTCTTTGTGTTTAGCTGGTCATAGCCTTTCCCCTGATAGCGGAGGGAAACCGCTTTACCAACAGGCAAGGGATTGGGATAGCTACTGAACTTCAACGCATCATTAAGCTGCGGAGCAAGTTCATCCTCGTTAGCCACGGTGGTATCGGCAAGCAATGTATTACCAGAGTATACAACCACTGCCCCGGGGATATCGGATAAACCGGGGGGAGATTGGGGTGCTCCAACTGCCAAATCATCTATGCCATCATTATTGAAGTCTCCACATGCCATAGCATATCCGAAACGGGCAAAACGTGGTATGCTATCTGGAGATCTTAGGTACAGATCAACTTCTCCGTTGAAGTTCTGCCTTCCCAACCAGATTGCCACAACCCCATCATCGCCGTAGTTGGCGTGTTTCGAACCAATCAGATCTTCATAACCATCATTGTTCAAATCTCCATGGATCAGGCGATAATCTGCCCAAGTTGAGCCAAAATAATCTGGGCTAAGCATTACATCATGTTGATTGGTGATACTTGTGCCACCATACCAGAAAAAGCCATATCCATAGGTATCTATCAAGACATCTCTGCCCAGGAAGTCGTTAAAACCATCTCCATTTACATCACCTGCAGCCATAGGTTTCATGGTCCATTCGGTGGTGCTTTGATCCACCAACACTAAGCTGTCACATTGCGCAATATCAGGGCATCCATAGAACAGGATTACACTATTGTTGTATATATCATTGAAATTGGAGTGTCCTATGGCAAAATCAGCGTATCCATCACTGTTTACGTCTCCCACTCCATTGATAACAGGTATAGAATGGTAGTCAGTATAAGTATCATAGATTGTGGTAATGTTGTAAGATCCCCCATAGATGATGTCGATTGTTTCGCGGTTAACACCTCCCCAGTCGCACACCACTCCGATATCTGAACAACCATCTCCGTTGATGTCACCTAAGGCAAAGGGGGTGGCGGATTCCACCCCGGGGATATTGTCTAAATCGTAAGCAGGATATTCATACTGATAACCTGGCGTGGTTGAAGGGTTTTCCCCGCCGAAGTAAACACATATTCTCCTGAATCCCGGGTATACTGTCCACGTCATTACTTCGGTAACAAGATCATCGAAGCCATCACCATTAACATCACCAGCTCTTAGGATTGATCTGGATGTATGCCCTTCATAGGGATTCCCAAATATTGTCAAATCTGGTACAACATCAAAGTTATCTCCTCCATACATCACCATTATGCGGTCATATTCGTATAACCCCTGATGCTCAGGTCGAGGATTGTTTGCTTGTTGGACAATAAGGTCTTTGATACCATCACCATTAAAATCCAAAGAAGCCAAACCCATTCCCATCTCCGATCCATTGAACTCTCCTTGTAATATATGCATTATATCCAGATGATTAATGGCAAATAGAGGCACTGCCATTGTGGCAATGGTGCAACAAGCGAGCAAAAATAACCTATTCATGGTTCCTCCCGGGTTAAGGGCTTAGAGTTCAGGATTGCTTCTAAGCCCCCAAGCGCATGGTTTACACTTTGTGATAATATGTCAAGATAAGTGTGCAGTAATCGGTTTGCGCCGTTGGCTGTCAAACGGAAAGGAATCGTGCGTTGCTTTGTTTGCGGAATACGGAAAGGGATGGGGGAAGATGTAACTTTCTGCTTGACAGAAACGGGACTCTCAATTTTATGGCAAAACCATGACGCGAGGTGGAGCAGTTGGTAGCTCGTCGGGCTCAT
>CALDSN010000041.1 GCA_937924555.1 uncultured bacterium | reverse complement strand
AAGAGTTACCAAACCGGTTTCGTTGTTCACATGATACACGGGGCTTACGGGCTTGGGCAGATCAATAAGCGTGAATTCCGTGTACAGCACCGGGGTAGCAGCGTTGATTACCATATCGTTGATGGTGGAAGGTTGGTGATGCGCAACACTGGCAACGACGCTATGTGTGCCATTGGGCAGGAAGAGCATGAAGTTGCCTTCCTCATTGGGGTGTGTTGTATAACGCTGGTTGGAGCTAACTCGCACCAAAGTGGGGCTGATGCCGGAAGTGGGATATGCCAAACCGTGCACATAACCTTGCTTCTGGTTCACACCGCTGATTTGGAAATCATCAATGAACCACCCTGTGTTAGAAGTTGCAGCGTCCGAACCAAAGCGGAAGCGGAACATAACAGACTGTCCGTCATAGGCACTAAGGTTAAAGCTGGGGTTAAGCCAGCCACCCGATGAGCCTGTCCAGCCAATCTCTCCACCCAAACCATTTAGATTGGAACCGTTATAGTTTGTGGTTGGATTGATGATAGTCCAGTTTTCGCCACCATCTGCGGAGATAGATACATTTGCACCATCAGATCCGTTCTCGAAGGCATAGTGGTGATAGAAACTCATGGTGCTGCCCGTACTAAGTAGATAAGCCGGAGTATAGAGGTTATATTGTACAAGGTTGGGGTATGAGCCGGTTAGGTTGGTTGCCCATAGCTTCTGCCCCGAGTGAGGTGTAAGCTGAGTGGGAGTTCCCCAAGCCCAACCTGTCTCGGCGATATAGTTACCGTTTGACAGTTCAAAGTCCTTCACAATTACAGGGTTATTATACTGCACTTGGAAATTGGTATCCAGCGAGCCGCCATTAGAGCTTACCGCTGTGATCCTGAAAGGAATCATGGTAACTGAAGCGGGGACATTGGCAGTATTAATCCCGAAATTCAACTGCAGAATCTCGTTGGGTTCAATGCTATCAATGGTAATCTGTGGGGTGCTGATTTGCAGTTCGGGAAGAGTGGAGCTAAGGTTTATCACCACATTGGAGGCAGCCACAGCCGCTTCGTTGGAGAGGTTTGCGATTACATTGGCAGATTCATTGAGGTCGATTATCCCATTGAAGTTACCGCTGTGGTCATCTAACATGTGGGAGTGAAGCTTCAAACTGGAGCCTTCCACTCTGAAGGTGAAATCCCTGTGCCACACATTCTCTCCGGAAGTGACGGTGAGGCTGAATTCCAGCACTTCGCCATCGGGACAGGAGGGAGATACGGAAAATGAGAAGGGGATACGGTTCACTCCGCTGGTTCCCGGTGCCACAGGATAGTATGCAGATTCTACAGTGTTTAAAGTAACGAAGCTGCTTGTGGTAGTTAGGGTAGCCGTCACCCCATCCGCTTCCAGATTGCCGGAATTGTGCAAGCTGACACCAAGGCTAACTTCTTCACCCGGTTCGCAGATGCCATTGGAGTTATCATCAGCAATATATGTGCCATCAATCACCAGGTGAGAAGCCAAGTGATAGGTGGGGGCATTGGTGATATAAATTGCCTTTCTGTTGCTCAAGGGAGCAGCTGCAGTGGGATAATGGTTATTGAAGGTGTATTCCAAACCGACACTTCCGGTATGGTCTTCAATACCGATGGTGCAGAAGTTACCATGTTCGTTCCCTGTCTGTTGGTCAATATTATTGAAGGTTTGGTACTGGATTTTAATGGGTCCGTCACCAAAGCTGGTAGGATAGGCAACTTGGTTGTATAGTATCACTTGGAAGGTCTCCGGAGAAGTGCCGGAGCCACCGCCGTTGCGCATATTATACCACTCAATGGTGAAGGTTTGGGCATTGATGTTGTAATAAGTATAGATGCCACTGCCACTAACCGTAGCCAAGTCGTCCCAGAAGGCTGCTATCATGGCATTGGGGCCCATAGCACCGGGAAGACGGAAGTTGCGAAACTCTGCATTGGCAGTTACACCCATAGCGATGAAACCATTGGAACAAACAGTAATCTGCTCGTAGGTTCTACCATAGAATTGGAAGGGGAAGGGCAGATTCACTACTGCAAGAGAAACTGCTCCAACTTGGTCACCTTCATCTCCACTGGCATAGCCATCATTGATGGTAAGCGGTGTACCCAAGCCACCCGTTGCAGGTGCAATTCCATGCCAATCAAATATTGGTGCTTCGGGATAACCAATATCCAACCAGTCATAAATCACATAGCCATGTGCATCAGGACCAAGGGGATCGTGAATGCTAACTTGACCCAAAGTGATGCTGAATTCCAAGAACTGCTCAAATCCGGCATTATTGTACACTCTCATTCTAAGCGGGAGCACCATGCCGACCAAAGCCTCGGGACGGGCACTAAGGCTGAATCTATCTGTAACACAGGTAACTTGACCATCCGCAGGGATATCCTCAAACTGGGCTTCACTATCGGTCACGGAAAGGAGATCGTTTAGTGAGGTTAAAGTTGCATTAAGGCTTGTTATAGCAGTGGTGCCAATATTCTTGATGGTCACCCCAAACTCTGCCTGTTCCCCGGGATCAAGCACATTGTTATTCTCATCCGTGATTGCTGAGGAAATGAATTGCAATTTAGCCGCTTCGACAGGGATGAACTCAGACACATCGTAGCTAAGCATTGATGCATCGCTAAGGTTCAAATGGATGCGTAACATGGTTCCATGAGGAGTGTTTGGGGCTATCTGCAACACAATGGGTTGTAGGTTGTTCGCAGATTCTGCACCTGCAATAGCAGGATAACTAATGGCAGCATTCTGCACGGTGACAAAGGGACTGGCACAAGTAACCGTACCACTTATACCTGTTATAGCCGTAGCTCCTGTATTGCTAAGGCCAAATAGAACTTCCACAGTTTCACCACTACCAGCCAAACCATTCCCATTGCCTATGGAAGAATCCAGATTATCATCATCAATAACCAAGGTTCCTGGAACCAGCGTGGGTGTATCAAGCACTGTTATCGTGCTCTGCAAGGGTTTGAAGTTGTGGTGGCTGACTGTAAGCACTGCATCGCCAATGGTTAATGTGCCGGGAAGAATTAGAATAGTAGTTCCATCTGCTCCGGTGAAGCCGCGGGCAACAATGTTTGTTCCCATACTTAGCGTAACGGCAGCGCCATCTACAGGGAGATCAGCAGTATCTCTAACACTAACATCATAGAGGCTTAATCCAAGATGAATGGATGGTTCGGAAGTTACCGTGAAATGATTGGGGATGCCGGTGAACACTTCCATGGTAGGATCACCCATCAGGTTGCACCAGTGGGTAAAAGATTGCACATTGGAAGGTGATGACACCCCAAAAATCTGGTTCATATACAGTTTGCCATGTAAGGTCGCTTCACCCATGGTGCGCATATTATGTACAAAGACTCCATCAAAAATACCTCCATGCAGCACATTGTTAAAGGTGGTATGAGTGCTGGAAGTGCTCATCCCGATGGCTGTTACTGCACCTTGAGGTGCTCCGCTGGAGCCCAAGCGTATGAAGGCTTCTGTAATCCCGGTGCCTGTTGCGTAGTTACCCGTTCCGCAAGTGATAATCACCGCATGGGGAAGCTTGTAACCGTTCGTCAGTGATGACGATGGAGACCAACTGCTCATACCCAGGTAACCACGGAAGCTGAACATCCCCACTCCCTGCGATAAAGCTGCATTCATGCTTGCTGGGGTTGGTGCACCACTATATATCTCTGTGAAAGTATAGTCAGGATTTGTAAGTAAACTAAGCTCTTTGATATACTTGCTGATGTACTGAGTGGAGATACCCGAAGGGTCCCAATCTCCCACCAACAACATCTTGTCTAACCAAGCAGAAGTGTTCAGGTTGATATCTCTTTCATACAGATACACCTTCGCTAAGATAGTTGTTAGCTCAGACAGATTCTCTGCCGAAATACGTCCTATGAAGCAATCTCCCAGAATATCTGTACCGGCAAGGTGTGTATAGGGATAGTCCCCTCCTCCTCCGCTAACAGTATAGGCAGGAATGGTGTAAGAGCCTGATACATCCCCCACCAAGATTACAAAATCCGGTCTGGTTGCAAGGTTATTGTACTTGGCTAGGATATAGTTGCGAATGGAGTCCGTGGAGCTTCCTGCTTCGGTAGCGGAAGTGCTGGCAAGCATCACATCTGCGCCCTTCTGCCTCTTCCAATGAGCAAATGAATTTATGGCATTGATGTAGTTCGCATCGGTGTTATTACCATAAATCATCAGGATTCTGGGGGGTGTATTGGGCACCAAGCGATTGCGATAGTCATCAAAGTTCAGAATGAACGACTCATACATGTTGGCAAAGCTGGCAGAGATTTCTTGAGGCTCGCTATCCAGTTCATTCACACCAACCGCATTATCGAAATTCAATCTGAATTGAATATCGTTATGCACCGTCAATTCCCCGGTCTGTGCATTGTATGAGAATGGATTCACCTGCAGGGTAACGATGCGGAAGTCCCTAAGTATCATGGGATCACTATATTGTATAGCAGCTTCCGGGTAGTTCCCGCCGTTTGTGTAATAGTCATTATTTAACAGAAAGCTCTTGGGGCTATCTAAGTTATCTCCCTGTTGCACCGGGTAGGGTCTGAAATTGGGGATGGTAAGCTGCTGAGAAGAGATAACCTCCACACTTACATTGCCATGCACCGGCACAGCAACCGAAGTAGTGATAATCGGCAGCTCAGGCATCCCGCTTTGCATCAATATTGCGGCTTCAGGTATGATGAGTTTCTGGTAGTTAGTTCCCCTAACCTGCTCATTTTCTATTGTATAGTCAGGTAGGGAAAACCCCAATTGCATCCACGAGGAACTTTTAGCTCCCATGGTAAACGCAGAATTAAAAGACTTAATGGCCTGGTCATTTCCAAGCCCAAACCCGAAACTCGCAATCAGACATGCGAGTACGACAAAAGCGACAATCTTCATGGACACTTCCTCAAGTTAGTTTACTTGTACCCTGATACAATAGCAAGACTCATTCCAAGTCTATCACAGATTGTAATATAACATCATTTCGTGTGGATGAGGACGGCTGCATACCGCATCATGCTCTTTCATCTTCATGGCAATATGGCTTTCGATCAGCTCTTCGTTGAACACTCCACCCTGCAGCAGGAACTCGTGATCATCTCTCAATGCCTGCATTGCCTCTGCCAAATCAGCAGGTATGGAAAGCAAGCTTGCCTTCTTTTCCTCGCTCCAAGCGTACACATTATCATCAAATGGTCCAAGGTTATATTTACCGGGATCTATCTTATTCTTTATCCCATCCAGACCAGCCATTAGTATAGCACTCATTGCAAAATACGGGTTGCATGTGCCATCCCCGGTACGGAACTCGAATCTCTTACTCTCCGGGGTGTTGGCATAACGGGGAATACGGATGGCAGCGCTGCGGTTTGCCAAGCCGTAGAACAGCTTAACCGGTGCTTCAAAGCCGGGCAGCAGACGCTTGAAACTATTGGTGGAGGGATTGGTGAACGCCACCAAGGCACGCCCATGTTTCAGCACACCACCGATGAACCAGATGGCTTCCTTGGATAAATCTGCATAGCCACCTTTCTTATAGAACACATTCTTGCCTTTCTTATGCAGCATAATATGGAAGTGCATCCCGTTTCCGGCATGGTTAAATATTGGCTTGGGCATAAAGGTTGCGGTAACCCCATGCGCCAACGCTGTCCTGCGGATAATATCCTTCATAATCATCACGTCATCACAGATTCGGGGGAAGGCAAGCAGCTCTGTCTCAATCTCTTGCTGGGCAGAGAGTCCCACTTCATGATGGTGGTAACGCACCTTGATATCCTGATCTTCAATCAAGTCCACAATCTCTTGGCGTATCTCATAGAACTGGTCGAAAGGCGTATCCATGTGATAACCCTTCACCCCGTCCAAACTTAGGGCATCCACATCTTCCCAATCCTCGGGGAGTGATTCCTTTGTTTGGCAGGAACTGATGTTATAGCCCGCACTATACGAATCCGAGTTGAACTGTGCTGTATCAAACATGTGATACTCCAGCTCAGGAATCCACAAAGAGCTATCGGCAATCCCGGTGGAAAGCAGATAGTCATGCGCTCTCAAAGCCACGCTGCGAGGGTCTTTCTTCACTCCAATCCGGCTCTCTGCATCGCAGATGGAGCAGATCATCCTAAGGGTTGGGGTCTCGAAGAACTGGTCTATATGTGCGGTTTCCACATCCGGCATCAGCACCATATCTCCGCTCTCCACACTGCGCATTCCGGGTATCGAAGAGCCATCAAAGGGGATTCCTCTTTGCAGCACATTCGCTATCCTGCGGGCGGGGAAGGTTATGTGATACCACTTTCCGTCCAAACCGCAATACTTAAGGTCAATTGCCTTAACCTCATGCTTCTCGATCATTTGTTGAATCGCTTGTAGATCCATTTGTAACTCCTGTATCTCTTATATTTTATTATTAGTTATGGTGGGGTGCCTACATCAGACCCAGCAGTTGCAAGGCGAATTGCACCGGAGGCATCACTACTTTCCCGATGATGTTCAACCCCAACAATCGGGAGCCTATGATGACTGCAAACAGATATATCATCCCTTTCCGTTCCTGCATTGTCCATTTGTAATATGCCGTATCCGTCAACGCCATGCCCAGAACTTTTGAGCCATCCAAAGGTGGCACAGGGATAAGGTTGAACACCGCCAACAGCAAATTCATGAACACCACATAAAAGGCTATGGATTGCAGCATCGGGATGAAGCTGAATAGATGATACACCAGTGCGAAAGCTATGGCTATCAAGATGTTGCACACCGGACCCGCCAATGCTGTTAAACCGGAATCTCGCTTAAAATTCCTGAAGTTATATGGGTTAAAGGGCACCGGCTTGGCATAGCCATACACAAAGCCCGCTGTGTAGTATAAAAACAAAGGCAACAACACTGTGCCAAACCAATCTATATGCCGGATGGGGTTCAAGCTTAGCCTGCCCGCTCTTTTGGCAGAATCATCTCCCAACAGATATGCGGCATAGGCATGGCTGAACTCATGCAGGATAATACTGTAAAACACAATGCCGATTATCGCCGCATTGGTGATTAGCTTATATAGGGCTGCTGTCATCATATCTTTTTAATCTTGATAAACTTACGCTTACCTGCACGGAGCACGCTGCCGTCAGGAGGCTCCACAACGGCATCAAAGGAGTTTATCTTCTCTCCATCCAAGGTCACTCCCCCACCCTGGATAAGCCGCTTTGCTTCTCCGCTTCCGGCACACAAACCGCTATCGGTTAAAAGCTTAACCAGTTTGATGCTGCTTTCGCTTAGGGCGTATTCGGGGATGTCTTCCGGGATTTCTTTGTGGGAGAAAAGCTTCTCGAAGGCTTCCTGTGCCTCCACCGCCGCCTGATTACCGTGATACAGGCTCACAATCTCCCGCGCCAGGCGTTTCTTTATAATCATCGGGTTTATCCCCGTGGTAAGCTCTTGTTTAATGGCTTCCAAGCCGTCTGCATCTGTGGTTGTGGCATAGCAGAAATAGTTCATTATCAGGCTATCCGGGATACTCATCACCTTGCCAAACTTTTCGTTGGGGGGATCGAACACGGCGATATAGTTATTCAGGGATTTTCCCATCTTGTTCACCCCATCGGTGCCGAGCAGTATCGGCGAAAGCACCGCAACCTGCTGTGCCATGCCATAATATCTCTGCATATCTCGCCCGCACAGAATGTTAAACTTCTGCTCGGTTGCCCCAAGCTCCACATCGCTGTTTATCGCCACAGAATCATAGCCCTGCAGGATGGGATACATAATCTCGTGCATGCCCAAGGACAAGCCTTGCTCGTATCTCTTGCGGAAGGTATCATGCGCCATGAACTGCGCCAGGGTGAATTTGCCCATCAGCTTCAGCACATCGCTCATCCCCATTGCCCCAAACCATTCGCTCTGATAGCGAACCTCGGTCTGTTCGGGTTTAAGCACGGTGTATAGCTGCTCCATATACTTTTCGCTATTCAGCTTAATCTGCTCGTGGGTAAGCGGTGGGCGGGAATCATCCCTCCCCGTGGGATCACCAATCTGGGCGGTGAAATCACCAATGATGATCACCCCAGTATGCCCCAAATCCTGGAACTCCCGCATCTTGCGAATCGGCACTAAATGCCCGATATGCACATCATAACCCGTGGGGTCTATGCCATACTTTATCCTTAGGGGTCTCTGCTCTTTTGCCGATATGGCAAGCTTGCCTTTCAGCTCCTCCAGAGGGATTATTTCCTCCACTCCTCGGGAGATTATCTTTATCTCGTTCTCAAAAGCCATTTTCTCTTCCTGATATGTTATTGGGTGCGGGCAAGGCAGCCGATAAGCCAATATTTGTCAAGTGATAACCAAAAGCCACCGCCATACCGCTATCTGCATGGCTTGCAAGTAACATACCAAAATCCCGGCAATATAGCCCAAGTGAGTTTGGCAGGGTGTGCCGAAGACATCCTTGTATTAGCGTTACTCAGGCTGTCTCCCTCCATGCTTCAACCTTGTATGGTTAACCCATGCCCATACCGCATTTCATGGTGTAATCACTCATCATTCTTAGGTGACTCCCTCGTGACTCCCGGGTGGGATGAGGGAATTACCTCAGAATCATCAGTTTATGACTTGGGTGATTTAGCATGAATCCTGCATGGAGCATCCTTGTTGCTGGTTGGTAATAACAGGTACCTAATACCCAAGGATATAGTCCCAGCGGGACGAAATTTTAGATAGAAATATCGGCACCCCCTACTCCAAGAGAGTCCCATCGGGACGACATTTTAGATAGAAAACAGCAGCATACCCCTAGCATTCACCCAACGATAGAGTCCCAGCGGGACGACATTTTAGATAGAAAACAACAATCTACGACCACGAATATCCTGCGATATAGTCCCATCGGGACGGCATTTTAGATAGAAAGCAGCAGCATCCCCCTGCCATTCCCCCAACGATAGAGTCCCAGCGGGACGCCATTTTAGATAGAAAAAATCGCCCCCCACTACTTCCAGAGAGTCCCAGCGGGACGACACATCACTTAAACAATACATACACCCACTTGATTGTTAATATGCCGTCCCGCTGGGACTCTATCTAGGAGGGAAGAACGTATTTCTCTATCTAAAATACCGTCCCGCTGGGACTCATGTGAGTATCTACGCAGATATTTCCTTGGTTATTAACCAAAGATAATTACATTGTGTATCAGGAGGAAAATGAGATGCCGAATACCTTCACACAAATATACGTTCATTATGTGTTTGCCACCATGCACAGAATGCGGCTCATGAATGCTAGCATTCAACAGGAGATCTATTCATATACCTCAGGTATAACAAAAGAACTTAATTGCTTCATGCAATGCATCGGGGGGATGGACGATCATATGCATCTGTTGGTTGGGCTGCACCCAACGATGGCTGTCTCGGTGTTCGCCCAAAAGGTGAAAGCCAACAGCTCCAGATTCATCAACGAAAATGGGTGGGCTTTAGGTAAATTTGCATGGCAAGATGGTTTTGGGGCATTTTCAGTATCACAAAGCGGATTGGCTCAGGTAAGGGATTACATAAAGAATCAAGCTAACCACCATCAACAACGTTCATTTCTTGGGGAGTATGAGGAGCTATTGATTAAATATATGATAGAATATGATAAGCAACATCTGTTCAAACCTTGCTCTGAGTAGTTTACAAAAACAACCTCACGAATACATGCGGTGAGCCCCAAAGGAACTGCATTTTAGACAGAAAGCAGCGACATAAGACCACCAATACTCAACGATATAGTCCCAGCGGGACGCCATTTTAGATAGATAACAGCGACATAAGACCACCAATACTCAACGATATAGTCCCAGCGGGACGCCATTTTAGATAGAAAAAATCGCCCCCCTCTACTTCCAGAGAGTCCCAGCGCGACGCATATCCCTTCAACAATACCTGCACCCAAATTCATACTCACGGTATGCCGTCCCGCTGGGACTCGAACCAACAATTTCTTGACATGATTATTTGCCTAAATAATTATGCATTTAGGTGCAATATCCATTGGGTTATGCTTACATTTATCAAAACATATACCCGATTACTAAAGGGATGGTGGGATGAAGAGCATTATATTTATCTTGGCAACAAGCTTGTTGTTTTGCGGTATCTTATTCGCGCAGGATGGTAGAAATGAATATACTGGTACCGAGGAAAAAACCGTGATTGTGGATTCCTTGTTTGCGGTGGATAGGCTCTCAGGCTCTATATACTATAAACGCAACTATATAACCGTGGATGCAAATTGGCAGGAGGGGGAAACGTATATTGGAGATTACTTTGATATGGGTTGGATGTACAGGTTTGCCAGCATTGGTTATCTATCTTTTGAGCTGCCAGAGATACCTGAGGGATATGAGCTGTCATCGGCTCATTTGATTATATTCGTTTTTGTCACCTACGGTGCTTCAATTTATGGGGATTATCCCAGCTTCCTTATTGGAGACGCCAACACATTCCCGGATGGGATATTGGAACATATAGATTATGGCACGGTGTTTAACTCCAACGATGTTGAACCAGATTCTGTTTATGGTACATACACCATATTCAATCAGGATTCATTGATTCCACATAGCACTGTATCGTGCGATATAACTGAATGCGTCGCTACCGACATTGCAGCAGGTAGGGATCTTACACAATATCGCATCTATCTGCAGGGCTTCTCAGATTGGGATAGCTGGGATGATTATGTCGTGATAGGATCATATAGCATTTCGAACAGCATTTATTCTCCCAAAATCATGGTCACACTAACAGATGGCTCATCTAGTAATGACTTAACAATCCCACAGACAACACAGTTCATATCAGTTTACCCCAATCCCTTCCGAGAAATGAGCATGTTAACAGTTAAAACCACGGAGCCGGGAAAAATGAAGCTGAATGTGTATAATCTGAAAGGGCAGAGGGTGCGCAGTATGGAGAGCAACAGCAGAGATAGCGGTGAGTTTTGCTTTACATGGGATGGTAAGGATGATGCGGGCAAGTCCCTTAGCACCGGAGTATATCTGGCGGAGATAAACACAGCGAAAAGCGTGGCAAGAACCAAGATGCTGTATGTGAAGTAATTATAAGTTATCACCTCCGGCAGACACCTGGCTCTGCCCTTAATAATAGACCGTTTATAAGTATCATAATCCCCTCTCTTCCTTCCTCCTATCCTCTTTGTTAATGCATACATGTCGCATACTGGTTCTAATCGGCGCAATCAAGCCTTGGCATCACAATACTGCAATTGCTTCTTAAGATTTTGCACATTTCTCTTGACAGATTCTCAATAATATTAAACCTGACCTTAACATTATCAAGGGAGACCAAAGATGAACTTATCATCCTGTCCCATTTGCAAGCAAGAGTTGAAGATTAAGGAAGTGCATTGCGACCGCTGCAAGGTTACCTATCGAGGTGATTTTGCCGGCAGTTGGTTGGCAGCCTTCAGCGAAAGTCAACTGGAGTTCATCAAGCTGTTCCTGCTGGTGCAGGGCAACTTGAAGGAATTACAGAATCAGCTCGGCATATCGTATCCCACCGTGAAAAGCAGACTTGCGGACATCATCCGCATCATCACCAAGAAAGAACCCGTTGGCGACAAAGTAACCGATGTTCTTGCCGACCTGGAAGAGGGGTTCATCAGCGTGGAAGAGGCAATAAACATGATTAACACAAGGAGACAAAAATGAGTAAGATGAAACTGCAACAGATTCTTGATTACGAAGTGGTAAGCAAGATTACCATCGAAAACAACCTTGCCCCACTCAGCATCGAGGCATCACCGCATAACCAAGTGGAGCTAATCTGCGAGCTGGACTTGGTGGAGCCTTTTGAAGAATTCGAATGGGAAGATTGCGTAAGCACTTCCTGTGAAGACGGAAGTCTGCAGATAGTTTTAGAAGAAGTGGATGGGATGGAGCGTCGTTTCTTAGGTGCCAACCGCTCATTTGTGAAGATCTTGGTGCCGGAAAGCCCATCTATCAGTGTGGAGATGGAGAATCTACCTGTGACTTTTCAAGGCATCAACAACAGCTTGGTGGTAAGCAGCGAAAATGCCCCCATCCGCATTCAGGATTGTAACGGGGACAAGAAACTGAGTAACGAGAATGGACCCATCAGCATCCGTAATTGCACCGGGAACCTGGAGATAGAGCTGGAAAACGGTCCTCTTGCAGCAGATATGATCAGCGGAGTGGAATTGAATATTCAATCCGAAAACGGACCTTTGAAAATACGTGAAGCCTGCTTCCCGCAAGTAAACATTGAAAGTGAGAATGGGGTTATCGTGTATGAAACCCTGTTTGTGGAAAATGCCCGCATGGAGATTAAAACCGAGAATGGAATGGTGCACTTTGTGTTGCCGGAAGATATGCAATACGAAATCCGTGCCGAGACTGAGACAGGAAAGATAAAATCCCGCCTCTCTCAAGCAATTGTGGAGGATGGAGACCAGTTTGTGATCGTGCAGGGTGATGGCAGCAGCAAGATAACCATCAGCACCGAGAATGGGATGATCAAGATTGGCGAAGGCGAGAAAGTGAACCTGGAGTTCTTGAAAACCAAACTGGAACAGCTGAAGGAAAGCATTGCCACTGCCACTTCACAGGAAGACATGGAGAAAGTGCAGCAGCTATATGCCAATGTTAGCGAATATGTAAGCACCAGAATTGCCAACATCAAGGAAGCCTTGGTGAAAGAGAAGATACAAGAACAACTGGAGAAACTGCAAGGTCTCATCGAGGAGTTTGACTACAAGGGTGCCAAGGATAAAACCATCGCCAGTGTGGAAGAGTTTGGCACCAAGGTAAGCGAAGAACTGCGCAAGAATATGGAAAAGCTGGGCACCAAGATCCATGAAAGCATCCATGTGGGCGGTAGTAAACACAACTTCAAGTTCGATGGCTTGGGTGAGTACATTAACAAGGTAATAAATTCGTCGATAATGAAACCCTATCTTGGCGGAGAAATGAAAGCCAAGGAGAAGGAAGAAGTAACTGACCGCAGCAGACTGAAGATACTGGAAATGCTGGAAGCAGGCAAGATTAGTGCTGAGGAAGCAGAGAGGCTGCTTAAAGCTATGGGTAAATAGTAACAGAAAGCTCTACAAATATAGTATGTGGCAGTCCAGCATTTTGACTAAAGCTGTGGCTGCCACGGTTTTTCCGCCTGCAGAAAAATATCGGTTGACACGATAACAAGAGTATTGACTATTGGAATTATGTAAATATTACCAAGGAGCAAACAATGAACAAGCTTGCTTTTCTCTTTTTGCTGGCTCTTATTTGCCTAAGCGGCAGCCTTATCGCGGTTGATCGCAACATCTGGGTAAACGAGGATTTTTCGGGTGCAATACCTCCTGAAGGTTAGACGATTGATGCCCACGCTGCCAACTGGGATTCTTATACAGGTGCCTCAGCAGGTGGCTCAGCTCCCGAACTACGCTTTAGTTGGGAACCACAGTTCAACGGCTCTTCATATTTTATCTCCCCCACATTTGATACCACAGGGGAAACTACACTTTATCTAGATTTTGATCATTTTGTAGATTGGTACACCAACCCCTTCACCATCGGAGTGGCTACTCGTTCCGCAGGTGGCGCATGGAATGTTGCCTTCTCACAAAACCCCACTGCGAATGTGGGTCCCATGCATAAAACTGTAACCATCACCACAGCGGATGTTGGCTCAACCACATTCCAGTTTGCTTTCTTCTTCACCGGTAACTCCTATAATGTGGACTATTGGTATATTGACAATGTGAAGCTATACACTCCCTTCCAGAATGACCTTGCCATAATGAGTGTTCCCGGTGCAGAGCATGTGGAAGCAAATGTTCCCATCACTCCAAGCTGCGAAGTAAAGAATGTTGGTGTATCCACCCTCACGGCTGTAGTTAGTTTGGATATCTACCAGCACGAAACATTGCTTCAAAGTTATCCGGGCTACTTCAGCCAGTCCTTAGCAGCCAACGCCACAGCAACAGCTAGCTTCCCCGCATTTACCCCGGAATTGGAGAATGAGCTTTATCGCTTCGTCTTTACCATTAGCTCTCTGGAGGATGTGGTTGATGAGGATCTGAGCAACAATGTAAAAGAAAAAGCGATGAATACTTGGACAGGAGCAAAGCAGAATGTACTTTTGGAAATTGGCACAGGTGGATGGTGCCCATACTGCCCCGGTGCAGCTATGGCAGCCGACCACTTCATCGAAGAAAACCTCAATGTGGCTGTTATCGAAAACCACAATGGTGATCCATATGCTACTGACACATCCAATGGTCGCAACTCCTATTATGGTATTAGCGGATTTCCCACGGGTATCTTTGATGGACTGCTATCATATGTGGGTGGCAATAACACCACCAGCATATTCCCAGCCTATCAGCCCCTGTATAACCAACGTGCGGGAATTAAGACTCCTGTAAGTCTTGAACTTACCGGTACGAATGATGGATTGAATTACAATGTGACAGCAGCTATAAATAAACTTGCCAACCTTGCTTATGAGAACCTTGTGCTGCACCTTGCAGTCACTCAGAGTGATATTCAATATAACTGGCAGGGACAAACCGAATTCAACTTTGTAAACATGCTTATGGTGCCTGATAGATTCGGTACAGCCGTGGATTTAAAGAATGCTCCCTTAGGTGTGATGAATGTACCGCTTAGCTTCAGTATGGGGGCAAACTGGAACTTGGCAAATTGCGAGTTTGTGGCGTTTATCCAGAATTTGGATACTAAAGAAGTGTTACAGGCATTTAAAGTAA
>CALDSN010000040.1 GCA_937924555.1 uncultured bacterium | reverse complement strand
GCTTGACGGTCCAAGCCAGGTATTAACCCTCAGCTGGGATAGTGTGCCTGGTGTAAGCGGTTATAAGCTCTATTGGAACCATTCCGAGGTGCCAGAAATGATCCCGGCAACCTCTGAAGATAGAGTAGAGTGGAATACTCCAAGTATCGGGGAAGGGAGCTACAATTGGAAAGTGGTACCTTATGTGACTGACCCACCCGAACCTGCCGATAAGTCTGGCTTGAAAAGCAGCACAGGGATCTCCACATTTGATGCCAAAGGTGACGCCACAGATGCGGTTGACTGGTATTTTGGTGCATATGATGGAACTGAATACCTTTTCTTTCCTGCAAACACTCCTACAACGATACCTGACTACGGTATGATTGCTGAAACCACGATTGATGTGCAACAGATTCGTATTGAGGACTCGCATGTACAATGGCTATCGGATGGTGCTGATGCGGGAATACTGGATTTGTCTTACATCCCACCCAGCGGAATACTTTTAATGTCGCTTCAGGCTACAGGGACAGGAAACATAACCATTGATTTCTATGGGACCACCGAATTAGTCTATTGGGTGATTTATTATGCCGGAGCATGGCATCGTGCAACTCCCTTCTGCGATTTTTCATTAGATGATGTAACACCCGGAAGAGTCGTTTTTAACGATGTGGAATTTGGGACTGAAGGGGAAGCAATGGTTTTGGCAGGACGTGCAAACTGGATGCCCTTCGATTTTCCGCAAGACAGTGATACCCCGCCTGTTACATACAATGACATTTCCATCAACCCCAGTGAAGACCTTAGCCTGGATTTCTCCATTACTGAAACAGACCCCATAATCACTACTATGCCAAACTATGCAAACTTGGGTGAGAAGAAAGTAGTAGGCCTATCTGGTACAGGTAATAGTGTGGATATCGATGTAACAGCTCCTGCCGGAAGCTGGTATGGTAACATTTATTATGGTGGTGCATGGCATCAATCCATTCCTGCATTCATCGGAGAATTGGATCCCAGAACTTTCTCATTTATGGGAGTGGATTTTTCCGCTAAGGATGGCGAAGTGATAATCGTGCTCGGTGAGGAAGATCCAAGCACTCTTCCTGTGGAATTGAGCAGCTTCAATGCCGTGCTTACAACCCAAAACGATGTGAAACTAAACTGGATTTCTCAGACAGAGTCTAACCTGGTGGGATATTACGTGAATAGAAGTACGGATCCTGAACTAAGCTCCAGCATCATGATTTCAGCTCAGATCCCCGCTACAAACACTTCCTGTCAACATAGCTATACTTTCGTGGATAGCGGTTTATGTGAAAGCGGGCAATACTATTATTGGTTGCAAAGTATGGAGATGGATGGCTCCATAAACTATCATGGACCTATCTCACTTCTGGTTAATCTTGATGGTGATCATCCTGAGATTCCGGAAACCCTGTATGAAACTTCACTAAAATCAGTTTTCCCAAACCCCTTCAACCCCCAAACTACCATCAGCTACCAAATACGTACACCGGGAGCAGTTGACTTTAGCATCTATAATAGTCGGGGACAGATCGTGCGCACGATGAATATGTCGCATAGCACACCTGGTTCATATTCCGTAGTCTTTGACGGCAAAGATGCCAATGGTAGCCTGGTAGCCAGCGGTATCTACTATGTGGCGATGAATACCGACAGCTATCACAAAATGCAAAAAATGCTGCTGATGAAATAGTATGATAACTTGAAATCTATAGAGATTTCAATCCTCGCTAAACAGGATCACCCGAAAGGTGATCCTGTTTTTTTGTGCTGCCGATATCGTATTCATAGTAGCATTTCAATCTGATAGCTAAAGCATCATAACTATCATTAAATACTTCAGGTTAGGTTAGAATGGACTAATCAAATTCTGGTTAGGCTTTAGGCTTCACTCTCCCCGCTCAATCAGCACATCTCCGTAGGCATAATGACCATCGCTGAACCAGATGAATACACGGTAGAGTCCAGGCTCGAGGTTTTGCACAATAGCGGGAACTGTGTAGTATCCTTGTTGCTCAATGGTATATGTCTGGCGGACACTTAGCCGGCTATCGAGAACAAGAACGGTGGCAGAGCATCCGAATTTCACCTCCACCGGAAGTCGGAAGTAGTCCTGGCAGGGATTTGGATATGCCGGTGATACGCTGTTTTCTGCCGGGGGCATGAGGATAGTCTGCGGACCGTAGATGGTGGAGTCATGTCCGTCAAAGACCTTCTCCAGCCAATAAAAGTAGCTGAGCCCTGCGGACACGTTCGTATCAGTGTAGCTGTATTGGGGTTCTTCGCCAGTGTTGTTTGCGGGAATCAGTTCCGGATTTATCATCTGGGCGGTAGCGAGGTCGTTTGTTATAGAGCGGTAGAGTTTGAATCCAAGCAGGTTCGTTTCTTCTCCTATTACCCATCTTAGCAGAACGTGGCACTGCTCATCAAGGGTGGCGGAGAAGGAATCCCAAGGCGGGGGCGTAAATTTCGGTATCCCCTGGAAAACATAGCTGTAGGTGTTTGTGTCCGGGGCGAAGCTGATCTCCGGATTGAAAAGGAAATTGTAATTAGGATGGGACAGCACAAAGCTGTTCTCCAAAGCAGGATCATAGGTTCCCTGATAACTGAAGGTGTGTGGCGAGTAGAAACCAGTGTCAATGCCGTTGCATTGGATAGCGGCGGCAATCTCCACATAGCCATTGAATTCACAAACCGCGCGGATCAGGATGTGGTACTCGTCTCTTGACCCGCCTGCTTTATCGGGCATTGTGGGTAAAGTGCCACAGTCGGATGGTTCATAGCTGAATACCTGCCAATCCTTGTCATCTCCGCCATAGCCGTAAGCTACTGTACCTAAGGAAGTTCCTTCCGCATCGGTATGCTCATAATCCGCAAAGTTGCCGATATAAATGGGAAAATCGTAAGCATCGAGCTTACTCCAAGTTTCCATGGGGGCGTCATTGTCGTCCTTATCGAAGATGTTCAGATCGCAACCTGCGGCAAGTGCCAGCAGGATCAATGCCAGTAAATATACTAGATTCTTCATTGCAACTCCTATATCACGAATATCTCCCTGCTTAATCCTGTCAATGAAAAGCATTATCTGTCAAAAAGAAAGCGTGTGCTACAGCAGAGCAGGTGTGAGAAAATAGCATTACATACTATGACCCGGGTGGGTGATATCGCATAGCTTGAGAATGTGTAAGATAGCCATCAAAACCTCCAAAGATACTCCTTACCAAGATTGTATTTGACATAAAGCCAAGGCTGTGTATCTTGTTACGCAACTTAAGAGAAGGAAAGAGAAATGAAGATTAAAATGACGAAAGCCTTTATCCAGAAGCTGCCCAAGACTGATCTGCACGTGCATCTGGATGGCAGTGTACGCATCGATACCATCATCGATTTGGCAAAGAAGAATAACATCAAGCTGCCCACGATGGATGCTGCCGAACTGCGCAAGCTGATTGTGTGCACCGATAAGACCGAGAGTTTGGAAGATTACCTGCGCGGGTTCCACATCGTGAACCTGGTGCTGCAGGATAAGGAAGGCTTGAAACGGGCTGCCTACGAACTTGCCGAAGATGCCGCCAAGGAAAATGTGCGCTATATGGAAGTGCGCTATTCCCCGATACTACATACCAATAACGGGCTTAAACTTACCGAAATCTCCCAGGCAGTGATAGACGGGTTGAAGCATGGTGAGCGCGATTTTGGCATAAAAACCGGGGTTATCATCTGCGGTATCCGTAATATGGATCCCACCACCTCGCTGAAGCTGGCAGAGCTTGCCATAGCATTCAAAAACAAAGGGGTCATCGCCTTTGATCTTGCCGGTGGAGAATATAACCATCCTGCCAAAGACCATAAGGAAGCCTTTGACCTTGCCCTGAAGAATAACCTGAATATCACCATCCATGCGGGTGAGGCTTACGGTCCCGAAAGCATTCACCAAGCATTGCATTATTGTGGCACGCACCGCATTGGGCATGGCACACGCCTGGTGGAAGATGGCGACCTGCTGAACTATGTGAACGACCATCGTATCCCCTTGGAGATATGCATCAAGAGTAACTTCCACACCAAAGCCGTGGCAGATATCCGCAGCCACCCGATTGACTTTTATATAGATTACGGCTTACGCGTTACCATCAACACCGATAACCGCACCATCAGCGACACCACGGTTACGGACGAATATATGCTTGCCATCAACGAACTGGGCTTGGATTATGCCACAGTGAAATATGTTATCCTAAATGGCTTCAAAAGTGCTTTCGTACCATACAAGGAAAGAGTGCGCCTCATCAACCAAACACTTAAAGAGTTTGAGGAGATTGAGGAAGCTGAGCTTAAGACCAAGATTAAAGTAAAAGAAAACCTATAGGAAACATCTGCCCATGAACAGCATGATTCAGGAAACCCTGAGGGATAACCGCAACCTGGTATCTTTACTGATGTCGGATGAGTTTTTCAGCCGTGAAGTTGAGAAGCTTGCCCGCCAGATAGTAAGCGTGTATCTGCGAAAAGGTAAGCTAATTATCTTTGGCAATGGCGGCTCTATGTGCGATGCGATGCACTTTGCCGAGGAGCTTACCGGACGCTTTCACAACGACCGTCCTGCCCTTCCGGCAATAGCGATAAGCGACCCAAGCCACATCTCTTGCGTGGCGAATGACTATGGTTATGATGCCATCTTCTCCCGTGCGGTGGAAGCCTATGCCATGCCCGGAGATATGGTAATCGGAATCTCCACCAGCGGAAACTCCCCCAATGTGATCAAAGGCGTGGAAGCCGGCATCTCCCGGGAATGCCTGACGGTGTTCTTGGGTGGAAAAGATGGCGGAAAGCTTAAAGACATGTGCGATTACCATATTATTATCCCCTCTCAGGACACAGCCCGCATTCAAGAGATGCACGGGATCATCATCCATATTCTTATCCAACTGGTGGAGAAAGAACTTTTCTTGACGGATGAAGCTCCGATAAATCATGACTCCCTCTCTTGCTAAACAAAGAAACAAAGGACTACAACATGAACCGTATCTTTAACAAATACACACTCTTGCTGCTGCTATTGGCAACTGTGTTTTGCCTCAATGCAGACTATTATGATGCCGTTACCGGACTTAGCGGAATTGCGCTTAAGAACGGCTTGCATACCATTATTCACAGCACCCACACTCACTCTTACTCCTATGGCGACTTGGAAGAGCAAATGAAAGTAACCGACCAAGACCCCAATAACTCCAACAATGTGATAGAGTTATACACCGGATGGAGTGTTCCAAAATCCTCTTTTGGTGGTGGTACCACCCAATGGAACAAGGAACATACGTGGAGCAAGAGCCATGGTAACTTCGGAGAATCCATCCCTGCGGGTTCGGATTTGCACCATCTGCGTCCATGTGATGCCACGGTGAACTCCTTCAAGGGGAACAGGGATTTTGATAACTGCTCCACTGCTTATACCGATGCCTCACCTCCTTCCGGATATAGCGGCGTAACAGGCTGCAAATCCACAGGAAGCTATAGTTTTGAACCTCGTGATGCGGACAAAGGCGATGTCGCCCGGATGTTATTCTATATGGCGGTTCGTTATGATGGAGTGGATACCAGTTACAATTTGGAATTAGTGGACTATGTGAATAGCTCTCCCAGTAGCCAACCCCTATACGGCAAACTAAGTACTCTGCTGGCTTGGCACATGGCTGATCCTCCTGATGCATGGGAAATACTGCGTAACACCAGAATTCAGAATCTTCAGGGTAATCGTAATCCCTTTGTTGACCATCCCGAGTATGTTTCCAGCATCTGGGGCGGTGGTAGCGATAACGATGACGATATCCAGATGTATATCCCTTCCCTGCGTATTTCTGCCATCTATCCCAATCCTTTCAATTCCGAAACAGCCATCACTGTGCAGAGCAAAACCTCTGCTCCTATCACCACCACGGTTTACAACCTGAAGGGACAAAGGGTGTTTCACCAAAGCTATGCTCTCCCCGCAGGAGAGAACAAGCTGCAATGGAACGGCAAAGATGATAACGGTATCTCTGCTCCTGCAGGGGTGTATTTCATCCGCGTGGAAGCCGATAAACAGCAAGCTTTAGCCAGGATAGTGAAGAGCTAAGCCAAGCGATTATTCATCAATAAACCATATTACGGGGTAGCACACAGCTACCCCCTTTTTTTGTCCGTGTTGCTAACACCAGATTATCGCTTTCATCAATGTCAGTTGTTTGTTGTTGTTAATTCTCTGCGAAGTGTTATTTTATAGGTATATCAGTTAGTTACTGAGACTACAAGATTACCCGAGGAGTATAATGATAAAAAAGCATATAGAACTGTCTAGTAGAATAGCAAGCAAAAAACGGGAGATTGTAGAGCAGGTTTATAAATTACGCATCAAAGAGAATCCTGCTTTGCTTCAAAGATACTCCGCTGCAGATGTGGACACGTTCCATCAGGATTGCGCATACCATTTGGATTTCTTGTCCCATGCCATTGCTTACGATTCAAAAGCTGTGTTTGATGATTACATTCTATGGGTAAGGAGGTTGTTTCAGCACTTACCTGTATCCGACGAAAGCTTGGCAGTTTTCTTTCGCAGTTTTGCCGATGTGGTAACGGAGCTCACAGATCCTGATGATGAGCATGGATTAAAGAATTATCTGGATGCCTCTTTGCAGCTATTCGAGGAACCTCTTCCCACTTCTGTTTCATTTTTGGACATTGATAAACATACGGGAATTGTAGCCCAGCAACTGCTTGACATGCTGCTGCAAGGAAAAAAGGATGAGGCAAGTGACTATATCATGGCAGAGGTGAATGCCGGGATGCCTATCAAAGAGTGTTATTTGGATGTTTTCCAACCGCTCCAATACGAAATCGGCAGAATGTGGCATGCAGGAGAAATCAGTGTGGGGCAGGAGCACTATATTACTGCCGTAACCCAGATGTTAATGTCCCAGTTCTATCCCCTTATCATGAATCATCCCAGTAACGGAAAAAGGATTGTCGCATCCTGCATCAGCGGAGAGCAGCATGAGGTCGGCTTGCGCATGCTGTCCGATCTGATGGAAATAGCTGGATGGGACACGATGTTCCTGGGGGCAAACACACCCCTTGCTACCGTGCCTGATTCAGTTGTTAAATGGCAGGCAGATGTGCTGGCTGTGTCTGTAACCCTATCAACTCATTTAGCTAAACTAAGCCAGTTGATTGGGCTGTGTAGAAACAAGCTACCTGAGCTAAAGATCATTGTTGGAGGATATCCCTTCAACCTGGATAAAAGTCTTTGGCTCAAGGTCGGTGCGGATGGATATGCGGAAAATGCGCTGCAAGCTATTGATGTGGCAAATGGATTTGTCTCCCGGAGTTAATATGGGCGAAGATACACCCCCCAACACAGAAAAGCTAACTGAGATACTAAGTAAGTTCACTGCCCTGAATAATGAACTGCTCGATGCAAAACGCAAGCTTACTAAAAGCAACATCGCACTCGTAAGGCTTCAGGAAGAGTTGCAACAGAAGAATGCTATGCTCGAGGATGCGCTGGAGCATACCAAGCTGGCAAAACAAGAACTGGAAGAGCTAAACAGAGACTTGGAGTCAAGGGTAATCGAGCGTACCAAGCAACTCAGCATGGCTCTTAAGGAAATAGACGATTTTGCCTATTCTCTTTCTCATGACCTGCGTACCCCCCTCAGGGGTATAGACGGTTACAGTGCTATTTTGATTGAAGAGTATGGAGAACTTCCCGAAGCTGAAGCGAAGCAATTCCTGCAGAATATCCGCAATGATGCGCAGCATTTGGGCGAAGTGTTTGATGCATTGCATGGGCTTTCCAATGTGTCGCGGAAAGCTCTCAATCTTTGCCAAGTCAATCTCAGTGAGTTGGTGCAGGATATCATTGCAGAGCTTCAGTTAAAGCATCCTGAGATACAAATCCAATCCACCATCCAGCCCAATCTTTGGGCAAACTGCGATATAGATTTAATCCGCACAGCGCTGTTGAATCTCTGTAGTAATGCGGTTAAATTCAGCGATCATGAGTCCATCATCAGAATTGAGTTTGGTATTACAGAGAAAGACGGTGTTCAAATGTATTACATCAAAGACAACGGAATCGGTTTCAACATGGACTATGTGAACAAGCTGTTCCGCAACTTCCAGAGACTCCATAGACACAACGACTTCCAAGGTATTGGTATCGGGCTTGCCACGGTGCGGAGAATCATCAATAAACATGGTGGGATAATAACAGCATACTCCACCCCCAGCAATGGGGCGGTGTTTTACTTCACACTTAGTGACAGGTAAAGCCCTTATCCAGCCTATTTCTCAATAACAAGCCCGGTTCAGGGGCTTTGCATGTTGTATTTTGCCTATTGATTCAGTTTAAATACTGGGTACACATCCCCAACCACTAAACGGTCATCATTCAGGTTTGCCCTTCTGTGATATTGCTTTAACTGAGTGTATTCGGCTTCCGTTAAGAGCTCCAATTCCTGCAGGATGTGCATCGCCGCCATGGCAGCAGTACCGACAGCTCCATCTTCAATCTTGAGGGCTAGCCCAAGTTCGGGTTCTCGAATCCCGATGCAATACACTCCCTGTGCTCCGACCTTGCCTATCATGCGTCCTCCGGTTACCTGCATCAGAGCTGTGCAGAATCCCCCTGTGCCGGAAACCATCTGGGGATTTGATGTCATGGCAGTAAATATTCTGTTTGCGGCAGCTTGGTAGTGCTTGGGCAAGAAATCCGGATTGGCAAAGCGACCAAAGCCCCAAGCCATGTTATAGATGGGCATGGCAAACACGGGTATATTGCATCCATCCACTGCTATGGCAATCTGCTCGAGGGGATAAGCGCAGATATCGGCAATAATACCCAGGACATCTCTTTGCACCGGGTGGGATGGATCCAGATAGCTCTCTATGGGATAGCCTTTGGCTATGCAGCTTGCCAGCATTCCGCTGTGCTTGCCGGAACAATCGCTGAGGATACGCTGAGGCAGGATTCCCGCTACCGCCTGAGCCAGAGCTATTTCCGGCTTGATGGAGCGGGTAACTCCGCTCTGCAAGTCACATTCGCTTAAACCGCACTTGGCAAGGATGCTCCGCACTGCATGAAGATGAAAGTCCTCCGCATAATGCGAGGAACAGACCACCGCCAGTTCTTCATCTGTTATCCCAAAGCGTTCGGCAGCTCCGGACACTATCAAGTTCACCGCTTGCAACGGCTTGGCAGAGGAACGGAAATATGTATATTTTTGCGCATCACCGCATACTGCATGGATTTCGCCTGTGGGTTTTACTACCACTGCATCTCCCCGATGTAGGCATTCCACCACCTCACCACGGGTTTCATGGATGAATATCTCGGACATTTCAAGCTCCCAATGTTAATGGTCCCATGCCAAGTAGCTGCCCTGCGCTGTCAAGAAAATAGAGGCTTCCTTGAGGTTACTACGGTATCATTACGCACTTACTGCGCTCTTAGTCCGCAATAAGTCCGTGATATTACCATGATGAAACCAAGGGAAACCAAGCATCTGATCTCCTTAAAGATAACAGAAAACAAAATGAAGATTATCCAGAGAGAATAGTAATATTTTCTTGCCATATTAATGCCACCTAATCACAATGCCTCGATCTTGTAACAATATGGATAATAAGCACATATATCAAGGTGTGCACCGGGTAGAAAAGATAGAAGGGAGTTCAGTATGTTCGAAAATCTCAGCTCAATGCTCACCCGTCCGGGATTGATGGGAATGATGGATACAAAAGAGGTGGAGTTATCCCTTAAAGAGGGAGAGAACCGCTTTGTAAGCGTATTGTTTGCCGACATAAAGGGCTTCACAGCCATGTCTGAGCTCTTGGAGCCGGATGTTCTGCAACACCTGATAGACCAACTGATGATCAGCTTCTCCGAGCGTATCGCCAAATATGGCGGTTATGTGGATAAGTATGAGGGTGATAGGATAATGGCGCATTTCGGCTCGCTGCAATACTTGGAGAACAATGCGCGGAGAGCAGTGTATGCCGGACTGGAACTGATTGATGTTATCCAGATGTATAACAAGCTGCGTAAGGACATTCCAGAGCTTAGCCACATCCCTACAGACTTGGCGGTGCGGGTTGGGGTAAATAGCGGCATGGTGGCAACGGGCAAGGTGGGCTTGAAGCGCGAGGGAGACTTCACGGTGTATGGTGATGTGGTTAATCTTGCTTCCCGCATGGAAGAGATGGGTGTGCCGATGCGAATAATGCTACCTGCGGAAATGAAAGAAGCATTGGAAGGATACTTTGAGTTCGAAGAACATGGCACACTGCAGGTTAAGGGTAAAAGCTTACCGATAAGCACTTGGCTGGTTAAATGTGTTAATCTACGGCAGTTCTCCCGCCTCATTTCCCAAAGCAACTTTATTGGCAGAGATAAGGAGCTTTGTGAGCTGCAGGAGATTTATAAACACAATTTGGCTTTACAGGAAGCGGGAGACTTTGTGTCTAAACCCCAGCTTGTTCGCATCTCGGCTGTGGCAGGAATGGGTAAGACAAGATTGATAAAGGAATTTAGTAAAAGCATAGCCCCTGAGAGCTGTCTGATAGCAGAAATATCCCCGATTTACCAAGCTCCGTTTGCTTCTTTCAAAGAAATTATTCGCAGCCACTTTAATCTGGATGACAACAACTCCCCTGAGCAAGCAGAAATGAGAATGAAAGAGGGGTTTAGGAAATTTGAGGCTAATATTCCGGCATTATTAAGCAATTCCTTGCATGATGCGTTGCCACAACTTATGTTCATTGCTGGCTATGCACCAACGCATGGGCTGGAAAGCGGGAGCATGGAGGATGTGATAGCTTGGCTTAACCACAGTATTATGATGTTTATCCAAGCTAAAGCCATGCAATGTGCGAGGGAGGGGAAACTCCTGTTACTGGTATTCGATGATCTGCATTTCTGTGATGAGGTTTCGCTTAATGCTTTAGTATATGTTTTGAAGAATGTGTGGTTGTTGGACGGTGACGAAGCATTGCAAGCGCGGATAATGTTCATCCTAAGCTGCCGTAAGGGACAACAGCCTTTGTTGAAGCTGCCAACCGGAATACAGATAGAGGAAATGCTGTTAAATGAACTGAATGAAGCGCAGATTGAGAGCTTCATCAATAGTTCCATCCAGGGCTTGGAAATGCCCAGGCATATCCTGAAGGAACTTGGCAGGAAATCTGCGGGTAATCCCTTCTATATTGAGGAGTGGATTGCGTCCTTAAAGAGGAAGCATGCTTGTGGTGAGGGTGTTGACCTTTATGATTTTGCCATCCCGGAGAATGTGTTGGAACTGGTGCTGTCCCGCCTGATGCACTTGGATAAACAAAGCGTAATCCTGCTGCAAAAAGCTTCTGCTATTGGGCTAAACTTCCATAAATCCGTGTTGCAGAAGCTGGATAACAAGCTGGCACCAAAATCGGACATTGAGCTTAACATGCAGCACATCAGTGCGGTGGAGTTTCTGTACACCCTCAGCGAGAACGATGAGGATACTGAGTACGCCTTTCGGCACAGCATCACCCACCAGGCGGTGTATGACAGCATCTTGAAAATCAATAAAAAGCTGATGCACAAGATTATTGCGGAGATAATTGAAGCGCAATATCAGCAGGCATTACCGCAGTGGTTCTTTGCATTGGAGCATCACTATGCCGAAGCTGAGGAGCAGGGTAAAAGGCTTTATTACCTGCGGGAAAGTATTGATTTTGCCCGCTCAGTATTCATGAATAAAAAGACCATTGAGTATTGTGACAAACTGCTGGCGGTTGACAGCCTTGTGAAACGGGAAGAGATTATCACCCTGAAAGCAACGGTGCTGCTGGATATGGGCTTGTATGCCGAGGCTTCGGAGCTTTTGGCACAGTTGAGTGATGCCTATCACAGCGATGAGTATGTGCTGGCACAAACGCGCATCATGATGGCTACCGGTAACATGCAAGATGCCGGGAAGTATCTGCACTCGAAACTGGATGGATTTAGCTCAGCTTCCCTGAAAGATATGGCAAAGATACTGCATCTGGATATAAAAAGGCAGCTTAGGGAAGATAAGGATTTTGAAAAGTGTGCAGGAGAACTGCTGTGTACAGTAGCAGATAATCCTTATCTCTGTGCCAGACTGGAGAACACTGTGGGGCTGTATTACCAGAACCGGGCGGAATATCACAAAGCAATTGAGTATTACAATCGCGCCATCGAGCACGGGATAAACCATAAAAGCCTTGCCGCCAAAGCACATCATAATAAGGGGAATGTGCTGTGCAAACTGGGCAAACCTGATGAGGCGATGCTACACTATCAAACTGCTTACCAGCTTGCCCGCTTCCTGGATGATGAGGGTGGAAAAGCGCGAATAGGCAGCGACATTGGGACACTCTTTCTGGCTAAGGGTGATTATGCTCAGGCAACTGCAAAGCTGAAGGAAAGCAGCGAGATGGCATTTGCTGCGGGGAATCTAAGCCTGGCAAGCGAGATCAACTATAATCTGGCATATGTTCTACTTACTGAGGGGAAGCTTAGCCAAGCCCTTATTGCTGCTAAGAAAAGCATCAAGCAATTCACCAAGATGCACAATATGAAGAACTTATCCTATGCTAAGGATATGCTTGGGGATATTCTGTATAAACAAGGCAAGATTGCAGAAGCGGAAGCAGTATATCGGGATAACCTAATCTTCCAGGAGCAGATTGAAGATAGAGAGGGAATTGCCCACAGCTATGGCAACTTGGGCAATATTGCGGCGGATAAGCAGGATTGGCAGGCTGCTGATGAATACTATGGGTTGCAAGCCGGGATGCTAGCCGAGTTTGGAGATGTGGAAGGTGAAGGAAGAGCTTGGTACAATATGGCGATGCTGGACGAGGAAAGAGGCGAACTTGCCCATGCAATTGAGAAAGCAGAGAAGGCATTGTTATTGTTTAAACGAGGAGGCTTTGAGATGTATCTGGAGGATGTTAATGACTACCTGCAGGAGCTGAAGGATAAGCTCGAAAGTATTGCAGATAAATGAACTATATTCAGTGCAGAAAGCTATCTAGTAGCAGTGTAATACTTAAACCATGCATACAGTTTGGGAGATATTGGTAATATCAATCACGCTGATAAATTACAATAAAATATCAAGCATCCCCCCGAAATTAATAGGGCGAGATCTATGAGCTGTTTACTGGAGGCA
>CALDSN010000039.1 GCA_937924555.1 uncultured bacterium | reverse complement strand
ACGAGATCTGATCGTGACTGGAGTTCAGACGTGTGCTCTTCCGATCTGGCTTTGCTTTCCGCATCCGGCTCGCAGGGCATTACCTTGCCCTCAAAGTTCTTAAGGGTAAAGGCAAACACCCGGTTAGCCAGATTGCCAAGCGTGTTATTGAGGTCTGTATTAACCTTAAGCTGAAAATCTTTGAAACTAAAGTCCGAATCCTGTTTCTCCGGAGCGTTCACCGCCAGATACCAGCGTAAGTACTCTCCATCAAACTCTTTTACAAACTCATCCACCCAGATTGCCCAGTTCTTGCTGGTGGAAATCTTCTCTCCCTCCAGATTCATGAACTCGTTAGCAGGAATGTCATGCGGTAAGCAATAACCCACATCCTGCCCCATCAGCATTGCAGGCCAGATGAGAGCATGGAAGATGATGTTATCCTTACCGATAAAGTGGATAAGCTGCGTATCGGGAGAAAGCCAGTAATCCTTCCATAAACCCGGCTTACCAAGGCTTTCTGCCCATTCTACCGTGGACGAGATATACCCAATAGGCGCATCGAACCACACATACAGCACCTTGCCTTCTGCTTCGGGCAATGGCACCGGCACACCCCAGGAGAGGTCTCGCGTAATCGAGCGTTCAATCAAACCCTGCTCCAGCAGCCCCATCATGAAGTTCAAAACATTCTCTTTCCAATAGTCCTTTCCGCTAAGCCACAGTTTAAGCCTTTCCCGAAAGCTATCCAGATGCAGAAACCAGTGCTTAGTCTCTCTTATCACAGGCGTGTTACCGCAAATCTTACATACCGGCTCTTTCAACGTTGTGGTGTCATATATCTGCCCGCATTTATCACACTGATCTCCACGCGCTCCACCGGCTCCACACTTGGGGCAAGTCCCCTCTACATACCTATCCGGAAGATACCGCTTATCATGTTCACAGTAAAATTGCAGGGTCACCTTGCTCTGAATATGCTCTTTCTCGTAAAGCTGCGTAAAGAATTCCTGCGAAAGCTTATGATGCGGAGGACGAGCTGTGCCGGAAAAGTTATCGAACTCAATCCCCACCCCATCAAAAGCCTCTTTTATGCTGTCGTGATAACGCTTCACAACTTCATGGGGCGTAATCCCCTCTTTGTCGGCAGAAATGCTTATCGGTGTGCCATGTTCATCAGTGCCGCAGATGTAGATTACATCCTCTTTTTTCAGGCGCAGATAACGCACAAATATATCCGCAGGCAGATATGCCCCGGCAACATGACCAACATGCAACTTACCGTTAGCATAGGGCAATGCACTTGTTACAATATATCTCATCTATTTATCCTCTATAAACGCTTTATGTAGGGCGAACACGGCTTCCTTCATCCAGTCTTCCGGCATTAACAGCTCCACACTTTTCTCGGTGTTTATGCTGCGCAAAACCTTGAATGGCGCACAAATCTCCATACATCTCGCCCAAAAAGCAGGGTCATAGCCCAAACCCAAACCGCTAAGGGTTACATAGCACAGATGGTAATCCTTTTTCACTCCGCCAATCTTAGCATTTGACAGCACATAATCCACCTCTGACTCATACTTTTCTTCCACATACAGCTCCAGCACTCCACTCTCCAAATGGTATTTGAACACCTCATGATACCACTTTTTCAGCAGTTCCTGCATCTCCCAAGTGTAGGGAATGCAGTAACGAAGCAATTTATCTTTATGAGCTATCGCCGTAACCGTTCTCTCTTCCATTTTATCTTCCTTATTGGTCTCTGTTGCGCCATTTATCATCATTGTCCCGGGGGCAAAGGTAAAGGAACTCTTCACCTCCACCTGCACTCCGTATTTACAGGCAAACTCCACCGCACGGGGATGCAGCACTTTAGAGCCGTTGTAACACAGATTAAGCATCACATCGCTGCTAACTTCCTGTAACAGCTTTGGCTCTTTCACAATGCGCGGATCAGCCGTGTAAACCCCATCCACATCGGTGTAAATCTCACATTTATCCGCATTAAGGTAACACGCCAATGCCACCGCAGAGGTGTCAGAACCCCCACGCCCCAAAGTGGTTATCTCTTTTGCTGTGCTAACCCCTTGGAAACCTGCAACAATAACAATCTTACCCTTTGCCAGCTCCTCGTGTATCCTAAAAGCGTTCACCTTCAGGATGCGCGCATTGCCATGCTTATCATCGGTGATAATCCCGCTTTGCGACCCGGTGAAAGATATACTGGGGATGCCTTCTTCCATCAAGGCAAGCGACAGCAGACTCATGCTTATCCGCTCTCCCGCTGTTAAGAGCATATCCATCTCTCTACGCGAAGGATGATTGGAGATGCCGTATGCCAGCCCAAAAAGCTCATCTGTGGTCTTTGCCATGGCAGAAACCACCAATACCAACCCGTCTCCGGAGTGATATTCCCCTGCCAACTTATGTGCGATATTACGGATTAACTCCACGCTTCCCACGGAGGTTCCGCCAAATTTTTTCACTATTATAGCCATATTCGGCAATCTCTGTTCAGCATAGGGCGTTTGTCAAGAGAAAAGTGCATCCTTTCATCTCTCTACAGTGATGCGTGTGACAAATCTGCCGGCAGGTGACAGTATTTGGATTGATATTGTGTTCCAGCTTAATAACCTAAAATATAACATATTACTTGACACAATATATGTGATAGTATCCAGTGCCACTGTAAGGTCAAAGCCATGTTTATTATACTCGTGGTTTCGTCAGGTGCTGAGCCCGGGGCCTTACAGAATGCAGTGATATAAGCTTTACTAATAATACTAGGAGTTTCCTATGAAAAGGATGTTGTTATCCATCGCTATTTTTGGTTTTGTTCTATCGCTTGGGGCAGTGTGTCGTAAGTTAGGTGATTATGTTACAACTGCAGACCATTTCCAATCGGTTACCATATTGGGAACAACAGCCTATGTGGCGAATTGGGAGTCAGGACTGCAGATCATTGATATTTCCAATCCCCAGAACCCCGTATCACTCGGTTCATTTAACACTCTCGGTACAGCTCTCTCGGTTAGTGTTGTGGGCACGACAGCCTATGTGGCAGACGATAGTAGGGGGATGCAGATAATTGATGTCTCCAATCCGCAGAACCCCGTATTACTTGGCTCTTTTTTAACTTCACATGCTCACTCGGTTACCTTGATTGGCACGACAGCTTATTTGGCAGACGGATATTATGGGCTTATGATTTTCGATGTTGGCAACCCCCAGAACCCCACGCTTCTTGGCTATCATGTTACTCCCGGCGAAGCTGAATCGGTTACCATAGTTGGCACGACAGCCTATTTGGCAGATGGTGATGCAGGGCTGCAGATCTTCGATATTGCCAATCCACAGAGCCCCACGTTGCTGGGCTCTTATGATACACCCGGCTATGCAAAATCGGTTAGCATAGTGGGTAGGACAGCCTATACAGCAGACTGTTATGCAGGACTACAGATTATCGATGTATCCAATTCCCAGAACCCCGTTCTGCTGAGCTCTTTAGATACTCCAGATTTCGCTTATTCGGTTAGCATAGTGGGTACGACAGCCTATTTAGCAGGCGGTTGTGCAGGGCTGTTGATCATCGATGTTGCCAATCCACAGAGCCAGGTGCTTCTAAGCTCTTATGATACTCCCGGGTATGCTTACTCGGTTAGCTTGGTGGGTACGATAGCCTTAATAGCAGACAGTTATGCCGGGCTACAGGTCATTGATGTTGCCAATCCCCAGAACCAAGTATTGCTGGGCTCTTTTCTTACTCCTGATGAAGCATTATGGGTTACTATGGTAGGCACAACAGCTTATGTGGCAGAAGATTATGCAGGGCTGCAGATTATCAATGTATCAAATCCCCAGAGCCCGGTACTGCTTGGATCTTTTGATACTCCCGGCAATGCTTACTCAGTTGACGTAGTGGGCTCGACAGCCTATGTGGCTGATGAATATGAAGGGCTGCAGATTATCGATGTTGCTAATCCCCAAAGCCCATTACTACTTGGATCTTTTGATTCTCCCGGAAGGGCTGTGTCAGTTTCAGTAGTAGGCACGAAAGCCTATTTGGCAGACGGAATTCCAGGGCTACATGCCATAGATGTATCCATTCCCCAGTTCCCAGAGTTGCTGGGCTCCTATAATACTCCCCTTGCCGCTTTATCTGTTGCCATGGTGGGCACAACAGCCTATGTGGCAGACCAAGAGGCAGGTCTGCAGATCATCGATGCTACCAATCCCCAGAGCCCCGTGTTGCTGGGCTCATATAGTACTCCCGGCAATGCTGTCTCGGTTAACGTGGTAGGCTCGACAGCCTATGTGGCTGACGGGAGTGCTGGACTGCAGATCATCGATGTCTCAAATCCCCAGAATCCTGTGCTACTCGGCAATATTATGCCGCACCAGACAAGCTTAATTAACACCTGTACCGTTCATAGTGACAGACTGTATGTCTCAGATACTAACTGGAACGAGATCAGAATCTACGATATCAGTACCCCCCAGTCTCCGGTTTTACTTCGCACTTATGCCTGGAACTTGCAAACTGAGAATATGTGCATTAGCGGCAATAACCTATATACTGCAAATGCTTATTATGGCTTGTATATCCATGATCTGAACCAAGTGGACATAACAGATGAGGTGGTTACGGCAGCTCCTCAGCCCGGACTAAGCATCTATCCCAATCCCTTCGTGGCAGATACCAAGCTGGAAGTATCTCTACCCCAAGCCGAGCGAGTAAAGCTAAGCCTCTACAACATCAAAGGGCAATTGGTGCGGGAATTGTGCGATGACTTTCAGGCTAAGGGACAGCACAGCTTCACCTGGGATGGCAAAGACAACAGTGGCAGGGATGTCCCGGTGGGTATCTACCTTGTGCGGTATGAAAATGGTAAGCAAAGAGTGCTGAAAAAAGTCACCCGATTCTGAGGATATTCTTTACTAACCAAACATACGGTTCCTTCCTCCGGTTTAGCCAGGTTAAAGCAAGAAAGCTACATGCCACACAGGCAGTTGTAGCGGTATAGTTCTCACTCTGATAATAACCGAAATACTACGCTGGAATGACAGCTAATGTTCCCTCAGATAACTTGGATTGCCCATTTAGCTCTCCTGCAAAAATGCCGGCTCACAAGCTCATCCTTCCGAGGTGATTCTCTCATCTCACCCGGGAGTCACGAGGGAGTCACGAGGGAATGACCCGTCAAAAAAGCAGGAGAGGAACCATAAAAAAAGCTTGACGTACGAGGCAGTCCCAACATATATGAACACATATTCATATACTGGAGAGACAATGGAAGCTAAAACTTGCCTGTGTAAGAACATAGACCCCCAAGAGATGCAAAGCATGCAAAATGAAGTGCCGAATGCTGACACCATAAGTCGGATGGCGGAGTTCTTCAAAGTCTTTGGAGATGGAACTCGTTTGAAGATATTATATTACCTGTCCCGTCATGAGCTGTGTGTGGCAGACCTCTCCGGCTTGGTAGGGATGCAGCAATCTGCTGTTTCGCATCAGCTTAAGCTATTAAGATTAAACCATTTGGTTAAGTTACGCAAGGAAGGCAGCACTGTTTACTATGCTTTGGATGATTGTCATGTGGATTCCATCTTCGCCCTTGCCCTGCTGCATATCCAGGAGCAGAAATGAAGATTGAGAAGTATAGTGTCCAAAATCTGGATTGCGCCGGATGCAGTGCCAAGATTGAGACAGAGATAAACAAGCTCCCGGAGGTGAACAAAGCGCATCTGGACTTCATCAACAAGCAGCTTACGGTGTATTATGAAGATGAGATTGAGCATGCCCTGGAGCGGATCAACACCATTGCGGCAAAGATAGAGCCGGGAGTAAGCTTCTCTTTGGCGGGGAATATGATTCCCGAAGAAGAAAACAAGCCGTGGTTCGTGGTTCTCTCTGTGTTCATCCTCATTCCCTCCCTTTACTTTAGCGGGGTTCCGGCGACAGTCTTGGGGTTGCTTGCCTATCTTGTCGCAGCGCATAAGGTTATTCAAACTGCTTTTAAAGAGCTGTTTGCGCGTCAGCTTTTTGCCGAACACTTTCTGATGACCCTTGCCACCTTTGGGGCAATATACTTGGGGGAGTATGTGGAAGCGGCGGCGGTGATGATTCTCTTTGAGGCGGGAGAGTATCTGGAGTCCAAGGCAATCAAGCGCAGCAGAGGCTTAATTACCTCCATCCTTTCCTTAAAACCTGAAACCGTGCATCTCAGCACAGAGAAAGGGATTGAGACCGTGCCAACTGCATCGGTGCAGATTGGGCAGAGTATTCTGGTGTATCCCGGAGAAAGAGTCCCTTTGGATGGAGTGGTGACTAAAGGCGAATCCACGGTGGATACATCCACGCTCACAGGGGAATCGGAGCCTGCGGCAGTGAACCCCGGTTCCTTAGTATATGCAGGTTTTTTGAACCAGCATGCCATGTTGGAGATAAAGGTTAGCTCGGCAGAAGCGGAGAGCATGATTTCCCGCATCTTGAACCTGATTGAGAATGCGGGGGCAAAGAAATCCTCCACGGAGAAGTTCATCACTCGCTTTGCGCGGATATATACTCCTGCGGTGGTGGGAGCAGCTTTGTTGGTGTTTCTTATTCCTTTGCTGTTGGGTTATCCCGGTGCCGTGTGGTTCAAACGGGCTTTGGTGTTCCTGATTGTGTCCTGTCCCTGTGCTTTGGTGATATCCATCCCCTTAAGCTATTTCATTGGGATTGGGATTGCCGCCAAGCGTGGGGTTATCTTTAAGGGCAGCACCTATCTGGATGTGATGAAGCGGGTGCGTACCTTAGTATTTGACAAGACGGGAACGCTCACCACGGGCGAACTGAAGGTGGTGGATTATCGCTGTGCAACAGGCGTTGAGGCAGCGGAATTGAAGAATGCTTTGTACCTTTGTGAGTATGCCTCTTCGCATCCTTTTGCCCTTGCCCTGAAGGCGGATATCAGCGGTGAGTATCGCAGAGATCAGGTGCAATCGCTTAATGAATATCCCGGAAAAGGGATTGAGCTGCGTTATGGAGCTGATAGCTATCTGGCAGGGAGCGAAGGCTTCCTCCGCAGTTCCGGGTTGGTGGATTTTGCTGATGCAGGTGATTACAGTGTGGTGCACTGCGCCAAGAATGGTAAGTATTTGGGCTGTGCAACCTTCTGGGATGAGCTGAAGCCGAATATAAAGGAAAGCATCCAAGAGCTGAGAAAGATGGGCGTGAAGCACATTTCCATGCTGTCCGGGGATCGTCCGCAGAAGGCAAAGCAGGTGGCTGAGAGCCTTGGCTTGGATAGCTATTATGCGGGATTGTTACCCGAAGACAAGCTGCATAAACTGGAAGAGATTATGGCGGTTAGTGTTGATAAGGTGGCATACTGTGGGGATGGGCTGAATGATGCGCCGGTGTTGGCACGGGCAGATGTGGGCATCGCCATGGGTAATGTGGGGGCACAAGCCTCCATTGAGACCGCCGATGTGGTGCTGTTGCACGATAAACCGGAGCAGATTGTGGCGGCATTATCCATCTCCCAAAAGACCAATCGCTTGGTGTGGCAGAACATAAGCATCGCTTTGGGGATAAAAGCCCTGGTGATGGTTACGGGACTGGCAGGCATCAGCGGGCTTTGGGAAGCGATTATTGCCGATGTGGGAGTTACCTTGTTTGTCATCTTCCACTCCTTAAGAACCATGAGCAAGCAGGATAAACTTGACAAATAGCCTTGCTTCATTTTTGCAGTAAAGAGTTAGAGTAACGGCATATTATGGCTGACTTGCTAACGATGAACTTAAGTATGTATTGGAGACAAATATGAATATATCCATCACCCTGCCGGATGGAAGTATCCGGCAATATGACAAAGCTGTGAGTGCCCTGCAAGTTGCCGAGGATATCAGCCCTCGCTTGGCAGATGCCTCTGTGTGTGCCGAACTAGATGGCAAGCTGATTGACCTTAGTCACATAATAGAGAGCGATGCAAGCTTGGTGCTGCATACCTTTAAGAGTGAAACAGGTAAAGAGGTGTATTGGCACAGCACCGCGCACTTGATGGCGCAAGCAGTGAAGCAGCTTTTCCCGGATGTGCTGGTGACCATTGGTCCCGCCATTGAGCAAGGCTTTTATTATGATTTTGACCGCGATGCCAGCTTCACCGATGAAGAGCTGTTGCAAATAGAAAAGTGCATGCAGGAACTGAGCGCACAGGCTCTCCCCTACACCCGTACCGAACTGAGCAAAGCCGAAGCATTGAAGCTGTTTGGAGATATGGGCGAAAGCTATAAGCTGGAGCTGCTGGAAGCAATACCTGATGGCGAAGTGATTAGCAGTTACCGCCAAGGTGATTTCATTGATTTGTGCCGTGGACCGCACATTCACAATACCTCCAAGATAAAAGCGGTTAAGCTGCTTAAGACCTCCGGTGCATATTGGCGCGGGGATGAAAAGAACAAGATGCTCAAGCGCATCTATGGCATCAGCTTCCCCACAAATAAAGAATTAAGCGAATATATGGTGTATCTGGAAGAAGCAGCAAAGCGTGACCATCGCAAGCTGGGTAAAGACCTTGACCTCTTCTCCATCAATGAGGAAGTTGGTGCGGGTTTGGTGCTTTGGCATCCCAATGGGGCGATGATTCGTCACCTGATTGAGAGCTATTGGAAGGAAGAGCATCTGCGCAGAGGCTATAAGCTGGTGTACACCCCGCATGTCGGGCGCAGTAACCTGTGGCAGACCTCCGGTCACCTGGGCTTTTACAAGGAGAATATGTATAGTGCCATGGAAGTGGAAGATCAGGACTATTATATTAAGCCCATGAACTGCCCTTTCCACATTCATATCTATAACGCCAACCGTCACAGCTATCGTGAGTTGCCTATGCGTTTGGGAGAACTGGGCACCGTTTATCGCTTTGAGCGTAGCGGAGTGTTGCATGGTTTAATGCGGGTGCGGGGCTTTACTCAGGATGATGCTCATATCATCTGCACTCCCGAGCAAATGGATGCAGAGGTGGAGAAGCTGATTGTGTTCTCGCTGGATATGCTGAAGCACTTTGGCTTCAAGGATTTCCTTATCTATCTTTCCACTCAGCCGGAAGGTTCTGTGGGTGAGAAAGAGGATTGGGACAAAGCCACCCAGAGCCTTGGTGCATCGCTTACCAAGCTTGGCTTGGAGTATAGTGTGGATGAAGGTGGCGGTGCTTTCTATGGTCCCAAGATTGATATAAAGATCAAGGATGCCATTGGCAGAGCCTGGCAGTGCACCACTATTCAGTTTGACTTCAACTTGCCGGAGCGCTTCAATATGCAATATATCGGCGCAGATAACGCACCTCACCGTCCCTTCATGATTCATCGTGCCGTGCTTGGTTCGGTGGAACGCTTCTTTGCTACTCTGTTAGAGTATCACGGTGGCAACCTGCCCATTTGGCTATGCCCTGTGCAGGTAATGCTTATTCCCATCACGGATGCACAGTTGGATTATGCCAATGAAGTGATGGAAAAGCTGCAGATGCTAGGCTTACGCTGCGAGATTGATCCCCGCAGTGAGAAGATGGGCTATAAGATTCGCGAAGCGGAACTAAAAAAGATACCCTTTATGTGCATCATCGGCAAGAATGAAGCAGAGAAAGGCGAAGTAACCCTGCGTCAGCATACCAAGGGAGATCTTGGCGCAATGAGCATAGATGCCGCAGTAGAGACCATCAACAACCACGCATGAACATTGCTGAAGCAGTAATAAACGAACTTAAGCTGGAAGCCTCCGCCATCCTTAAAGTGGCGGAGCAGCTTAATCCCGTTGCCATAGAGAAAGCCTTCCGTCTGTTGATGGATTGCAAAGGCAAAGTGGTGCTTACAGGCATCGGCAAAACTGGTATCATAGCCCGCAAGATAAGCGCAACCCTTGCCTCAACCGGGACAAGCTCTATCTTTCTGCATGCCGCGGAAGGGATTCACGGCGATTTGGGTATGATTGGCAAGGACGATGTGGTAATTGCCGTGTCTAACAGCGGTAATTCCCAGGAGCTTATCTCTATCATCCCCTTTTTGAAATTCAATAAGGTGCCGATTATTGCCCTCACCGGCTCACAAACCTCACAGCTTGCTAAGAATGCCGAAGTGGTTTTGGATTGCAGTGTCCCTCGTGAATACGAGCCATTGGGCATTGTGCCGACATCCTCCACCACTGTTGCTTTGGCGGTGGGTGATGCCTTGGCAATTGCTCTCTTGAAGCAGAAGAACTTCCAATTGAAGGATTTTGCCAGGTTCCATCCAGGGGGTAGCATTGGTAAGAAGCTGTTGCTGAGAGTTTGTGACCTCATGCATAGCGGAGCAGATTTACCCATTGTGGATGCAAGTGCGCCAATGTCCACGGTGATTATGGAAATGACATCCAAAAAGCTTGGTTGCACCGCAGTGGTTGATAGCAACGGCATTCTTAGTGGTATGATTACCGATGGAGACCTCCGCCGTCAGTTGCAGACCAAGGGGGACAGCTTACTGAGCTTCTGTGCCTCAGAGTGCATGACGGCTAACCCCAAATACTTAGCTCCTGAAGAACTTGCAGTTAGTGCGCTGAACCTGATGGAGAGCTTTAACATCACCATGCTTCCGGTTTTGAACGAGCAGAAGCACCCCGTGGGGATGCTCCATATGCACGATCTCATCAAAGCCGGAGTTATCTAACTACAAGCAGGATAACTTGATGAACAATATTAGGCAGGTATGCACCTGCCTCTTTTTTTTGCCGGAAACATAGCTTGGATGAGGCAGTTTTCGAATAGAGACCATGGTGTTTTCTTGGGATCATTGCATAATCATTACCTAATCATTACGGACAAAACATGCAATGATCAGGTAATGATCAGGTAATTCAAACAGGCAGGTAGGAAGGAATGAGCTCGGATTAGAAAGTTAAACGCTTATTATTATTACCCCTGCTGCCAGCAAAGAAGACATCGAACACATTCTTTTGTTCACCCACCTTGCTGAAGAGACCCTTGAAATGCTCATCATGTTTCAAGGCTTCTTCCGGGGTAGGCTTTCCCTCCATACAAACTTTCCGTAAATGTGCAGCTTCAGCATCATCATACACATACACGAAGGCATTAGTGTAGATAGTGCTTTCCTGCTTCAGCAACTCACCCAAGCTAAACAAATCCTGCTCGCTTGCCTTATCTGGTTTGATAACAATACTTCGTCCCTGCCCACCGGGAATATCCCAGCTTTCAGTTTGCACATACAGAGCGTTCTGCTGTGTTTTTCGATGAGAGAAAGCAAAGAAATATACAAGTCCTGCTAGTATTACTGTAACAAGCAACCCGCTTAGAATGTATATGCCCCTAACACTATTCTTGGGACTGTGCTTTTTATCTATGGGTGATTTATCATCATGGTGTAAGGTTTCGTTTTCCATTATCGCTCCCGGATACATCATTAACCTTATGTTACCCAAGTCTTGCAAGGCATAGGGTGTCAAGCAAAAAGCAAACAGCATGAGACTGCATGGTTGTTAACTTCTTATATAACTGCCGGATAGCTCCATATTCATACAACACCTGAGAACAATAACCCTGCTTATGGCGTGACTTATGACTTGACAACCTTACAGTGTAAGGCATCGTTGCACCATTAAAGGAGACTTATATGATTAAACATCTACTTAGCATCATGTTAGCTGTGTTTGCATGCACAGCTTTAAACGCCAATGAACCATTAAGCTCGGTCACCACTGAGAACAAAGCCCGCATGTTGAGCTTCAGCACCACCTATTTATCGTTTATGAACTTTGGCGAAGAGAAAACCAATACTCACCACTACGAACTACACATTGGCTATCAGATAAGCCCTAAAGATAAAGTAGGAATAAAGCTGGCAACCTGGAAGATGTTTGCCCCCATGGGTATGCCAATGGCAGAGCAACTGGAGTTTGATGAGGCGAATTACTACCCCGGAAGACTGAGAGAGACCGGTGTGGGCTTCACTTATCAACGCAGATTATGGAAAGGTCTCTTTGCTGCCATGGAGATTCTACCGCAGCTTATAACCTATCTGGATGAAGATAACAAGAAGATTGCAAGCGGTTTCAAGCTCTATTCTTCCTATCATCTTGGCTACCATGTCTCATTGTTCAAAGAAAGAGTGTATCTGGAGCCACAAATTCATTGCCAATATTGGCCTATTGACACGAATGTACCTCAGGCTTTCAAGGTTATGGACGATAAGTGGAACAATTACTTCCTCTTTGAGCCAAATCTATACTTGGGAGTGAATTACACTTTCTAAAGGAGCTAAACAACATGGCAAAGCGTTCGCCACTAAGCAAGGACAGTATTGCGGATAAAGCAATTGACATTGCCGATAAAGGTGGGATAAACGCCCTCTCCATGCGTAATCTTGCCGCTGAGCTGGGGATTCAAGCAATGTCGCTTTATCATCACTTCAAAACTAAAGAAGAATTGCTTTCCTACATGGCGGACAAACTCCTAACATCCTTTGAAAATCCCGTTGCTGATCCCCAGTCCAATGATTGGCGAAGCATCGTGCAACAAAGAGCAATTGCAGCTAAGGAACTGTTTCGCATCCATCCTTGGCTGCCCTTTGTTATCGATGCGCAGGTGCATAGCGGAGAAAAACGCCTTGCTTATCTTAATAATTACCTCGGTATTCTGCGCAAAGCAGGCTTACCCATCGAGTTAGCATTGAAGGTAAGCTCGTTGATTGATAGCTACATCTATGGTTATTGCCTGCAATTATCGCATGTGGCTGATGATGAAAGAACAAGGGAAGAATTAGCAGAGGAATTCTCCCAAGGTTTTGATTCGTCCCTGTATCCCTTTCTGTTTGAAGCAAGCTCTCTTGTGATGGCACAGGGTTATGATGCGGAGGCAGATTTCTGTTTCGGCTTGAATGTATTATTGGACGGAATAGCTTTGGCTATAAGCAGTATAACTAAATCTGATACTTAGTATGAACCTCGCCCAACTGCTTGCTTCGGGGGGATCGGGATTGCTATGGTGTGGCATCGGACTCTTTGCCTTCTTGCTGCTGGTTTTTATCCTTAGAGACATAGTTTGGTTCTTACGTTACCCCTTCTTGCTGCTGAACTGGCTGCAATGGACGCTCTACAATCCGCTTCGGGACACATGGACAGACCCTTCAAGCAGCAGAGCTGCATGGGTATTCAGCCTGCTACGATACAGCTTTATTGCTCCCGTGTGGTGGCTATTGATGCACCTTATCCTTTGTCCTCTCCGCTTGATAAACGCTTTATATTTCAACATCGTGCTATATTGGTCAGTGATATTTTGCGACAGCATCTCCGAATGGCTCCACCCTCGCCTGAAGTATGGCAGTTATCGCGGCATTAAAGCATGGTTCATCTACTTCCCCAAAAGGCTGTTCAACGTCTTCAAACGCAACGGTGCAGCCCTTCTGGAAGGCATCTTGATGACGGGAGTGGACATCGTGTTCCCCACCTACACCATGTATCATGGCACTTCCTTCAAAGGTATTGCCACCAACATTGCCCAGGAAGGCAGATGGTTAGTTGGCGGAGGAGACTATGCCGGAAGCGGAATATACTTCGGTTTCTACCGCAAAACCGCTGAACATTACGCCCAAGGTAAAGACCGCGCCCTCATCTGCGCCCGGGTAACAGTGTTTCCCTGCCGTAACTCTGCTACTTTACCCCGACGCTTACGCAAAAAGATTGGCAACGACGGCGCAGGCATCAGCAACGGATTACCCTTCCCCTACCGCAGCATCGAGCATTGGAGAGACCACAGCTATGCCCAGTGGTTCGAATACTGTCTGGTGCAACCCGGATTAGCCGGCAAATATGTTCGCACTTGGCGGGCACGCCCCATCTGTGTGCTAAAGAACGATATGCCAAAACGCATCTGGGGAGGTTTATCCCTTTGGACAGGCAGTGCCGGAGGAGTATGGGCAATTGTATTCTCCTGGAGTGTTTTGGCTGGAGCCTATTATCTCTCCCGTTTTGGCATAAGCCAAAGCCTTGAAACCATTGCCAAGCTATTCAAATAGAATAGTTTAAGCATCCTCTTCTCCCCTTTGTACCCTCCATTTCCATGCCATTCTCACTAAAGCATAAACGAACAAACACCAATCATTTACGAGGAGATTCCCATTAGATTCCCGGACTTTGTCCGGGAATCGTCCGGGAATCGGGTGGGAAGAGCTTGGTGTTTGTTCGTTTGATGCTCGATGAAAAAGAGATGACAGCTTTGGGGCTGTCATCTCTTCATGTGAGGGATATGTTGAGGAAGTGGGGATTTTGTGTTTAGTCTATGGACCAGCTTTCCATCACAGCTTGCTCATCCGGGCTGGGGCAATCTTCGTTATACTTTTGGACTAATGCCTTCAGCTTCGTAAGCTCTTCTGCCTCTGCTTTTAACATAAGGCAGACTGAATAGCCGGGCCATATAGCATTATTCATGCGTGGTTCGCCAAATGGTAGAATGCCTGTCGTGGGCATAACTATTTGATAGAATTCTGTTTGGGTTTGCTTCACAAGCTGCGTTATAGCCTCCAGAGAGCTTACATTGCAGATGATTAACGCCATCTTATTCATGCGTTTACCTCGCTTTCATGTTTGTGCATAGAGGTGTAGATTACGGGCACCAATACAAGGGTGATGACGGTTGATACAAGTAAACCGCCAATGCAAGTGATGCCCAAAGGACTCCAGATTTCTGAGCCCATGCCATGAGAATATGCCATGGGGATCATGCCAAAAATGGTGGTGAATGCAGTCATCAATACGGGACGTAAGCGGGATTTTCCGGCATTGACCACAGCTTGATGCAGGCTCTCGCCTCTTTTTCGCAGCAGATGGGTGTAGTCTATCAACACGATGCCATTATTAACGACGATGCCGAGCAGCATCACGATACCGATGAAGGTTATCACGCTGAGACTGATGCCACTTACGAAGAACGCCCAGATTACCCCGATTAGTGCCAAGGGAATAGCGAACATGATAATCATGGGGTCTCTGTAGCTGCCAAAGATGGATGCCATCACCATATAAACGAGGGTGCAGCCAAGCAGAAACATAAGTATAAGGCTGCGGAAGGAACTCTGCTGGTCTTCATACTGTCCGGCTAAGCGCACATCCACTCCTGCGGGTATATCCTGTTGAGCAAGGGTTGTTTTCACCCATTTGATCGCTTTGCCAAGGGAGATGTCCTTCAGTTCTGCGCTTAGATAAAGCGTCCTTTGCTGTGCATCATGCTCTATCTTTGTGTAGCCGGAACCCATTTTGAACTGAGCGATTGAGCCTAGAGGAAGCACATTGCCATCAAGGGAATTAACAGGGATAACGCTGAGGGCATTTGCGTCATTTCGGTAGGCTTCGCTAAGGCGAATGCGGATGTCATACTCATCTCCGCTATCCTTATACTGTGTGCTATTCACTCCATAGAGAGATTGGCGGATTCCTATGGCAGCCAAAGCGGGATTTACGCCCACTGCGGATGCCTTTTGCTTGTCGATGATGATCTGTAGTTCTGGGATGCCTTTGTCCAGGCTGCTTTCCAGATTAACCAGATTTGGGTTTTGGGCAAGGGCATTGTATAGAGAGGATGATACAGCCGCAAGTTGAGCCATATCCTTGCCTGAGACCTTAATCTCCACAGGTTTGGAATTGGCAAACATGGCACTCTGGAGTAAGCTTCCGCCTACCACGCGGAATTTGCTTATCTCCGGTATTTTCTCCAATTTGGCTCTGATAACTGCTTCAAGCTCCTTAGCAGAGCGTTTGCGTTTGTCCGGAAGAACCAGCTTGGTGCCGATGGTGCTTACATTTCTGCCTTCCTTGAAGCCCATAGTGCTTAAGAGTCCGCTTTCCGTTTGTCCGGTAACAGAGTACATACTACGAAGTTCGGGGACTTCCTTGAGGAATATCTCTTCCACTTTGGCAGCCACACGAGCTGTTTGCTCTGCACTAACGTCATTATCGAGTTCGATAACTGCATTCAAATCTCCTGCGTCCATGGCGGGAATATAGTCTGTGCCGATGAATAACACCATTGCAAGCGAAAGCACAAGCAAGCTGATGGCACCTATGATAAAGCGTTTTCTACGCTTGATGGCGTAGGAAAGAAGCTGAACATACTTATGCTCTGTCCAAGTGAAACACTTCTCGCTGAGCGTGAAGAACCTGCCGGGTTTCCTGGTCTTTTGCTTTCCCAACCAACGCGAACTTAGCATGGGGGTAAGCGATAGAGCAGTAACCAATGAGGCAAGCAAGGTGATGGAAACAAGGATAGCAAGCTGCTTGAATAGGATGCCCACCAGCCCCCCCATGAAAATCATGGGGATGAAAACAACTACAGTAGTGAGAGTGGAACCGGCAATCGCTACTTGCATCTCGGATGCGCCAAAGATTGCCGCTTCACGTGGTTTGCTGCCTTTTGCCATGTGCCGTGTGATGTTCTCCAATACCACAATGGCGTTATCTACAACCATGCCGATAGCGATGGCTAAGGACATCAGCGAAAAGATGTTGATGCTGAATTTGGCAATGAACATATACACGAATGCGATGATTAAGGAAAACGGTATGGTGAGGATGATTATCACGCTGCTGCGTAGTTCACGCAGGAAAAAGAGGACCACCAGAATGACAAAGATAGCGGCGTAGAATATAGTCCAGCTTAGGTTCTTGATGGATTCGGAGACCAATTCCGAGGAGTTTATCACCTCTTTAATCTTAACATCTGCGGGGAGAGTGCCTCTAATCTTAGATATCTCCTTGCCAACTGCCTTGGCAACTTGGAGAGTGTTGGCACCTGATTGCTTTTGCACCATCATTAACACCGCTTGCTTACCGGAGGAATGAAGATACTCCTCTTGTTCTTTGAAGCCGTCGGTAATTGTGGCAACATCACGAACTCTTATCACTTGATTGTTGATGCTGATGATGGGAGTGTTGGCAATGTCGTCCACATTCGTGAATTCTGCAGGGACTCTTACTGCCAATGAGCTGTTGCCCAGCTTCATGTTTCCGGCGGGAATGGATACATTTTGGGTGGCAAGAGCTTGCGAGAGCTGGGTAATGCTGAGATGATATGCAGAAAGCTGGAATGGATCACATTCCACTTTGATCTCACGCTCAGGTTGACCCAAAACAAAGGTTGTACCTACGCCCGAAACCTTTTTAATAGGGCTGGATATCCTATCTTCCACAAGTTTATCCAAACCGTTATAGCTCTCTTCAGCCTCAATACTATAGAAGACAACGGGAAGCATGGAACTGGTTATTTTCATGATCATGGGGTTTCTGGCATCACTTGGCAAATCCTTTTTTACCAGTTCCATAAGGTCACGCACCGAGTTTGAGGCATCGTTGAGATCAGTGCCCCAATTGAACTGCATGGTTACTATGGATACGTTCTCTCTGGAGATGGATTTTATAGACTTCAAAGAAGAAGTACCTGCTAAGATACCTTCCAGTTTATCGGTAACCTGAGATTCAACTTCATTAGCATTCGCACCGGGGTAAACGGTGATGATGGTTAAAGTAGGCATTTCTATTTCGGGCAGAACGTCTTTGGGTATCATCGTAACGGCTACAATGCCGAAGATGAAGATGGCGACGAATGCCATGATGGTCATGACAGGATTGTCAACGGCAATTTCGGTGAAACGCATAGTGTTAGCCCATCACTTTAACTTTCGTGCCGGTGCTTAGCTTGCCCTTACCATCAGTAACCAGAGCTTCAGTTTTGTCTATGCCAGAAACTATGTATGCAGAAGGGGTTTCACCCAGCACGTTGACGGCTTTCTTGGTGGCAACAGATTCGCTGATAGAGAATACGTAGGTTTCAGCTGTGCCCGGTGTACGGATTAGACACTCTCTGGGTATTGCAACTGCATTGACGGCCGGTAGCTTGAAGGACGCTTTACAAAACATACCGGGCTTGAGATTGCCGGGATTGGCGATGCTTATTTCAACGGTAGCAGTGCGTGTTGTTTGAGAAAGGATGGGCATAATCTTGGTCACCTTGCCATGTGTGTTGATGTTCAGCATGGTGAGAGAGATATCCACGCTTTGACCTAGTTTTATTCTCTGCAGATGTTGCTCATTTACATCCACTTTGACCAACAGAGGATTGAGTTGCATGAGACTGACGATTCCGCTGTTCATGGAGTATCCGGGGCTGATATTTGGGAGGAAATTGTAGTTCTCTCCTTGCTTCACACAGTGTTTAACCACTGTGCCGGAGAATGGTGCTCTGATCTCAGTATTTTTCTTAAGCATGGAGTATTTTGCTTTGGCAGCTTCATACTTTGCCTGAACATGATCATACTCTTGTCTGGAAACCGTATTCTTTGCCAGGAGAGCATCCATTCTATGCATGTCCTTTTCAAGGGTTTGGTATTCAATCTTGGTTTGCACCATCAATTCATCTGCCATTTCCACTATTAATGCTCCCTCTGCCACATATCCACCCTCAGGGATAAGAATGCGTTCAACCCTGCCGGGGACAATGCTGCCAAGATTGGCTTCTTTGTTGGCTGTAAGGGTTCCGGTGTATTCAAGAACTGGAATGTATGTGGTGTCTCGAGCTTCCGTGGTATTAACATTTATGCTTTGTTTTGGTTCGGCGGTGGTAGTGTGCTTGCTGCATCCGGCAACAAGTAATGTGACTGTAAGTAGTATGTATATTTTCTTCATCATTGTATCCTTATTGTAGTGCGTCAATTGCTTTTAGGTATTGGCTGTGTTTGGTATTCAGTTCCATGCGGGCATCGATTTTATCGCTGTAAGACTTTTGCCATAAGCTCTGTGCTTCAAGTAAATCGCTGCTGCGTAACATTCCTTCATCAAAGCGGGATTGGCATACTCGTAGGTTTTCTTCGGCTTGTTCCAGAGAGTTTTCTGCAATCTCCAACTTAGCTTCAGCTTCAGTAAACTGGTTTCTGAAACTGCTTATCTGCAAGTTTATCAGTTCTTTGGCTTCCTGAAGCTTCAATTCGCTAATCTTTACATTATTGCGAGTTACTCTTGCTTCCTGCATCCTTTCACCAAAGTGGAACAGCTCCATTTGAGCCAATATTCCGATTTGCCAGCTTGAACCAAACTCATCTTCCATGCTGTTGTATATATTCGGTTTCAAACTATGTGCGGAACCTTGGAACACGATGTTTGGGTAATATTTGGAGATAGCAATCTTGTGCAGAGATTGGTTAATGTCCTTCTGCCGCTTTAACATTTGGTAATCGGGACGGGTTTCCAACACTGTATCCAGAGAGACAGCAGGGCATTCAACATCATCCTCTTGTTGTGGGACGAGTTCAGTTGAAGTATCCGGTTCCAAGCCGATGACCTGATTAAGAGCCATAAGTGCCAATTTGTATCCATTCCCAGCTTGTAAAGTACTTAGCTTCGCTTCCCCAAGCTTCACCTGTGCCTTGAGTAACTCATTTTGTGTTACAATACCTTCGGCATATGCGTTGTTCAAGTCCTCTACATGTTTCTGCACTAAGGAAAGGTAGCTGTCAGCAAGCTTGACTTTTTGTTGTAGAGAGATTACTCGCCAGTATGCTTCATCAACTTTGAGAAGTAATTCACTTTTCTCACGTTGAAGCATCTCTTTAGTTAAAGCTTCAGAGCACTTTGCTATCTTATACTGTTGCAGTATCTTGCCTCCTGTGAAGATGGGCTGCACCAATTCCACACCAAGAACCCAATTATCTCTATCACCAATTTTCAGATCTATCTCATCTGAGATTAGACCCTGTTGGTAAAGTGCTACCAATGTTTGGTAGAAAGGGTCTGAAGTTACAGCCGGATTCGCTTGTGCCATCCCCCCAAGCAATTGCTGTAGATTCAGATCCTCTTTATATTCAATCTCTTTGCCACTGTGCATGTATGATCCCAAAGCATTCAGAGAGGGCAAAAAGGCGGTGAATGTCGCTTTCTTTAATGCAGCACTACTGTTGCAGTTAAGCTCTGCAATAGATATACTTTCCGCACTTTGTAAAGCCATTCTTCGGCAATCAGCTAAACTTAATGGTACAGCGTATGAGTATCCTAAAGCGCTTAGGACAACTAAGATTAAGACTAATTTTCTCATTATCTCTCCACTAATAAGCCATACCCCAGAATCTGGTACACTTCTTCTGTCATTCCATTCAAATCAATCTCTACTCTACCCGTCAGCCATTGAGTAAGTACAACATCCATAGTACCAAGAATCATGTAAGATAGAGTGCTTGGTTTAACACTTCTTAGCTTCCCAGTCTCTATCGCATGCTTACACAAATCATTTAGATAGTTGATATACTCGTTTAAAGGGTTATAATCAGGATTCTGCTGACAGAAGTCTTCGCTTTTTCTCCATTCAATAATCATCATTCTAGCAACATCTTTGTTTTGTGTAATCAATTCTGTATGTAGCTCTATAAACCGTTTTATACGAGCTACAGGGTCTGTGATAGTATCCACCATCTCCCTTATCTGGCTTAGTTTACTTTTTATAACGGACTTGATGGTTTGAATGAAGAGCTCTGTCTTTGTGTTAAAGTATAAATATACCGTACCATTGGCTATGCCTGCTTCGGATGCCACTTCATTAACAGTTGCAGCACTGAAACCACTGCGGGCAAAGACCTTCACTGCAGCCTGAATGATTAATTCCCGCTTATCACCCAAGTTTGATCTGTTCAGTCGTTTAACTTTCATGTTAACCTCACTTATATTATCTTGTAGTATATAGATAGTGACTGAGTAGTCAGTCATGCGCTCTATCTTGCTATATGCTATATCTATGTCAACACATTTTTTTATATCTTTTCTTGTTTGTATCGGCTCTCTAACGTCTATCTGATTACACAATAGGAAATTTACCCTTCGCGACTCTGCACAGCAATTCATATACTCCATTAGTAAAGGCTTGATAAACTGCTTGACGAAATGATGCCACTTCTCCAAAAAGGCGTTATCAATAATATGCGTTACAAGGAGTCCATTATGCTTCCCGGTGGAAAAAACATGCAACAACTTATGAAACAAGCACAAAAGATGCAGCAGGAGATGATGAAGTCCCAGGAAGAACTGGAGAATAAAACCTTTACAGCTTCAGCCGGTGGTGGGATGGTTAAAGTTGAGATGAATGGTAAACATGAGATTATTTCTCTTAAAATAGACCCCCAAGTAGTGGATCCGGAAGATGTGGAGATGCTGGAAGATTTAATACTAGCTGCTATCCAAGAAGTGGGAAATGAGGTTACGAATGCATCAAACGAAACCATGGGTAAACTTACAGGTGGAATGAAGATACCCGGCTTATTCTAATGATACTTTCAGATAACCTTGAGAAACTGATACAAGCTCTAAATCGCTTTCCGGGTATCGGTCGAAAAACCGCTCAACGGCTGGCGTGGTTTTTAATTGCACAGGACAAACACTTCGCCTTACAGCTCTCAGATACCATTAGAACCACTGTCGAAAGCTTTACTACTTGCTCAAGATGCAATATGCTTTCTGAGAGCGATCCCTGCCCCATCTGCAGTGCTCCGGATAGGCTTGACACTGTCTTGTGTGTCGTGGAGTCGAACTCGGACATTCAAATAATCGAGAATATGAATGAGTTTCGTGGACGCTATTTCGTTTTAAACCATCTCCTTTCCCCCATCGATGGTTATGGTCCGGAACAGATTCACACTACTAAGCTATTAGAGAGAATTGAGCTGTTGAAGCCCGAGGAAGTAGTGTTGGCTTTGAAACCCTCAGCAGAAGGTGAAGCTACAATCCACTTTCTATGGGAGTTACTCAAAGACAAAAAGTTGAATATCACCAGGCTATCAACAGGAATCCCTTTCGGGGGAGATTTGGAGTATAGCAGCAGCAACACTCTGGCAAATGCTTGGAAGAGGAGATACACAGTATAGTTATGTTCACAGGTATTGTAGAGCAAACTGCCAAGATTCAGCACATCGGTAGTGTCTCCGGAAAAAGGCACCTTTCGATTGAGCGACCCGTGAGTTTTGATGACCTGCGAATAGGCAATAGTATTGCCTGCAATGGTATATGCCTTACTGTTCTGGAGTTTTCGGAGCGAAGCTTCAGTGTAGAAATAATGCACGAAACCTGGGAGAAAAGCACTGCTAAGAGTTGGCGAGTCGGCACTCAGTTAAATCTGGAACGAGCTTTAAAGGTTGGTGACAGACTTGATGGACACTGGTTGCAGGGACATGTTGACCGCAGTATCAGAGTTATTGCAAGAATTAAAGTGGAAGCCACAGATTACCTTAGGTTTCAACTTTTCAGCGAAGATCGTAAGTTACTTGTTCCCCAAGGTTCAGTTGCCATCAACGGCGTGAGCCTTACCTTGGCTGAAATTAGATCCTCATACTTTTCCATTGCGCTGATTGGACATACGCTGGAGAACAGCAATCTTCAGTTCCTTAAAGCCGGAGACATTGTGAATGTAGAGTATGATGTGCTGGGTAAATATATATTGAATATGAGAGGATAGATGAGAAGCCCAAGAGATCGGAAGAGCACACGTCTTGAACTCCAGTCACGATCAGATCTCGTATGCCG
>CALDSN010000038.1 GCA_937924555.1 uncultured bacterium | reverse complement strand
ACGAGATCTGATCGTGACTGGAGTTCAGACGTGTGCTCTTCCGATCTCCATTTGCAATCGCTTTTGCCTTGCTGAAAAACAAACATGACGAGTTGCTGGTGGAGAAGTGTACAGAACTTGGGGCTACTGCGTTTTACCCTTTACATACCGAGTATGGAGTGCGTAATCCTTCAGCCAACACCATTCAACGTTTCAGGCGTATTGCCTTGGCTGCGATAAAACAATGTGACAATCCTTATCTGCCTTTGATTGCTGAGAGTGCTGAATTGAACATGGCATTACAGGGAATAATTGCAGCGGGGTGGCAGCCTGTGGTTTGCTCTGAACGCAGACCGGACATGAAAGTAAGCTCCCTGCAGCTTCAAGCTCCTCCATGCTTCATGATTGGACCGGAAGGTGGGTGGAAGGATACAGAGTTCGCACTCTTTTCTCAGCTCAATTTGCCTGAGCTATGCATCTCTCCCTTAATTCTTCGCGCTGAGACTGCCGCCATAGCGGTGGCTGCTCAATACATAAGCCTATCTTTCTAAGAATCTTGAACTTTGCTTAACACCATCTTAAGAAATCCTGTTTCATCCTCAAACTGATATCCAAGCACCAATGCTCTCAAACGTGGAGCAAGCAGGGGATGAAGGGCAAGCTTCATAATGTCCTTCTGGGTGCAGAGTACTATATCAGGTTGCTCGCTTAGCAAGGTATTGGGCAAGTTAGCATCCGCAAAGTGGTAATGATCCGGAAAGGTATAATGATGGATATAGCCCAAGCCAAGTTGTTTAGCTACATTCTCGAAGCTGCTTGGGTTGGCTATCCCCGAAACAAGGACAATTCGCTTACTAATCAAGCTTTGCAGGGGGAAGTGTTCACCTGTATAATCCACACAATCCTGGTAAGTGGCATAACTGTGAAAGATGTTTTGGGTGTTCAGCATTTGTTCCCATGGGTTGGGAAGTTGATTTGTTTGCATACGATAGACAACGGCGAGGCAGTCCAAATGCAAAGCACTCAAGCTTTCTCTCAGGTAACCCGCAGGCAACACAAATCCATTGCCGATACCCGTTTCTGCAGCGAAACATACAATATCCAAGTCTCTTGCCACACGGGCATGCTGGAAGGCATCATCCATCACTACCACCTGAGTATTGGGGTATGATTTTAGCAGCAAGCGGATTGCATCCTTGCGCTTTCTGCCAACAACCACCGGGATCCCAGGTAGGGAAGAGGCGATAAGATGTGCTTCATCACCGGCAACATCTGCGGGATACAAGACTTTTTGGCTATTGGAGATAATACGTGGAGAATGCTCAAATTTGCCTTTATAGCCACGATGTGAGACCGCAACACGGATACCTGATGCGGATAGCATCTTAACCAATGCAATTGTTAAGGGAGTTTTTCCGCTACCACCACTTACGATATTACCAATGCTGATAACCTTGCAGGGAGCATGATAACTACTCTTGGCAAGATGATTACGTCGGGTTGCTTGGATTGCGGCATACAATTCTCCCAATGGGTATAGCGCATAGCTTAACAGGCTTCGCTGCAACAGATTCTTGCGGAGGAAACCATGGATATCCATCATTGGGGTAGATGGGAGCTGGGGAACTTACAGCAACCTGCGGTCGATAAGATCAACCAGCTTTTCCACATCGAAGGGCTTGAAGAGAACATCTTTTAATCCATCCACTTTGGCACGAACCAATACATGATTGGGGTCATAGCCAAAGCCGGTCATCATAATAACAGGGATGTTTTCGTCATAATCCTTTACGCGCCAGAACAGCTCATAACCATCCATATCGGGCATGGCGATGTCGGTTAACACCAAGTCCACCTTGCCTTTAATTATCTCCTGCATGGCTTTCATGCCATCGGAGAAGGTAAGGATTTCCCAATCAGAGCGCAGGGCAGAAATCTCGAATTTCAAGTTCTGAACAAGCTCGTCTTCGTCGTCAACGATACATATTACTTTCGGCATTTTATATCTCATTCGATGTGATAAGTTTATGAATAGCTAAATACTTATCACGGGTTTTGGTAATTATCTCTTCGGGTAGTTTGGGGGCTGGTGGCTGTTTGTCCCATCCCAAAGTGTTCAAATAGTCGCGGATAAATTGTTTGTCATAGCTGTTTGGACTCTTGCCCATCTCATAATCTTCCAGTGCCCAAAAGCGGGAGGAATCGGGCGTAAGCACTTCGTCTATCAGATAAATCTGGTTGCCCATAGTGCCGAACTCAAACTTGGTATCGGCAACGATGATGCCCTTTGCCATCAACAGCTCATGGGCATGGCTATATAGTTCGATAGCTTTGTCTTTAATGTAATTAGCAAGCTTCTCATCCATGCGGGAAAGGAACTCACGATAGCTGATATTTTCATCGTGTCCATCATCCACCTTGGTGCTGGGAGTGAAAAGCGGGCTATTGAACTTCTGGCTTTCCTGCATTTCCTCGGCGATAAGCATGCTGCCGATGGTGTGGGTTTTGCAATACTCACTCCAGGCAGAACCGCTGATATAACCGCGTACTATGCATTCAAAGGGGATAACCCTGGTCTTCTTCACCAGCATACTGCGTCCCTGCAGGTATTCGGCAAAGGGATGCAGTTCGGTGGGATAGTCCTGCACCTGATCAGAGATAAAGTGGTTAGGAACGATATCGGCAGTGGTCTTAAAGAAATGAACTGAAATGGCGTTTAGAATTTTCCCCTTATCCGGTATGGGATCGGGAAACACCACATCAAAGGCGGATATTCTGTCGCTGGTAACGATAAGCATGGTGCTTCCAAGGTCGTAAATATCGCGTACTTTTCCCTGACGGAATTGTTGAAATATCTTAAGTTTACTGATCTCTGCGTGCATCTATTGCTCCCTTTTTCGTAGGTAATCGTATATAATTCTGCTTTCATCAACTGTTTCCATGTTCAAAGCCAAAGCTTCATTCTTGCGGTATGATGTGCTATCTGAGGGGAAGTTATACTCTCTATCCTGATATATGAAGCGGGTAATTTTGCCTTTTTGAACGCTGAGTACTTCGTTTTCGAAATCTATGTTCTTGGCGTTGTAGAGGAATATAAGCCAATCGCGATACTTCTCCAGAAGTTCAATCTCGTCGTCCAATAACCCGGCTTTGTGAAACTCCAGATTGTTATTATAGTCATCTCTGGTCTTTTGCACCATTTCCAGGATGCCGTTTTCAGGGTGCAAGAAGGCTTCTTTAAGCAGGCTATCCAACTTATCAAGGCTGTATTCTTCGCTGATAGGTTTCTGTTTTAATAGATTCAAACACCATCCCCGGCATCTATCCTGAGGGTTCTTTTCGCAAGGATAGCTTTGGCTTTCACAGGCGGGTAGCTTGAGGATGCGGGTGTAGATATCTATCACATCGCTGAGGAAAAACCTGCTACGGAAGGGACCCAAGTAAAGCCAATCGTCATTGGTGTGTTCTGTGATGGAGATAAATGGCATACGATGAGCATCCAAGGCAAGATATGCATAGCTATCCCAAGAGTTTAAGCGATGCTGATAAATGGGTAGAGCATCGAACAATGAGGCTTTGAAATGCATCAGTGCGCTAAGGGCAGTGGAATGAAGGGTATATTCAAGCTTGGTTGCTTGGTGTAGCATTTCTGCGTAGAGAGCATTATCATTTGCTTTGGATTCCAGCACTTGCATCCTGAGGGAGAGCTTGGCAGTGTATCCTGAATATAGAATTCCTTCCTTGCCATGAATGGCAAAATAAGCCCAGCCCTTGGGTAGGCTATCATATTGATTTGTGTTATGTTTATCCAAAACAAGCATACTCATATTGCCATCCTTTTAGGATTGTGGAAAATGTCAAACTAAATCAAGTGGTCTATTCTGACAATCTCAGTTTGGTACCACTAAAAGAGCAATGGGGAACACAAAGGTATTTTTTACCCTTGAATGACTATAAAAACTAGGAAAACATCATACTTACATCGGTTGTTTCTGTCTTTCTACCCTTTTATTTTACCTATTGTCCACTTCTTTGTTATCTAATCATCCCTTAGTAATTCCCTAATCAATCTCTAATGAGATTAAAGAAACACTAATGTGCAATATGTGGACAACACATTATCAAATAGGATGACTACTGGATTCCAGGGGTTAGTCTTTCCTGATTTTGGTTGACAGCCAAAGTGAGAATGAATAATGAAACGCAAAGCAAGGAAAGCAGTTAGCTACTCGAAGGCATAGAATAGTTTGCTAGTTCAAGAGAATGGTCTTTCTTAATCTTTCCCATTGAGAGTGGTAACCCTTTCAAGGATACAGGGTTTTTTTCCCAAAGAAAACCGTGTCAGAAGGCATCGTAAATGCCTGAGAGAATAGTTAGGGATAGGGGTTTGATATGATTTGTATCCTCATTAAAGTAGTGCAGAAGGGGGATTATTCCCTTTGTTGCGTAAAAGTTTTTCCGATCTATTTAACAGAGTATCTTGCAGTGTTTTTCAGCGTAAAAAAATGCTGTCCCCGAGAAATTGTGTTTAACTTCAAAAAGTATCTTGACAAGATATTCTATATTGAATATCAAGTGATTGGAGGTGTGATATGATGAAGAATATCGCTCTGATTATCCTGTTAGTGCTAGTTTACGGCAATGCCAACGCTGGATTGGCATTTAACCAGCCTATTAACGTGTGCTGTTTTGATAACATTGAATATGCAGGCAACTCTCTAATGACTTCTGAAGGTAATCGTTTTATCATGTGGAAAGAGGTCATTAATGGCAGCTATGGTTGGAAATGCAATCTCTTCAATGCTCAGTACCAACAGCTTTGGGCGGAAGATAAGGTATTGCAGGTAAGCACCTCATATGCAATTCGATTGATTAGTACGACAGATAACGGAGTTGTTGTTGGACACTTTACTGATGGGATAAAACTGCTCAAGATTGACCAATCAGGCAACTTCCCTTGGGGTGAAGCGGGGATATACATTTCAGGAACACCACGTACTGGAATCATAGGAGATATTGTACCTGATCTCTACGGAGGAGTGTATCTAACAAGAGACGTGAACAGCTCGTCTATCTCGCAGTGCTATCTTCAGCATGTGGATGCCGAGGGCTCCCTGACAATGGAGAGTAATGGGATTTTACTTAGCAATCAGACATCCTTTCGCTCCGGGTTGTTGATGCAGCAAGACAATAGCGTGATAGTAAACTGGCGAGAAACAAATAAGATCGAAGTTCAATGGTTCAACAGCACTGGGGAACACCTTTGGGAACAAGGTGTATCCATCAGTAGGGGAAGCTGGTATCCATACGTTAACACATGCGCATTCGACGATGGCAGTTTTGCTGTTTGTGCAGCAGTGGCAGACAGTATCTTTGTTTATCACTATAGCCAAACCGGAGTTGCTCTGTGGGCAAACCCTGTAACCGATTATACTGCTGAAAGCGTTGTGGATTGCACAGTAGATGTTGTTTTAAGCTCAGATAACTGCCTTCTGGTACATGTATATAGAAGCTCTTCGTATCATGATGTTTACATACAAAAGATAGACCATAACGGAACTAGGTTGTTTCCTTCGGGGGTGTCGTTAAGTACGGAATTATATAGTGTAAGTTGGTTAACCCAACTGATGCCAGATACAGCGGGTGGGTGTAGTGTAGCTATAGTTAGCCCAAGTACTTACTTAGCTAACAACAATGTTGTCGTGGCTGAGTTAAGTGCAAATGGTGTAGTTGCTTATCATCAAGTAACGAACGATGAATGTAGAATTTCGAAACTAAGTTCAACCCAATATAATGGTAACATATACCTTGAATGGCAGCAGTATGGTAATGGGGCACAAGGTTTGTGTGTTCAGAAGCTTGATGAGGACTTCCAAGGACAAATACCACAAAATGGCGTTGGCTTGCGTTATGGTAGTGTCGGTAAGATAGAGTACCAATGTAATGCGGCAATGGCTAATGGTTGTGCAATATTATGGCATCAGACAACCACCGAGAGTAGCAATGTTGAGGCACGGCTACAAATGGTGAACAGATTGGGAGAGGAGCTGTTACCTCATGGGGGAGTACGCGTTAACAGCGCGGGTAGTTCCTTGCCAACTAGCAGCCAACTAAAGTATAGCAATGGTGAACTAATAGTAGTGTGGGAAGAGCTGATTGGCACTACGTACACATTACGTGCCCAGATTATAGATGATAATGGACAATCTTACTATCCGGGAATCGGTTTGGAGCTATATTCCGGGGATGAAGGTTACTGGTCAGTATCACTTACTTCCCATGAAGGAGATTGGTACATTCTTGCTTGCTCAAGTAGCGGAGTATGGGGGCAGAAACTTAGCGGGCATGTAGCTGTTTGGGGAAATGGATTACTATTAGCCTCTCCAAATCCAGAGCTTACCGGAGGAATAAACTCAGCTTATCTATCATTCCCTTGGTTATGCTGGAAGATGGGCTCTGAATATCTATTCAAGCAGATTGATACTAATGGGATAACCTTGGCACAATGGGATGATTGGGGCATGCATGCACCGGAGAATGGATGGAACAGCGGGTTGGTAACTCCAATTGGAGACTACTTACACGTGCTGATTAGTTATCCTGGCACCACACCTGAGAGCCCTCCAGGGTACCAGAATATGTTCATCAACTCCCAGGGTGAGTACAATCTGGGAGTTAGTATGGACTACATTGAGAACTATAAGGTTATGGAATATGAGGGAGATGCATTGGTTGCAGATAACTTTAGTGGGTTGACTATTCGGAGGTATAACCGAGCGGGTCTTTTTCTTGATAGTGGGCAAATCAGCATTCCATTCTCTTACAACTCGTTTGTAAAGATGGATAGAATGACTAACGGTAACTTGCTGTGTTACTACTATTATGGCCATAATAGTGGGATGTCATTAAAGTACTTATTCGTAACCCCCCAACTTGAAGCGGAAAACAACCAGTTAAACGTTGTTTATTGTAATGGAAACAATGTGTCGCCTAGTATATCAACAAACAATGACCAGAGTTGGGTTACTTGGTCAGTGGGATATCTCGGAAGTGTTGAAGGTTTTTCAGAGCTATATTTGCAGGGAATTCTGGGCAACTCATCGGGAGTGCTTGAGCAAGATGAGCCTTTACCTACGATTCAAAATACCCTTAAATGCTCGCCTAATCCCTTTAACCCCCAAACCAGTATTAACTACGAGGTTCAGAAAGGCGGGGTTACCAAACTTGAGGTTTATGACATCAAAGGTAGGAAGGTGAAGACATTGGTTAACGAAAGCAGAAGCCCAGGCTCATATACCGTGGCTTGGGATGGTACTGACGAAAGGCTCAAAAAGCTTGCTTCAGGAGTTTATATCCTCCGGTATAAGGACAGGACAGGAACCGAAACTAGGAGACTGAGCATATTGAAGTAAGCGATATGTAAAAGAAGCAGGCTATGCTGTTAATAAATAACAAGTTGCCAAGCAGGAGTTGCGAATTATATTGACAAAAGCAGAGGGTGTAAGATAAGGAAGCAAAATCAAACATATTGGAGCTAAAGAAATGCTTAGGCAAGTCCTGTTATCAAAGCTGCATCGTGCCACGGTTACTGAATGTGACCTTAACTATAATGGCAGCATAAAAATAGATGAAGCCCTCCTGGAACAAAGCGGTATGCGGGAGTTCGAAAGGGTAGAAGTGTTCAATATCACCAATGGCAATAGATTCTCCACCTACGTGATTGTGGGGGAGAGGAATAGCGGTGATATCGGAATAAACGGTGCTGCCGCAAGATTGGCGCATGCCGGAGATAAGGTTATTATCATTAACTATGGGATGATGGACGAAGCAGAAATGCAGGCACATAAACCCAAGATTGTGGTGTTAACAGACGAGAACAAGATAGATAAAATACTGTAAATGCAGATAATAAACAGCACTGCAGAAATGCAAACTATCAGCCGGAAATGGCAAGTCGATAAGCTTGTGGGCTTTGTTCCCACGATGGGATATCTGCATGAAGGGCATTTATCTTTAGTTAAGGCATCTAACGAGCAGTGCGAGATCACAGTGGTGTCAATCTTCGTGAACCCCTCGCAGTTTGGTGCAAATGAAGATTTGGGGAGTTATCCCCGGGATATTGAGCGTGACCTTAGGCTTCTGTCTGCCTATAAGGTGGATTATGTGTTTATTCCGGAAGCTGATGATATGTATGCCAAGCCATATCACACTTGGGTTGAGGTGCAAGGCATCAGTGAAGGACTTTGCGGTGCCAGCCGGCCTGGTCACTTCCGGGGAGTTGCCACTGTGGTATTGAAGCTGGTAAACTTGGTGAAGCCTGATCTTATGTTCATGGGGGAAAAGGACTTTCAACAAGTGGCAGTGCTCAAGGCGATGCTGAAAGATTTGAATGTGAGCACGGAGATTGTGCCTTGTCCGATAGTTAGGGAAGCTGATGGCTTAGCTATGAGCAGCCGTAATACGTACCTGACGGGGGAACTGCGACAACAAGCTTTGTGTTTGTTTAAAGCGATTGGCAGAGTGAAAGAACTTTTTGCCCAAGGTATAAACGATACTATGGTTTTACATGAGGCTGCGGAAGAGGTAATCCGGGAGCATCATGGGCAGACAGATTATATCTCATTTGTAGATACTGATACCCTGCAGGAGGCAAAAACTGCCCTGCCAAGAACACGCATCGTGCTGGCAGTTAAAATTGGAAACACTCGCTTAATAGACAATTCTTCAATCTCTTAGGTCGTTTAGACTACTACCGTCAAATTGTAAAACAACAAAAGACAGATTGAATACAATTAAATCTTGACAAGAAAATATCCTTCACTAAGTATGGGAATCATAGTAATTCTATATCCTTAGGGGGATGTTATGTGCAAGTACAGAATGCACTTAGTCGCTGCTATTATGTTGTTATCGTTAGTGGGTTTATGTGCTCAAACTCCTGAATGGAGTTGGGCGAAATCTCAGGGTAGTACTGAAGCAGATTATGCTGAGTCAATCACCACGGATAATCTTGGTAATGCATACATAACTGGGGTGTTCTTTGGATCAATTGGTTTTGGGTCAACAACACTAACTTCAGCCGGTATGCAAGATGTTTTCGTAGCCAAGTATGATAGAAATGGGAACTTGCTGTGGGCTGTGCGTTTAGGCGGTTCAAGCACAGACTTGGCAAAGGGAGTATGTGTAGACGAGTTCTATAACGTTTATATCACTGGGTCGTTTCAAGGAACAGCTCTATGTGGGGATACAATTCTAAACTCATCTGGTAGTAATGACATATATGTAGCGAAGCTTAATGTTGATGGTGTTTGGATGTGGGCTACAAGTGCTGGGGGGATTCAAGCTGATTCCGGTGCTGAGATAAAACTTGATTCAGAAAACAATATTATTCTTACAGGAGCATATACAACTGGTGCTCAATTTGGGTCAACTTGGTTAGCGGGCTATGGGGGTTTTGATGTTTTTGTATCCAAAATCAGTTTTAATGGCGATTGGATATGGTCAGTAAGAGCAGGAGGGGTTGGTTCTGATTTAAGCTCAGGGGTTGCTGTTGATGATAATGGTAATATATATCTAACTGGTCAGTTAACGGCCTCAGCAGCATTCGGGAGTTTAAGTGTTACTGCATATGGAACTGTAATTTTTATAGCAAAGCTCAACTCAGAAGGCGCATGGCTCTATGCTACTAAGCCTGTTGGTGAGGGGAACGCTAACAGAGGCTTAGGTATAGTTGCAGATAACAGTGGAAATGCTTATGTAACAGGGCAGATGTCATCCAGCATTACTTTTGGGGTAACAAGTTTTGATTGCCAGGACGAAGATATTTTTGTCACAAAATTGAATTCCAATGGCTCGTTTGTGTGGGTAAGACAAGCTGGTGGGTACGGTAATGATTGTGGGTATGATATAGCTTTGCTTAATAATTCTCAAATTGCTGTAACAGGTAGATTTTCCGAAGAGGGTGTATTTGGAAATGAGTTTTTATCTAGTCGAGGAATCTTCGATAACTATGTGGCAGTGCTTGATTTCGATGGCAACTGGATAAGTGCCGTAAAAGGGGGAGGGGTTGGAAATGACTATTCGCGGAGGCTTGCAATAGGCTCTGACAATAGCTGTTATATTTGCGGTTATATGACCAGTGCAGCTTCATACGGAAGCAATGAGTTAACTGGCTTTGGCTTAACTGATGTGATGATAGCAAAAGTGCGGTTCCCGATTAATGCGCCATCTATTACCCCACCCTCGGGAATATATCCAAGTTCTATATCAGTTACGTTATCATGCAATGCAGAAGGAGCAACAATCTACTATACTCAAGATGGATTGCCCCCTACGACTGAATCTCCAATCTATACTGAACCAATATTAGTTAGCGTTGACTCGCATCTGCAGGCTATGTCATATCGCGCAGATGCTATACAAAGCGAGGTGTGCAGTGCATATTACGACATATATGAAGTAGCTGCTCAACCTTCTGTATTTCCTCTTGCAGGAACTTATACTGATATTGTTCGGGTATCTTTGACTCATGAGAACCCCCAAGCCCGCATTCATTACACCACCGATGGAACGGTTCCAACAGAAGCATCACCATTGTACACAAGTCAATTGGTTTTCGAAAGCTCTACTACTCTCAAGGTAAAGGTGTTTATCACAGGTTGGCAGCCAAGCTTAACTTCCACCTATAGTTACTTAGTTACCGGAATATTACCTATACCCGATATCTCTATGCCAAGCGGAGTTTACCCCAATCCTATATATACAAACTTATCGTGTTCCTTCCCTGGAGCATCGGTTAGATACACTTTGGACGGCTCTGAACCAAATCAATCTTCAACCTTGTACTCCGCACCAGTCCTTATTAGTCAAACTGCCCAATTAAAAGCCAGAGCATATCTTGAGGATTGGATTCCCAGCGTAATTGCCTCAGCATTCTACACCATTACTGGTACTTGTGCCAACCCACAATTCTCCCACCCTGAGGGTATATATACTTCTGCTGTTAATGTAGCTATGCAATGCCCCAGTGTTGGAGCGGTGATTCGCTTTACTCTTGATGGCTCCGATCCTCTTTCCACATCGCCAGCATACACTATGCCAGTCTATCTGGAAACAGGTGTAACAACAATTAAAGCAAGAGCTTATCTGCCTGGGTGGACACCCAGCCAGATTGCAACATCTACCTATGAAGTGACGGGCACAGTCGCCACGCCCGCTTTCTCCGTTGCACCTGGTTTGATTCAGCCAAATCAACCAATATCGCTAACCTGCGGTACCAATGGTGCGGAAATTAGGTATACGATGGATGGCACAGATCCGCTTAGCACATCGTTGCTATACACCGCTCCGCTGTTGTTAAATACTTCAACCACTATTAAGGCAGTAGCCTTTAAGGAACATTGGACCCCAAGTGCTATTGCAAGTGCAAGCTATCAGATTTCCGTGGCCAATGCAGATGAAACTGCCACCCCAGAGGTGGACGCTGTGGACATCTATCCCAATCCCTTCTCTACTTCCACAACAATAGTGGCGAGTGTGAAGGCAGCAGGAAGTAACTACGGGCTTAGCATATACAATATCAAAGGTGAATGTGTGTTTGCCCAAAGCGGTGTGAGTGCCCATAAAAACAGCATTATTTGGGATGGGTTGGATGCCTCTAATCGGAGAGCTGCATCAGGTGTCTATATTGTAAAGTTCACCAACGGGAAGTCGGTTATTACTCGCAAACTGATAAGATTATAGAATCGCAGTAATTACACTTATTACCCCCTTGCTTCCTCGTCTATTGACCCGGAGGCAATTCTCTCGTGATTCCCTCATCCGACCCGGGAGTCACGAGGGAGTCACGAGGGAATCACCTGTCGAAATACCAAGGAACATGTTTTGAGCTAAAGTGAGCAATCCAGGTTTATATGCAGGGAGATAATGGGCATTTCATTCTTGACAGAAGCATAGGGCAAGATTTTTTGGTTCAGACAAGCCTATTTATGCATGCGAAAGTGGCGGAATTGGCAGACGCGCTGGACTTAGGATCCAGTGAGGTTAAA
>CALDSN010000037.1 GCA_937924555.1 uncultured bacterium | reverse complement strand
TACGAGATCTGATCGTGACTGGAGTTCAGACGTGTGCTCTTCCGATCTTCATAATCACAGATTCTCTTTCCCCGATAAGTTATACAGACACCTGTATATACGGAATGACTATTGGCTGATAGTAGCCTAAGAAAGGATTTAGCCTCCTCAAGACCACTGGGCTTCCCGAGAATTCTTGTATCTACAGCAACCAAAGTGTCTGCTGCAACAATGATGTGCTCTTGATTGTATCGCTTCTCCACAACCGTAGCCTTATTGGAAGCATGATGCATTGCCTGAATACTAGGAGCGTCTTCATTGAGAGGCTCGGCAATATCTGCGACCTCAATGATTGGTTTCAAGCCCAATAGAGAAAAAAGCTCTCTTCTCCTTGGTGAGCCAGAAGCCAGAACAAGCTTTTTACTCTTTAACAATTCATGAATCATACATTTACACCTTTCATACACCTTTCTGGGAGCAGGAATCCAGTCAATATAAATGTGTAAACGAAAAAATACCTTGCCCAAAAGAATGGAGTGTGAAATCCTTGCACTTAGAATGAAAAAATATATCCAGGAGGATACAAATGGAACGCGTACATAACTTTAATGCCGGTCCCGCAGTATTACCGGAGGAAGTGCTCAGAGAAGCACAAGCTGACCTGTTTAATTACAAGGGCATGGGGCTTTCTGTAATGGAAATGAGTCATCGCAGCAAAGAGTATCAGGCAATTATTGATGAAACCTATGCTGCCGTCAAGCGTATATACAACTTAGGTGATGATTGGGAAGTACTTTTCCTGCAAGGTGGTGCTAGCTTGCAATTCCTTATGGTGCCGATGAACTTTGCTCAAGACGGGAAAGAAGCAAACTATATCAATACCGGCGTTTGGAGTAAGAAGGCAATCTCTGAAGCCAAGAAGCTTGGTAAAACAGTTCATATTGCTGCAAGCTCCGAGGATAAGAACTTCAGCTATATCCCTAATACCTGGAAGCTTTCAGATAATCCTGCTTATGTGCATATCACTACCAACAATACCATCTTTGGCACAGAATGGAAGATTGATCCTGAGATCCCTGCAGGTGTACCCCTCATTGCTGATATGAGTTCAAACTTCATGAGTAAGCCCATTGATGTGGAGAAGTATTCCATGATCTATGCAGGTGCTCAGAAGAATGTTGGTCCCGCAGGTTGCGTTGTGGTAATGATCAAGAAAGACTTCCTAGCTACGGCATGTCCTAATCTTCCTTCCATGCTGGACTATCAGATCCATGCTAAGAATGGTAGTATGTATAACACACCCCCAACATTCACGATTTATCTTATAGGCTTGGTTTTGAAATGGATAGAAACATTTGGTGGACTACCCATGATTGAGAAGAACAATATCGCAAAAGCGGACTATATCTACAAAGCAATCGATGCTTCCAATGGTTTTTATAAAGGTACTGTCGCAACAGAAGATCGTTCATTGATGAATATCACCTTCCGCTTACCCACCGAGGACTTAGAAAACCTTTTTATCAGTGAAGCTAAGAAGCAAGGAATGATTGGATTGAAGGGACACCGAGATGTTGGTGGTTGCCGCGCATCAACCTACAACTCACTTCCTCTTCCCGCAGCACATGCCCTTGCCGAATTTATGCGCAGTTTCCAACAACAACATGATAAGTAAACCTTAGATTACGAGAAAGCGGGACTCTTGTTGATGCAAGGGTTCCGCTTTCTCATCTATTACGATGTAGGAGATTTGATGACCATTTTCAGTCTAATCGTTCGTGGTGGCATCCTGATGTATGTGCTTTTAGTGATCTCAGTGATTGTGCTGGGAATAGTGATAGAAAAGTACCGTCAGTTTCGTAAGGTCAAAAGGGCCAATTTGAACCTAAAAACAGCTCTTAGTCAGCAGGATAAAACGGAGAATATCAGCAGTATCCTTAGCATGTATGATAACTCATGTCCCCTAAGCGTAATGCTGGACAAGCTTTTCAACAGCCCCACAAGCAACCTTGATCTCATTAATCAAAGCATGGAATCTGCTGCCAATTTACAGCTTCATGAACTGGAAAGGGGTATGGGCTGGCTATCGACCTTCGCAGCTATAGCCCCATTGATTGGGTTTTTAGGCACTGTAATAGGCATGGTGAATGTATTCATGAACATCCAAGGTCAGAGCCAAAGCGGAGTGGATATCTCCATGCTTGCCGGAGGTATCTGGGTAGCCCTGCTTACCACCATCGGCGGACTGATTGTAGGTATTGTCACCATCATATTCTATAACGACCTAGTTCAACAACTTGAAAACATAGTTAAAGACATGCAAGATGCAGCGGTTGACTATGTTATCAAGTATGATGCCATGACCAAAGGGATCAAATAGCCATGAAGCTACGGGTTTCAAAGCAAAAGATTAGCACAACGATGTTAATCTCTATGACCGATGTGATCTTTTTGCTACTTTTGTTTCTGCTCATTGCCTCGAACTTTGCCGGACAGACAGGGATCCCAATTAAGCTACCGGGCTCAACCACGGCATCAAGGCAGAACCATCAGACCATTAACATCACATACTACAATGATGGCAGCATCTTCTTCATGAACAGACAGATTCAATTATCCGAGCTTAAAGCTGAGTTAAGCCCTCTTTTTAATAATAGTGATCAGGTGATCAAACTCTCGGCGGAGGACAAGGTTGAGCTTCAGAAGGTTATAACCCTCATGGATGTTATCCGCTCTGTTGGTTTTGAGCGGATTTTTGTCGCCACAATCCCGGTGAAAGAATAAGCATGAGCAAAGTGCGTAGCAAGCTTTACAACGGCTATACTATTTCATTAGTTCTGCATATCTTGCTGCTGTTGCTACTTGTTCTCTACACTCTTAAGCCCACAGCACCACCCAAGTGGCATAGCTTTGAATGGGAACTATCTGAGAACGAGGTGGAGTCTAATCCATTAGCTAACATTGGGACTAAGCCCGGAGAACCAATCAGACAAGAGGAAGTCAGCACCATAACTCCACAGACACAGGTTACGTCAACAACCTCCAGCCAAATGGATACACCTTCTCAAGAGGACATCACACCCATCCCAAGCCCAGTTATATCTCCACCCAGGTTAAATTCCAGTTCAACTGCGAATGTAACCGTGTCCCGCAATCGAGCCGTATCCAATCTTCGCAACATCGGTAATCCCTCCGTACCCGGAGTATATGGCTTTTCTTCTAACTTAGAAGATGGCAATGGCGAGGCATATATTATATCACAACAAAAGCCAAATATAGTCCCGGACACAGAGGGGGAAGTTTTCCTCCAGTTCAAACTGCTGCAGAATGGTACGGTGAACATGAGCAGTGTCACAGTCATAAGCTACACCTCATCAGCCTATGTTGAAGCCGTCAAGAAAGTAATGCCTTTGTGGCGCTTTGGTTTTTCCAAGGCATATAATCCTGAACGCCAATACCGCATTCGTTGCAACTTCATCGTTAATGGATAACCCACTTCATACATCTCCCAAGATCATGGGCATTCTTAACCTTACAGAGGATTCCTTCTCAGATGGTGCTTTATACTTGGATACAGCAAAAGCTATTGAACATGCTTCACTGCTTATTCAGCAAGGGGCACAGATCATTGACCTTGGCGCAGAATCCACTCGACCCGGTTCCCTCCCCGCTTCACCCAAGCTGGAAATAAAACGGATAATTCCTGTATTGCAGGAACTCGTTAAGCTCCATCCGGAAGTGATATACTCCATCGATACCCGCAAAGCCCCTGTTGCACAAGCTGCAATAGAAGCTGGAGCATTGATGATAAACGACATCTCTGCCTTACGCTATGATCCTGGTATGCCGAAAGTTTTAGCTAAGCATCCGGAAGTAAGCATTGTGCTGATGCATATGCAGGGTGAACCTCAAACCATGCAGGATCATCCACAGTACTCTGATGTGCTTTGTGAGATTACTGCTTTCTTTTCCCAAAGAATTGCCTTCTGCGAGTCCCAAGGAATAAGCCGGGATAGGTTACTACTTGACCCCGGTATTGGGTTCGGCAAGAATCTTCAGCACAACCTGGATATCATCTCCAATCTGCATTACTTTCACAGCCTTGGTTTACCCGTTGTTTTAGGTGCCAGCCGCAAGAGTTTCATCAATGCCATCTCCCCCACTCCGGTAGCCGAAAGATTGGAGGGCAGCTTAGCCGCAGCAGCCTGTGCGTCATTATCGAAAGTGCAGATTGTGCGTGTGCACGATGTACTGGAACACAAGCGTTTTCTCACGGTATTCACCTCATTATTAAACGCAAGCAGGAGCTGAGATGGGCTTTTTGATTCCTCGATTCAAGGATATAATAGACATACTGCTTATCGCTTACATTATATTTCAATCCATGCAGATCGTGCGCAAATCTGGTGGCTTTCAAGTATTGTGGGGTTTGCTATTCGTCATGCTGCTCTACTTCCTTGCAGTTATCTTCGATCTGCGGGTAGTAAGCTCACTTCTCAGCGCAATTCGCAATTATTGGATTATTGCGGTGGTTATTCTGTTTCAACCTGAGCTTCGTTCCATTCTAGCCAGGATGAATCTTTCCAAGGAGCTTGGTGCTGCTTTTCGCAAGCGTGAGAAGACTTCCTTGTATTCTCCTCTAATTGATGCAGTATCCAATATGAGTTTCCGCAAAACAGGCGCTTTGATTGTACTTGAAAACAAGCGCAAACTGCATGAATATATAAACAGCAGTGAATTACTGGATGCAGCCATTTCTATGCGCCTCATCCTCACTATATTCAATACGAAAAGCGTTCTTCATGATGGTGCAATAATCATCCGTGGGGATCGCATCATTGCCGCCAAAGTGGTGCTACCTCTATCAAAGAAAGCTGAGTATGTACACAAATATGGCACACGCCATTTAGCGGGTATTGGGATTACAGAGCTTAGTGATGCAATTGCTATAATTGTTTCAGAGCAGACCGGAAAGGTTTCTGTAGCACAAGCAGGGACAATTCAGTCTGATGTCGCATTTGAAGAACTCATGCAGATTATTACCGATGCCGCAAAGTAAAAGACCACTATTGATTGGTGTTACCGGAAATATTGGCAGCGGTAAAAGCGCAGTATGCAAGCTAATCGCAGATGCAGGTTACCGTGTTGTTTTTGCTGATGTATTAGCAAATCAGAGGTTGGAAGACAATGTCATCATCGAGTCCTTGGTAAATCATTTTGGTACCGACATCTTAGTCCCCGATTACCCAGATAGAATTGATCGCAGAAAGCTTTCGGTACTTGCCTTTTCTAACGAGCAGGAAACTACGTTCCTAAACTCTGTAATGCATCCTCCGGTTCTGCGAGATATGCAAGAAATAGTTGAGACAGCCGATGAAGAGGTGTTATTCTTTGAAGTCCCGTTGTTATTTGAAGCCTCCTTACAGGTTTGTTTTGATTTTGTTATTCTTATCTATGTCCCCGCAGATATACGAATTAAACGTTTGCTTTCTTTGAGGCAAAATTTGAATTGCATCAAAGAACGCATTGCAAGCCAAGTGGACGATACTAACAAATTCTCTTCGGCAGATTTGGTGTTGGATAACTCCGGTAACCTGGATGACCTTAACAGCGCTGTCGCTCAGTTTCTCTCCAATATAATCAATCTCAATAAGCGCGAAGTATCCCCATTCACCTACATGCTGTAAGCTATGTAACATACTTGATGTGTGCCATATAGCTATCCTTGTTTAACATTATAGTCTCAGTCTTGTTTCCTGCATATAATGCGCTATCTTTACGGACTCATTACGCTCTTTGACCGTAGTAAGTCCGTAATGATACCGTAGTGAAGATTAGGAAGATACCCTCAATTAACTGCTGAATCTCAGTAGTGAGGCAATTATGGTGTTGACAAAATGACTACGTACAAATATAAAGCTTCAATATTGGATGCGTCCCTGTAGCTCAGCTGGATAGAGTGGCACCCTCCGAAGGTGAAGGCCAGGCGTTCGAATCGCCTCAGGGACGCCACTTTGCTAACTAAACTCTCTTCACTTTGAATTATATGGTAAATGAAATAATCCTTACTCTGGAAGATGTGTCCTGCCTGTATGGGGATCGGACAATAATAAAAGATGTTTCACTGGGCATTCACGCTTCAGAGAAGATAGGCATCGTAGGTGTAAATGGGTGTGGCAAAACCACTCTACTCCGGATACTCAGCGGAAAACAGAAGCCCAATACGGGTAAAATCACCCTTCGCAACAACATCAAAATTGGCTACTTGGAACAGGATGTAGATTTCATTCCCCATCTAACTGTATTACAGCACACCATCCCTATGTCCGGTGAAGTGCAGGAAGATTATTATTACAAGTCTCTGCTCAACAAGCTTGGGATAACGGACTATGATCAGCAGGTGGGAACACTATCCGGAGGTCAACGAAGAAAGGCAGACCTTGCCAGAGTGTTGGCTCTGGAGCCTGATATCTTGGTTCTGGACGAACCTACCAACCATCTGGATTTAGATACCATCGAATGGCTTCAAAACTATCTTGCTTCCACCAATAAGACGGTAATCTTTGTCACCCACGACCGTTATTTTCTGGATGCCATTTGCACCAGAATAATCGAGATAGAGCACTCTCTGCTATACAGCTTTGAGGGTAATTACAGTGATTACATCCGCGGGAAGTTGATTAGAAGCACAGACCTGCAACGCAAAGAAACCAGGCGAACAGCACAGCTAAAGAAAGAACTGGATTGGCTGTCACGAGGGGCAAAGGCACGCACCAGTAAACCCAAAAACCATGTGGATAGAGTTAAAGAGCTACTTTCCAAAAGCTACCTCATATCGAACCAAGAATTAGAGATATCCTTTCAGATAGATAGGTTAGGCAAGACAATTCTTGAACTGCACAGATTGGCAAAATCGTATGGTGGGAAGCAATTGTTTGAGGAGGTGGATCACAATTTCCAGAATATGGAAAGGATAGGGATTATTGGCTCAAACGGCTGTGGGAAAACTACCCTCTTAAAGATGATAACCGGAGAAGTTGAACCAGACTTGGGTGCCATCAAAGTGGGTGTTAATACTCATTTTTCGTATTACAAGCAGGAAGAGGACAGCTTTGATCCCAATAAAACGGTGTATGAGTATATAGCTCAGTTTGCCGAGACAATCAAAACAGGGGCTGGGACAAAAGTGACAGCTACCGAGATGCTGCAACGCTTTCTCTTCGACGGTAAAATGCAACAGATGAAGCTTAGTGCATTGTCAGGCGGAGAGAGAAAGAGACTATATTTGCTAAAGTCCTTGATGTTTGGAGCTAACTTCATCATTATGGATGAACCCACCAATGACCTGGATATCAGAAGCCTGGAAGTATTGGAAGATTACCTTGATGCATTCCGCGGTTGTTTGCTCATCGTTTCTCACGATAGATACTTCTTGGACAGAACCGTGGATTACCTGTTTATCTTTGAGAAAGGTAAGCTGCGTAAGTTTGCCGGCAACTATTCCGATTATCTCTTGGTAAAGAGGTATCAGCAAGATGAGAGCGATGAACCTAAGCAGATGCAAATACTACGCCCCAAAAGGATACAGAAGGGCTTAACCTACAATGAGCAACGCGAGTTTATCGGCATAGAGAAAGAGATTGAATCAATTGAGTTGCTGCTCTCCGAACACGAAGCAAAACTAAGTGAAAGCCCATCATCCCTCAGCCATCTGGACTACCAGAAGATAAGTGAGGAGCTTGGCCGCCTGAATGAACGTCACCAAGTGCTCTTGGATAGATGGCTGGAACTGAGCGAAAAAGAGAAAGAGAAGCCTCTATAGGCTTTTCTAAGCTGCTCCATAAACAACAATAGCAGGCTGATTGAGCCTGCTATTGCTTTATGGGGTTGAAGTTTAACAGATTATTTCATCAGTATTGCACGCTTGGTTTGGTTGTAGGTAGGAGTAACCAATCTATAGAGGTATATGCCTGAGGCAACGCTCTGGTTGTTATTGTCCTTACCATTCCAAACAATGCTGTGCCTCCCGGCAAGCATGTCTTTATCCACAATGGTTTTAACTAACTGTCCCTTAAGATTGTACACGCAGAGTTGCGCATGGGAATTGTCCTTCAGGCTGAACCTGAAAGTAGTTTCAGGATTGAACGGATTGGGGTAATTGTTCATCAGTTCGGTAGCTGCAAGAGGAGTGTTTTCATCATCAAGTGCCACCGAATACTGACAGGATACTTCATTTGAGGGAACACTACTGCCCAACAGGTAGTTTGTTACCACATAGTAGGAGTATGTTCCGCTTAATCCAAACGCTTCGTTGTAAGTAGTCTCGTTTACGGATGCGCAGAGTTCATATCTGCCGTCATCAATCTTACGATATACGCTGTATCCGGAAATATCGAACTCGGGTTGACTTGGGGCTGTCCAGCTAAGATAAATATGTCCATTGTTTTGTACATAATCCAAGTTTGCTGATGGAGCAAAGTATCCCAAGGTGAAATTCTGCGTTATGGAAGTAGCAGATTCGCTCAGCACCAAACCGGCTACAGTCTGAGAGGTATATCCCGGGGCAGACGCAGTAAGCATATGGGTGCCATAAGGTAAGTATAATGCATACTCGCCATCATTGTTGGGGATAGTTGTCCATTTCAAGGCATTCTTCAGAGTCACACTATTATAGTCCATAGCAGTGTTGGATGAGCTAACTGTTCCATTGATTCGTGCCAAGCTCTCTATAAAGCCTGTGGTTTTTACATCATCAATAAACCAACCGGGACCTTCAATCATGCCATCGCTGGCAAAAACAAAGCGAAATCTCACACTTTGATTAGCGTATGCAGAAAGATCAAAGGTAGCTTGAACCCATCCATCGGAGTTTCCATCATAACCGGGACCACTTAAAGCAGCTATACTATCATCAGGATATCCACCAACAGGCTGAATAAGTGTCCAATTACTGGAGTTATTAACAGATATCTTAACCTGTCCGCCATCGTAAGTGCTTTCTGAGGAATATTTATGCCAGAACTCAAGGGCAAGATTTGAACCTATCTGATAGCTGGGGGTTGTTAGAGTATAGTTCACATTGGAGGGATATGATCCATTTAGCACAGTACCCCAAACTTTCGTACCTGAATGTGCACCTTCGCTAGATACGCCCCACTCCCAACCTGTGGTTAAAGGAGAAGGAATATATGAGCCATTATCTGTCTCGAATGTTTCATTCATTCCGCTAGAGCCAATTCCCAAGGTAATCGGTTCATTTTGAGCCGCAATTAAATCCCCTGAATATGTTAAGTTTAAGGGTACCGATGTTCCGGAGACAAGATTCTGGGCAGTAGTAAGCCGGAACACTACCTGCATTATGCTCTGTGGGGCAATAACAGGTATCTGGACGCTTGCATTGGCAAAGGTAACCTGCGATGCTGAACCGCTTATCACAGCCTCAACATTCCTAGCTTCAAGTTCAGTGTTATTGGCAATATTTATAATAACATCTACAGTCTCATCTGAATCGACAACACCATTGTTATTTCCATCCATATCGTTAATATAGGTTCCGCCGATATTGAGGCTAGGTTTACGAATAGTAAGGCTATTCGAAAAATCCCAAGCACCGGTTGCGGAAGTTACATGGAAGCTTAATGGTATCACAGCCTCATTGGGACAATCTGGACCAATCAATACTTGAAATGGTGCATTATTCACCATTGAGCTATCGGGTTCTATTGTGCCATAGCTTGCATGATCGACAATAAAGGTTGCATATGGACTGGTTGTGGAAGCTTGTACTTGTACATTCTGAGCAGCACTTAGCCCTGAATTGTTAAGCTCTAAGTGCAAAGATACAGTTTCGTTTGGCTCAGCAATGTTGTTGTAGTTGCCATCAATGTAAGAGAAATCATGCATGGTTAGATTTGCACTTGTATGAAGAACAGGTAATGTTGTAATAAGGATAGCTTTGTTGGCTGCTAAGGGAGCAGCAGCATGAGCATAGATATTATTGTAAGTATACTCCAAGCCTCTTGTATTGGTATGATCCTTAATGCCGATAGAGCAGTAGTTTCCATGTCTGGGGGTGTATCCTTCTCCACCTACATCAACATTATTGAAATCTTTATATTGAATCTTGATCATGCCATCACCTAATGAAGTGGGATAAACCATCGGATCGTAGAAGATTACTTGGAAGGTCTCCAAACTGGTACGGTTATAGCCATTTCTCATCTTGTTGTATTGAATGATGTATCTGTGATTTGTGGCATCATAGTATTGATAAATCCCAGCATCAGATATGAGAATAAGATCATCCCAGAAGGCAGCTATCATCGGTGAAGGTCCATAACCTCCGGGAAGGTGGTAGTTCCTGAACTCACCATTAGCTGTAACGCCCATAGTGATGAAACCATTCACACAAACAGTTATCTGATTGTAGGTGACCCCATAGAAAGAGAAGGGGAAGGGAAGATCAAGCACCTTTAGTGTTACAGCTCCATTCTGATCACCTTCATCATTTGTATCGCCTGAGTCATTAAAACCTGTAAGCTGAGTTCCGGAGCCACCCAATGCTGGAGTGATTTCAACCCAATCATAAGTTGGACAATCAGAGTAATTAACATCAGTTACATCGTAGATAAAGTAACCGTAGGAATCAGGACCTAGTGGAGTGTAAGAGAACACCTGACCAATAGGTATGTTGAAGTCTGCAAATTGTTCGAAGCCACTTTCATTAAACAATCTCAAGCGCATGGGGATTTGCATCCCAGCAATCAATTGACTTCTGGCATGTACGGAGAAACCATCAACAGTTACTCCAACCATAGACCCACTGATTGCTCCGATATAGGAACTGCCATCAGTTACTTCCATCAAATCGTTCAATGAAGTAAGCTCAGCAGAAATGTCAAACACTGCGGATATGGAGGAGTTCTTCACCCAAACCTGAACTGTTCCTGTTTCGCCGGGGTCAAGATTGGCATCGTTGCCAGCAGAAATGATGTGGTTATTTACCACAAGCCTTGCGTTGTATGTGGCAATATGGAAAACGATAACTCCTCTTGTAGTGACATCATCTTGTAATGTGACACTAAGCCTCACATCATGTTCCGGTGGAACATTATTGGCAATATCCAACAGGAAGGGAACTGTGCCAACAATGGTCTGTGCCGGGCTAAGGCTACCGAAAGAAGTCTGTGCGCTGTTAATTGTGATGTATGGATCATCGCAACTAAGCGTTGCAGTGATGTTATTAATAGTTATTGCGGTAGTGTTTTTTATCTCCAGATTAAGAGCAATTCTCTCTCCTGCATTGGCAAAACTGTCCCCATTACCAATACTGCCCTGAGTGTTGTCATCGGTGATTGTCTTACCGAAATAAACCAATGACCCAGCAATATCAGCTTGCAATATTTGTTGCACAGGCTTGCAATCATGCGCCGATGCGGTGAGGGTAACTTCGGTTTGTAATCCACCGGATAGGTTCAGAGTGGCAATGCCTTCTGTATTGGTAAAGCCTTTGGCGATTACTGCTGTGAGTGAACTACTGTAAGCCGTAACGCATACATTGGCAACAGCAACTCCCAAACCATCAGTTACCTGCACATCCAGAACATTAGAACCAAGTGGAATTGAACTTGGAGCAACGAGAGATAAAGTTTTAGGAATACCTGTGAATACTTCAACCGTGGGATCACCCATAAGGTTACACCAGTGGGCAAAATAGTTCGCTTGGTTATCGTGAGTAGAGCCATATGTTTGTTTAATATACAACTTACCGTTCAACAGTGCTTCACCCATGGTCCGCATGCCATGTGAGAATATGCCGTCATAAATACCAGCATTTAGGCAATTGTTGAACATTGTGTGGGTTCCACTAGTGGACATACCAATAGCTGTCACTGATCCAGCAGGCACTGCAGAGGAACCCAAACGAATCAAAGATTCAGTTGTGGCTGTGTCATTTGAGTAATTACCCGTTGCGCAAGTGATTATCGTCGCATGAGGTAACTTCACACCATTCATTAAGCTTGAAGAAGGTGACCAACCACTCATACCGATGTAACCACGATAATTGAAGAACCCAACTCCTTGAGTTATACCACTATTGATGGTGGAGCTAAACCCGCTGCTATAGTTTTCTATAAAAGTGTAATCTGGGTTAAAATCCAAGGCTAGCTCTTTGATGAACTTATTCACATACTGCGTGGAGATACCGCTTGAGGAGGGATCGCCAATAAGCAAAATCTTATTCATCCATGCAGCGGCAGTTGGGCTGGTATTGACATTCTTTTCCAAGGCATAGCCCTTATTGAGAATCACATCAAGTTCGCTGTAGTTTGACGCTGATATTCTTCCAATAAAGACATCACCAAGCAAGTCACCACCTGCTAGGTGCGTGTAGGGATAGTCTCCCCCACCACCATAAGATGACATACTCTCAGTCCACGAAGGAATTGGGAAACTGCCATTTGTGTCGCCCAAAAGGATGATGTAGTCCGGGCGTGTTGACAGGTTATTATATTGACTCTGAATATAGTTTTTAATGCCAGTATTTGAAGTACTTCCTATCACTGCAGTGCTAACAACATTCACCTCGAAGCCTTTTTGTCTCTTCCAAGCCACAAATTCAGCCAGCTTATTCACAAACTCTGTTGCAGTGTTGTTTCCATAAATAAGCAGAATTCTTGGAGAAGCAGGAGCTATCATCACATCTCTATACTGCGAGAAGTTGCTTATCATGGATTCATACAGATTGGCAAATGCAGGGGAGTAACCCGAATAAGCGGGCATCTCATTCTCACCAGGTTTATCGTTAAAAGTGATATCTACGCTAATCTCTTTGGCAATCTTCAGTTCTTGTTCCGCGGCAACATATTTAACGGGGAACAATGATATCTGCACAACTCGAAAATCACGCAGAATCTGTGGAGAACTGTGGGAAAAAGTAACAGAGGGATAGCTGCTCGAGGAGGTATATGCCTTAACATCGCATCTCTTGCTTGTTTCTTCCTCGGGGGTGCTAAACACGGGTTTTACCATAACACTACGCATGGTGGATACGCCACTCTCTCGGACACTTATGTTAAAAGATCCGCTTGACGGGATTGCCACAAGAGTGCTGTACATGGGAAGCTCGGGATAACCGGCTTCTGCCGTGTATTCTGCGCCTTCCATCTCCAGACCAGTGAACTTGGTACCCTCTACACTCCGATAATCGATGGATGGAACTGTAAGCTTCAAGCTAAGCTGCTTACTGTCCTGATAAATAACCTTCAGCGGTTTGTTATTAACCGCCAACAGCATACTGACCACACACATCAGTATTAACAAAACGACACACTTTCTTTTCATTTTCTATCCTCTATTCAAATAAAGGACATATGGATTTGAGCCATATGCCCGGATATGATCTATCATTTAATGTTATAAACCAATACGCCTTGGTCTCTGGCGGCAACAATAAGTTTGCCATTCATGAACTTCACTGCATTGGCATAACCGCAGGAGGTTAATCTTTCTAATAATACAGGCTGATTAGGATTGCTGATATTGAACAGATACACACCCCCACTGCCTGAACAAATAGCAGCTTTGCCTGTTGTTGCATCCACCGCAGTGGTAAAGTTTGAGGTTGCATAGCTTCCCACCAGCACAGGAGTAGCGGGGTTTGCTACATTAACTATGTTTAAACCGCCCTGTCTGCTAGCTACAAAGGCATAATCTCCAAGGATAGTCACTTTCAAAGCCGAGCCGGGAAGAGGTAACTCTTTTTCCAATTGCTGAGTAGTACGATTGTATATAGCCAATCCACGCTGTTGGACAGCCACATACATGTAGTTTCCTTTAATAAACAAACCAGTCGGCTCGGCGGAAGTTGTGATGTTATACTCATTCACAAGCCCCAACTCGTCATTGTAATGGGAGAAATATACAGAGCCCCCCGCACAATAGCCGCCTTCAATGGTGTAGTTTGTGCCTGTCTCAGAGATTGTATCAAAATTCATGTCCGTGATGTTCCTAGTGTTGCCAATAGTAATACCCTCCCAAAGAAGTGTATCAGGTTGGTCAGTTTTAAGGATTATGAACTTATGTGTATCGCCAAACTCATTGGCAAAAAGCTTATTTTGCTCATTGACCGCATCCACTCTCTTGATAGATCGGAAGAGCGTCGTGTAGGGAAAGAGTGTAGATCTCGGTGGTC
>CALDSN010000036.1 GCA_937924555.1 uncultured bacterium | reverse complement strand
CCACCGAGATCTACACTCTTTCCCTACACGACGCTCTTCCGATCTACTACGAGGAAGGCATCACCCTTAAGGTAAAGTAAGTTCCACCCACACCGGGCAATGATCTGAGCCTTCTATATCCTGTCTTATCCCCGCATTGCTTACATACTCCATGGCTTCCTTATTCACCCAGAAGTAATCTATCCTCCAGCCCACATTACGCGGTCTGGCACCTGCCCGGTAGCTCCACCACGAATACTGTTGTGGTGAGCTGTTAAACTCCCTGAAGGTATCCACCCATCCATATTCCACAAGCTTATCCAGCCATGCCCGTTCAATAGGCAAAAACCCGCTCGTTTTCTCGTTTTCTTTGGGGTTCGCAAGGTCTATGGGATGGTGTGCGGTATTGTAATCTCCCGCCACCAATACTATTTTCCCGCTCTTCCGCTTTTCTTCCATCACTTCCAGGCAACGGTCATAAAAGCGCAGCTTATAAGCCAACCGCTCATCATCCTTCTGCCCATTGGGAAAGTAGATGTTGAACAGGAAAAACTTACCATACTCGGCAATGTTAATCCGTCCCTCACTATCCAAATCTTCCACTCCAAAGGCATTCTCAAAGCCATTTGGCAGCAGTTTGCTGAACAGTGCCGTGCCCGAATATCCCTTACGCTGCGCATGCGACCAATATTGCAAATATCCATCCATCGCCGCAAGCTCTTCCGGGATTTGGTGCTCCTGCAGCTTAGTTTCCTGTAAGCCCAGGATATCAGGTGCTTCCTGCTGGATTATGTGTACAAAACCTTTATTCAAAACTGCCCGCAGACCATTCACATTCCAAGACCATATCTTCAGTTTCAATCTCGCTCCAGTTCCCGTAACTTGTTTAATACTTAATGCTTATTGGACGCTCATCTTCGGCATACCAATCACTATCCAGTTTATAGCTCCAGCTAAGGTCTTTGCCTTTTTCCTGCGTATCATCCGCGGGACTGAGCTCTTTATACTTCTTGGGCAGGTGCAGTTTCAGGTTCATGTTCATATCCAGAAAGTCAAGATACTCAGAGTATTCTTCCGTTTCTTGCAGGGAAAAGGCACGCGGATCCAGCACCAAAGTCCTATCCTTGCCTTTGACGCTTAATTGTAATCCCACTTCAGGGTCAGTAAGGATAATCTTTGCCAGCGTTTCGGGCTTATCGAAGCTGAATTCCAAATAGTACTTCAGGTTTATCTCTTCATCGGTGCTGTTGTCAAAGCGATTACTGTCAATCAGTTCTGCACCTTCAGTATTCGCCACCAGCACTGCCATCTCGTCCAGAGGGCTTTCGGTGCTCATCCCTTCTTCCATCAAATCCATATCCTCCATCTTGGGGATAACCACCGTGGTTGTAATCAAAGCTTTGCCGGAATTGTCTTCATTCATCCATATTTCCTGCTCCATATCCAAACGGCAGGCACCCAATCCCAACAATAGCACTATAAGCATCAGAAATGTCGTTTTGTGTGATCTAACAGTTGTCATAGCATTCTCCCTATTTGTAAGATATGATTACAATCTAACTTTGGCATCGTTTTATGGCAAGTAAAATGATATATTACCGCCTAATAAAAAGGATACGAGCGTCAACCCGTATCCTGATTTTCACTGAAGACAATGGATTACTTGAAGATAACCATCTTCTTGGTCTGAGATACTGAGGGAGTGCTAAGCTTGTAGAAGTATATTCCGCTTCCACAGCTATTCCCGTGTTTGTCTTTACCATCCCAGTTTATTTGCTGAATTCCTTCATCCACTTTCATGGTCTTAATTACCTGTCCCGTAACATTGTAGATGTTTACTTCGCCTTGTTCGCCGGCTTTAAGCTGAACTTCAAAACGGGATTCGCTTCCCTTGCGGAAAGGATTGGGATATGCATCCCCCAGGGAGCTTCTCCCGGGCAACGGTGGTATGAAACCGCTTTCCAAAGACTTACTTATAGGCCCAAACATTTCGCTGCTGCCATCCAGAGAAACAACCTCCAACCAGAAGTAATATGTTCCAGGGTCGCTAATAGTGCTAGCCACGAAGCTATAATTAGCTCCGCTGCTGATATTCTGTGCTTCAATAACCGACGGGCTTAGGCATATTGCCTCATTTTCCGCGGCAGTGCTGTTGTAATATACCTTAAATCCCCTAAGCGCTGTTTCGGCAGAGGTGGCCCAAGCCAGAGCTATCATGTTACCGCTGTTTATGCTTGCAGAAAAGGAGGACAAGGTAACCGCTAAGGGCACATCGGGTGAGGCAAGCGAGAATTCGAGTGCCCGCTGCACATTTTTTACTTCCCAATAGCTTCCATTCCATGGGCTGAACTGCATGTTCGCATCCAAGGCATTAAGCCCCAGTGCCACAAATTCAGGAATTTTATACCATTGACTTGTGCCAATCACCCTTGTTACCATAATCCAATCTTCATTTGCCTTGGCTAAGTTGGTAAACCTCACATCAGCCGAAAAAGTGCTTAAAGTAGAGCCGATTTGCCAATATTTAGAGGCTTTTTGCGGTAAATCACCGGGGAAGTTTCCTGCGGGAGTTTGCTTGATTTCGTTCACGTAAAAGGTGCTTAAATTAGCTGTTGCACCGCCTTTGGTTCCTTCATTCAAATTCACGTTTGCATTCTGGTTGGCAAAGGGAATCGGGACAGGATTGCCCGGTGCAAGGGTGCTTAAATCCACAATGGTATTGGCAGAATTCTCCGGCAATGCCGCAGGAGCAATATTGAGAGTAAAATTAAACCATGCCATTTGGGTGTTGGTGGTAGATAATATACCAACCATGTTCATGTCCACCATATAGTTGGATGCGGCAAAGGGTGCCAGCCAGGCAGGATCAGATAAAGTTGTGTCCAGCTCTCCAAAGCCATATCCTGTTTGTGGTAAGCCCAAGGCACCTCCATTACCGATGTTGCCTGTCCAGCCTCCCATCCCGGGGATAAGGCGCATGCTTGCTTGATTGGGATAGGGAGTGGTGATAACAAAGGTCGCTTTCTTCAAATATAGTTTTGGCACCCCGTTGTATTCCAATTGCCCTTTCGCATTAGAGTAAACTCGCACATCTCCTGCTTCACCTGCTGCATACCAGTTACCAAGCGGATTGGTGGTGTTTACCCGGGTGAAAGAAACCAGCTCAAAATCTGAGCTGCTATTGTCCAGATTCTTGAAATAGAGGTTTAACAGCGAGGGACTGGGCGCAAGGCTTGGATCTGCTGCCAAACATGTTATAGCGGTAACTTTACCGGGAGTGGTGCCGGCATGCACCTTTTTCTCGGCATAATAGTGTGGCGAAGTGGCGTTAAAAGTGAAGTGTTGCGTATCACCTGAGGGGAAACCCGGGTTATCTGCATCGTATGCCCAATTTCCCGTGCGGTCGTATGCTTCAAGATTGGCTACTGAAAAGCTGAATACTGTCTGCCCGAACATCAAAGCAGGAAATACCATAAGCATAGAGACAATCCAGAAACCAAGTTTGATATTGCCTTTTAGTTGTTGTGTCATATAAGCTCCTTGTTACGGCTGTTCTTCGCCAAAGCGCATTCGCACACCTTGCTCAACCGCATACATTCATATAATAACTCATTCAAAGTTTTCGGCAAGCTCTCTTGAGCTTTCCTCACGCCATCCTAACCTGACTCTCTCGTGACCCTCTCGTCAACTGAGAGAGTCGTGAGAGGGTCGTGAGAGGGTGAAGAGCGTAAGCTATTGGAAAAGAGTAAGAAAATGGTTGCTGAAGAGTGAGCTTAGGTTTGGGAGTTTGTTGGTTGTTGCCAAGGGCTTGCTTGGGCAGTTACGCTTGAGATGCCGTTGCGCCTCCCAGTAGAGTGCTGGGAATCGCAACCGTATCTCAAGGGCAACCCAATAGGCAAGAAGCAGGGAAAAAAAGTGGTTGACACATAATGCCCTGTCCGGGTAGGATGACACGCACATAAAGCTATGATAATATAGGAGATATGATATGAATTACTTTTTGACAGAAGACCAGTTAGAGATGCAAGAAATCGCAAAAAGAATAGCTGTGGAAAAGATTAAACCCCTCTCCGAACACTATGATCAAGAAGGGATTTTCCCCTGGGACATCGTGGAGATTATGAAGCAAAGTGACCTGTTTGCCGTGCTTATTCCTGAGGAATACGGCGGAATTAGCGGTAAGGTTGCGGATTTGGCTATCGTTACCGAAGAGCTTTGTGCTGTGGATATGGGCATATCTTTGGCTTTTGGGGTAACGGGATTGGGCATGTATCCCATCCTGATTGCCGGTAGCGAAGAGCAAAAGCAGAAGTACCTATCCCAGATTGCTGCGGGAGATAGACTTGCGGCTTTCGGGCTTACCGAAGCCAATGCCGGCTCGGATGTGGGCGCAATGAGCACTACTGCACGGAAAGTGGGCGACACCTATGTGCTGAATGGTACCAAGCAGTGGATTTCCAATGGCGGTGAAGCGGAGATTTATACCGTGTTTGCCATGACCGATCCCAGCAAAGGGGCACGCGGTTGCTCGGTGTTTGTGGTGGAAAAGGGCACGCCCGGTTTCAGCTTCGGCAAAAAAGAGAATAAGATGGGTATCAGAGCTAACTCCACCCGTGAGCTGATTTTCGAAGATTGCGTTATCCCTGCGGAAAACCTGTTGGGGCGCGAAGGTACAGGATTTATCACAGCCATGAAGGTTTTCGATAAGTCGCGTCCGATGGTTGGTGCGCAGGCAGTCGGTGTGGCTCGCGGAGCTTATGAAGTGGCAATTAAATATTCTAAAGAGCGCGAGCAGTTTGGTAAACCCATCTCCAGCTTTCAAGCCATCCAATTCATGTTGGCAGATATGGCAACCCAGATCGAAGCCGCCAGAGCCTTGGTGATGCAGACTGCCAGAATGGTGGATTCAGGTGCCAAGAACTATTCCAAAGAAAGCGCAATGTGTAAGTATTTCGCTTCGGATGTTGCCATGAAAGTTACCACAGATGCCGTGCAAATCCTTGGTGGATATGGATATATGAAAGAGTATCCCGTGGAAAAGATGATGCGCGATGCCAAGATATTGCAAATCTACGAAGGAACTAACCAGATTCAACGTAGTATCGTTGCGGCAAACATCCTGAAGGAATTCTAATGCACGCTTGGATTAAAGAGTTCCCCGCAGCTATCACTGTTTGTGATGTAGAGGGGATTATTACCGAAATGAATGACAAGGCAGTTAGCACCTTCGCTAAGTACGGAGGTGCTGAGCTGATTGGGAAAAGCTTGTACGATTACCACCCAGAGCATTGCAATGTGTTGATACGCAAGATGCTGGCTACCGGCGAACCACACAGCTATACCATTGAGAAGGATGGGCAAAAGAAGCTTATCCATCAGCAGCCATGGTTTATAGATGGCAATATCGCGGGAGTGGTGGAGATGTCCATTGTCCTGCCGGTAGAAATGCCACATTATGTCCGATCTTAAGTTGTTGGTGCACACATGTTGTGCACCTTGTTTTATAGCACCGTATCAGCGTTTGCGGGATGCGGGGCATGAGGTGAGTTCCTATTGGTTCAATCCCAATATCCATCCCCTGCGTGAGTATCAATTGCGCAGAGATACTTTACGGGAGTATTGCGCCAAAGAGGGGATAAGCCTGATAGAAGAGAACCGCTATGGCTTGGTTCCGTTTCTGCTGGAGACTTTACATGGCATTTCCTCACGGTGTGAGTATTGCTATGAAGTAAGGCTGGAAAGCGTTGCCAAGGTAGCTGCGGAAAATGGCTTTGATGCGTTTAGCAGTACATTGCTCTACAGTAGATATCAAAAGCATGAGCTTATCGTGCATACGGCAAAGCAGATGGCGGAGCGTTATGGGGTTGAGTTCTATTATGATGACTGGCGCAGCCTTTGGCATGAAGGGATAAAGCTTTCCAAAGCCGAAGGGATGTATCGCCAGCAGTATTGCGGATGTATATTCAGCGAAGAGGATAGGTATCGTGAGTAAATACCGGGAAATCGAATTAGACAACATTAAGACCTATTCCGTAAAAGAAAGATATAGTAAAGTGGATAAAAGTGCCTTTGCAAGAACAGGATATGTTGATACCAGTGATTTCTTGGATTGTTTGCCGGATATCCTTAGTGCAAAAGACCTGAAGGAATTGGTGACGGCTTGCCGCAAAGCCAAAGCAATGGGAAAACCGCTGATTATCGGCTTAGGTGGGCATGTTATCAAATGTGGCTTGGCTCCGCTGATAATTGAGCTGATGGAAAGCGGTTATGTAGGTGCATTGGTATGTAATGGTTCGGTTGCGATACATGATTATGAGATTGCTTTCTTTGGACAGACCTCCGAGGATGTGTCTCAAGCCTTGAAGGATGGCTCGTTTGGCATGGCGGAGGAGACCTCGTATGGGATTAATTCCGCCATAGTTAAAGGTGCCATGAACGAGATGGGCTTGGGTGAAGCACTTGGACTGGTGATAAACGAAGCTGCTCCCAATAAAGAGCTGTCCTTACTTGCTGCTGCGTATCGGATGAATATTCCGCTATGTGTGCAGGTGGCAATTGGTACGGACATAATCCACCAAAGCCCCCATGCGGATGGTGCGGCAATCGGTGAGTGCTCCCTAAGGGATTTCAGGATATTCTGTGCCGAAGTGGCAAAGCTTGATGAGGGAGGAGTGTTCCTGAACTTTGGCTCGGCTGTGATAGTGCCGGAGGTGTTCCTGAAAGCCTTAACCGTGGCAAGGAATGTGACGGGGAGTGTGAAGAACTTCAGTACAGCTGTGTTCGATATGAACATGCACTATCGTGCAAGAGTGAATGTAGTGCAGCGACCGGTGGAAACAGGGGGTAAGGGGTATTACTTCATTGGGCATCATGAGATAATGCTACCGCTGTTTATCAAATCCTTATTGTAACTATAAGCAGTCAGTGATTTAGGCGGGTGTGAGTTACCCGCCTTTTTTAGTATCCAGAATATGGGGGTAAAAGAAAAACCCTCACCGGGGAGGAGAGGGCTTTTCGCAGGATGTTTAGGGGGATTGCTTTTGGGAAAGTTTAGAACCCGAACCAGGGGCCGATGCTTACATTCAAGCCTTGATACTCAGTGTCGGGTGAATGCAGAACTTCAAAGTTCTCGCCATTTAAGCCTTTAACTCTCCAGCCTTCTTTGGGGGAGTAGCCATAGGTGTAACCTGCTTCGGCACGAAGACCGAACCAAGGAAGCAAGCGATACATGAATTCAGCACGAGGTTGCACCACAAGGTATTCACGAGAGGCAACGGAATGGGTGTTATTGCTGTTCAGGAAGGTTGGTGCCCAGTTTGTCCAATCATAGTTGGAGTTGCTCTTTTGGATTTCAATGGTGTGGCTGGCACCACCAAGCATTAAGCCTGCGCTGGTGATGAAGTTCTTGGTGATGGGGATGCGTTTGTCCAGAGTTACACCACCCATGGTGTTTTCGTAGCGCATCCAGATATGGTAGTTGCTACCTACAACAGGCTCCAGTATCTTCTTGTTCTCTTCAAAGCTGGTAACCTGACCGCCTAAGAAGAAGCCTTTACCTACGGGTAGCTTACCACCGATGCCTTGCATAAGGATGCCGTCTTCAGGGAACTTGCCGAAGCCCATAGCGGATATGACATTGTTTACATCAGTCATGTCTGTATCGAACCACATGGGTATCCAGGTTCCACCGCCGTAACCGGCAGATTTCTTGGGTTTTTGCACCGGTTCTTCGCCTTCTGCTTCAGGGGCTTTGGTTTCGCGACTGCCAAAGGTGAAGTTCATGTTCATGATTTCGCCGTTACGGAACAGTTCCAAGGCAACGGTGTCACCGGCACGGTATTGCTTACGGAGTCTTTCGAAAGTAGCGAAGTTAGTCACTTCTTTTTTATCTATGCTGAGGATTATGTCATTCTCTTGCAGGCGTTGGTTCCAAGCAGGGGAACCGGCAACAACACCGGTAATAAGAACGCCATAATAACCTTTATAGCCTAATTCTTGAGCTTTGGGGAAATCGAGATCTTCCGAGAAGATACCCATGAATGCTGCATCAGGGGCATCCGCGCCGGGAGAA
>CALDSN010000035.1 GCA_937924555.1 uncultured bacterium | reverse complement strand
TCCCTACACGACGCTCTTCCGATCTCTGGAAGTATCCTTTGCACCGATGATGGATTCCACCGATGTCGTTATTGGAGTTACGGTTCTTGCCAAGGATATAACCAGCAGGAAGCTTTATGAATCTAAGCTGAAATCTCTGAATGAGGATTTGGAAAACCACGTGAGGGATCGCACCCAGCAGCTTACCGCTGCCTTGGAAGAGATAGATGACTTTGCTTACTCTTTATCTCACGATCTAAGGACTCCACTAAGAGGAATAGATGGTTTTAGCTCTGTATTGATAGAAGATTATTCCCATTTACTGGATCAAAGCGCAATTCAGCACCTGCATAGTATCCGTCAGGATGCACAAAAGCTTGGTGTTGTGCTCGATGCATTGCATGGTCTATCCAATGTGTCACGCAAAGATATAGTACTCGGACGCACCAATTTAAGCGAATTGGCAAGAGCGATATTGGAGAGTAACATCTCGGCAGACTCTCTTCCCAATGTATCTTATGCGGTACAACCAGATTTGTATGCCTTGTGCGATAAGAAGCTGGTAAGCATTGCTTTAGAGCACCTCATTGCTAATGCAATAAAGTTCTCGGGAAAAAGGGATGATCCATCTATTGAATTCGGGGTAATACAAAGAGAGGGAGTCCCTACTTTCTTTGTTCGTGATAACGGGATAGGCTTTAATATGGACTATGTCAACAAGCTCTTTCACAACTTCCAGCGCTTGCACACAAACACTGATTTCGAGGGTTTGGGCATTGGTTTGGCAACGGTGCGGAGGATAGTTATCAAACATGGGGGCAAGATTTGGGCAGAATCAAGCCCAGGCAAGGGAGCTACATTCTACTTCACTCTCACAAGGAAGCTATAATAACTTCATCAATTATTCTCTTATCTCATGAAGTCTAACCTAACTCGAGTTTAATCTATAGCCCCGCAGTAAAACAGCAATCACAATAATCCCAAGACATGGACACATGTTAACAAATTTCCACACCAAATACCATACAAGTAGAAATGCCCCTTGACAGCTAATGCTATGTAGATAATATGCTTTAATTCAAAAAATTAAAGTGGAGGAACAATGAGAAAACTTGTTGTCTTACTGTTGGCAGCTTTGCTGCTTCTAATCACCGGCTGCACTATGAATTCAGCCAGAATGGAGAGATCGGCAATGAATGCATCAGTTCAGCTCGATAAATCTCAATACGAAGTTGTTGGCGATATTAGCGGAAGTGCTGAGGTAACGCAGATTCTTTTCTTCGTTGATGGTGTAAAACCAAACTATGGGCAGATAATGTTTGGGTACCCTTCATATAGCACAGTAGAAGCCATGGCTGTCTACGATGCTATAGAAAATTCCAAAGGTGCTGATTCAATCATTGCACCCAGATTTAAAACTAAATCTACCATGTTTTTTCCTTTCTATTCTAAAACATCTGTAACAGTAACTGGTAAGGGCATCAAACTTAAGTAAGTCCACAGGTGTTGTTACTACTTTGTTGGGAGTGGTGACATAAGTGTTTACGTGGAGGGGTTGTGTTCCCCTCCACAATTTTGAATATTACATTTCATGGTAATTCAAACAACAACAAGCCCGCCTAAACGAAAGGACGGTACAATAATATTATGGAGTCATTTATGAAAGAGCTTTTTTGCTTGCTTACCTTCATTGCTATTTCCTCACTTTGCTTCTCTGTCGATATCCCCGACTATGATAACCCCGACTATATTATGGAGATGGAAAGCCCAAATTCAGGGATTACAGTACAGATAAACAATATTACCGGTGCAGGAGAAATGTACCACGGAGGACATGATAACTATGATTCTATTACTTCCGACGTCAAGTCTGCATCTTCCCCCAGCTTGGAAATACTATTTGGCAGTGGTGGATTTCATATGGGTTTAGGAACTGAAATGCAAGCGATGAGAGAATTCGATTGGGATATACCAGGCAATTCGGATAAGCCGTCATTTTGTTTTAACTCTCTATTCTTAGTGGGGCGTTTCGATATTCCGCTTGGTTCAAGTCTATCTCTTGAGTTAATTGGCAGAGCAGGTTATAACGAAATTGATACTGACGGGAGCTACCTTGAAGATGTAGATAACGGGTACAACTCAATAAGTTATGACACAGTTGGTGGTTCAATGTTTGGAGGAGGTATCGGTTTAGTTTTAAGTAAGCATATTATTATCCAAGGGGTATATACGGAGCATCATGCCGAGACAACAGTTGATCGCGATATGCACTATCCTTATTACGGACACGATTCTTATGATATGGATCTCAAATACTCCCAGATGGGGTTTGGGGTGGGGTTCCGTTTATAATACATAGTCTTCTCCATACTTTTCGGGTGAGAATCAATGATTCTCACCCATTGCTTAATAAGTATGGAACCAACAATTGGGTTTGGGACCTCGTAGCTGATTATTAAGAAATCCTAAACCGGCTTATAGTGTTTACTCTCATTTCTTGGCCTTGCTTCAGGTTGATGTTGAGTAATATTCCTTGCTGCCATTCAACATTGTAAGATTGGTTATAGCTTGTTATACATAGAGATAGGCTTCACACATCAAGATAATACGAAGAATAGTGAAAAAAAGCTATTGACAAAAAAACCGCCATCAAGAGTATGACGCAACCTGCTCGACGAGAGTGGGGCAAGAATGATCTTTTAGAAGTTTATAGAGTGTGAATGTGAGAATGAAGCTCTTGTCACTTCAGTCATAAATTATTATGATGGAGAGTTTGATCCTGGCTCAGGACGAACGCTGGCGGCGTGGATTAGG